>USAC01000075.1 GCA_900552475.1 uncultured Eubacteriales bacterium | reverse complement strand
CTCTATGACGTTATGAACGGAAAAGCGGCATGATTACTCATGCCGCTTCCCGAAAACAATATACTGTTTTATTGGACCGCCCCGAACGGCGCGCCCTTTTCCGTGAGGGGTTTCGCTCCGAACCGCGCATTTTTGTGTGCGCAGCACACAAAAATACACTCTCTCCGCGCAAGGTATATTTCGCGATGTACACGCCGCCGCGAAATATGATTGGACTTTATTCGCGGCTTTCGGGCCGCGAACTCTGTGAGACTTTTGCAGCCCCAGGAAAGACCATTGGCCTTTCTTTGGGGCTGCGTTTTGTATTTAGGGAGAAATGAGCGGATGAACGGGAAAAAGTGCATAATTTTGGAAAATACGTTTCTCCGCTGCTGGCGGAGAAAAAATGAAGATATTTTACAAGACTTTCACCCTTTTGAGCGGTACAGTTGTATATACAGAGAGCAAGCTGCATAGGAAACAAGCAGCGGACAAACGGTATATTCCGCCGCCGTCCGGCGGCGCTTGCAGAGGGGAGAATAAAGCTATGAAGAAACTGACCAAAATCTGTGACGGTAACGAAGCGGCGGCGTATGTAGCCTACGCGTTTTCCGAGGTGGCGGCGATCTATCCCATCACGCCCTCCTCGCCGATGGCAGAGCATGCGGACGAGTGGTCCGCCAAGGGCAAAAAGAACATCTTCGGCCAGCCCGTGCGTCTCGTGGAGATGCAGTCCGAGGCCGGCGCGTGCGGCGCATGTCACGGCGCGCTCGAGGCCGGTACGCTCGCGACGAGCTTCACCGCTTCGCAGGGATTGATGCTCATGATCCCGACGCTGCACCGCATCGCGGGCGAGCGGCTGCCGATGGTGCTGCATGTAGCATCCCGCACGGTGGGCACGCACGCCTTCTCCATCTTCGGCGACCACTCCGACGTGATGAACTGCCGCCAGACGGGCTTTGCCCTGCTCTCCAGCGGCAGCGTGCAGCAGGCGGCGGATCTCGCCGCCGTGGCGCACCTGAGCGCCATCCGCGCCCACATCCCGTTCCTGCACTTCTTCGACGGCTTCCGCACGAGCCACGAGATCCAGAAGATCGACGTCATGGACTACGACGAGTACGCGAAGCTCGTCGACTATGACGCGCTGGCCGCCTTCCGCGCCAACGCCCTCAACCCCGAG
This sequence comes from uncultured Eubacteriales bacterium, assembly GCA_900552475.1. Lineage (GTDB taxonomy): Bacteria > Bacillota > Clostridia > Oscillospirales > Oscillospiraceae > Vescimonas. The sequence continues at coordinate 9,176 of USAC01000075.1, read as the reverse complement.
GATCCGCGTATGCGCTCGCTCGTCGACAACCCCGACATCTACTTCCAGCTCCGCGAGGCAAACAACACGGCCTATGACGAGCTGCCCGGCATCGTCGAGGACTATATGGCCCAGATCAGCCGGCTGACCGGCCGCGAGTATCACCTCTTCAACTACTACGGCGCACCGGACGCCGAGCGCGTCATCGTCGCGATGGGCAGCGTCTCCGGCTGCGCGCAGGAGGTCGTCGACTACCTCACCGCCAAGGGCGAGAAGGTCGGCTTCCTGCAGGTACACCTGTTCCGCCCCTTCTCCCGCAAGCACCTGCTGGCGGCGCTTCCCAAGACAGTGCGGAAGATCGCCGTGCTCGACCGCGTGAAGGAGATGGGCTCGATCGGCGAGCCGCTGTATGAGGATGTCTGCGCCGCGTTCATCAACGAGAAGACCCGTCCGGAGATCTATGCCGGCCGCTACGGCCTCTCCAGCAAGGACACGACCCCCGCCCAGCTCAAGGCAGTGTTCGACAACCTGCTGCTCGACGAGCCGAAGAATCACTTCACCATCGGCATCGTGGACGATGTGACGCACCTGTCCCTGCCCGTGGGCGCGCCGCTTCTGACCGAGCCGGAGGGCACGATCAGCTGCAAGTTCTGGGGCCTCGGCTCCGACGGCACGGTCGGCGCGAACAAGAACTCCATCAAGATCATCGGCGACACGACCGATATGTACTGTCAGGCGTACTTTGAGTACGACACGAAGAAGTCCTTCGGCATCACGAAGAGCCATCTGCGCTTCGGCAAGAAGCCGATCAGCTCGACCTACTATGTCAGCAGCGCCGACTTCATCGCCTGCCACAACCAGACGTACCTGACGAAATACGACATTATCCACGAGCTCAAGCCGCACGGCAGCTTCCTGCTCAACTGCGAGTGGCAGGAGAGCGAGCTGGAGCAGCACGTCCCCGGTGAGATCCTCAAGTACATCGCCGACAACGACATCCACTTCTACATCATCGACGCGAACAGGCAGTCGCAGGCGATCGGTCTCGGCAACCGCTCGAACATGGTGCTGCAGGCGGCGTTCTTCAAGCTCGCGAACATCATCCCCGTGGAGGATGCCGTGGCGCACATGAAGGCCGCTGTGAAGAAGACCTACGGGCTCAAGGGCGAGAAGATCGTGAACATGAACCTGCAGGCCGTCGACGCGGGCATCAACGCCCTCGTCGAGGTGAAGGTGAAGCCCGAGTGGACGAACCTCACCGGCAAGGCTCTGCAGCCCGCAGACGCCAACCTGCCCGACGTGATCCGCAACATCCTCGTGCCGATCAATGCCCAGAAGGGCGACGAGCTGCCTGTCTCCGCCTTCAAGGGGATGGAGGACGGCACGATGCCGCTCGGCACCTCGCAGTATGAAAAGCGCGGCATCGCGACGCACCTGCCGGTGTGGGACGCGGCCGAGTGCCTGCAGTGCAACATGTGCTCGTTTGTCTGCCCGCACGCGGTGATCCGCCCGTTCCTGCTGAGCGAGGATGAGGTGAAGGCCGCGCCCGCCGGGATGACCTTCGCGGACGCCAAGGGCGCGAAGGTCAAGGACTACAAGTATACGATGGGCGTCTCCACGCTCGACTGCACGAGCTGCGGCAGCTGCGTCTCCTCCTGCCCGAAGAGCGGAAAGGCGCTGAAGATGGTGCCCGCCCACGAGGTGCATCAGGTGCCCGCGCAGTGGACGTACCTCACGCGCCTGCCGGAGAAGGCCGAATCGGGCGACAAGTTCACCCTCAAGGGCAGCCAGTTCCGCCAGCCGCTGCTGGAGTTCAACGGCGCGTGCGCGGGCTGCGGCGAGACGCCGTATGCCAAGCTCCTGACCCAGCTCTTCGGCGACAAGATGTACCTCGCCAACGCTACCGGCTGCACGCAGGCGTGGGGCGCGGCCATGCCGTGCGTCCCGTACTGCAAGAACGCGCAGGGCAAGGGCGTCGCGTGGTCGAACTCCCTGTTTGAAAACAATGCCGAGTTCTCCTACGGCATGTGCCTCGCCGTCAGGCAGCTGCGCGACGCCGCGACGAACTACGTCAGGGAGCTCGACGCCCTGACGAAGGACGAGACGGTCAAGGCGGCCATCGCCGGCTATTTCGCGGTCTATGACGATCTGGACGCCTCCACGCCCGCGACGGAGAAGCTGGTCGCCGCGCTCGAGAGCGCGAAGCTCACTGCAGAGGAGCAGACCATCGCGCAGGAGATCCTCAAGCGCAAAAAGGACCTCGCCAAGAAGACCATGTGGATGTACGGCGGCGACGGCTGGGCGTACGACATCGGCTACGGCGGTCTGGATCACGTGTTCGCCATGGGCGAGGACGTGAATGTGCTCCTCGTCGATACCGAGGTCTATTCCAACACCGGCGGCCAGTCCTCGAAGGCCACGCCCGTCGGCGCGGTGGCGCAGTTCCAGGCGAGCGGCAAGAAGACGAAGAAGAAGGATCTCGGCATGCTGCTGATGAACTACGACAACGTCTATGTCGCCCAGTGCGCCATGGGCGCCAACCCCGGCCAGCTCATCAAGGCGCTGAAGGAGGCCGAGGTGCACAAGGGCCCGTCCATCGTCATCTGCTATGCCCCCTGCATCAACCACGGCATCAAGCGCGGCATGAGCGGCGTGCAGCAGGAGATGAAGGACGCGGTGGCCTCCGGCTACTGGAACCTCTACCGCTACAGCCCCGAGACGAAGACCTTCACGCTCGACTCCAAGGAGCCGACGATGCCGCTGTATGACTTCATGAAGGGCGAGGTGCGCTATGCCTCGCTGGAGCTGAGCTTCCCCGACAACGCCAAGGTGCTCTTCGCCGAGGCGGAGGAGGCCGCGCAGGAGAAGTACGAGAGCTATCGCCGCAAAGCGGAGAAATAAACAGTCATCGATCTACAAAAAGGAGATTTTACTATGAAATTCATGGTTGAAACATCGGCGCGCCACATCCATCTGACGCAGGAGTCCGTGGAGAAGCTGTTCGGCGCGGGCCACCAGCTGCAGCCGCGCAAGAACCTGTCCTACCCCGGCATCTATGCCTGCCATGAGCGCCTGACCGTCGTCGGACCGAAGCGCTCGATCGAGAACATCTCCGTCCTCGGCCCGTGCCGCACGGCCGATCAGGTGGAGCTCTCCGGCAGCGACGCGCGCACGCTCGGCATCGACGCGCCCATCCGCGAGAGCGGCCATCTGGCCGGCTCCGGCGCGTGCAAGCTGATCGGGCCCGCGGGCGAGATTGATCTGTCGGAGGGCGTCATCATCGCCAAGCGGCACATCCACGTCACCGACGTCGACGCCGAGAAGATGGGCATCGAGAACGGTCAGATCGTCAAGGTCGCCCTCGGCGGCCCGGAGCGCCGCCTGATCTTCGACGATGTGGTCGTGCGCGTGAACCACGGCGGCATCACCACCATGCACATCGACACCGACGAGTCGCAGGCGGCGGGCAGCCCCACCGAGGGCGAGATCGTCTATTAAACAACAACTCACCTTACTTTTCTCCTCACCAAATGCCGAAACGGGAGCAGCATCGCAGCTACCGTTTCGGCATTTATAACTGATAAATTGTCTCGCAGAGTTCGCGCCGCCGCTGCGGGGCTAAAATGATCCGATCCGTTTTTTTGGGGCGGCGTGTACATCACAAAAACACTTTGTGCGCTGTGACGGGCCTGGGGTGGCCAAAGACCAGCCGTGGCACCAGAACGAAGCGAAAACCGCTCCATCAAAAGGCGGCGCCTTTTGATGGAAGGTTTATTCCTTGTGTTTCGCGTTCTTGAAGATCGTCTCGGGGGCCTGGATGACGACGCGGGTGTTGTCATCGACCGAGCCGGTCAGGAAGGCGTTGCCGCCGACGACGGAGTGGTCTCCGATGACCGTCTGTCCGCCGAGGATCGACGCGCCGGAGTAGATCGTCACGTCGTTGCCGACGGTCGGGTGGCGCTTGCCGGGGAGCGAATTGTGCCCCGCGCGCGGGGAGAGCGCGCCGAGCGTCACACCTTGATAGAGCTTGACGTGGTCGCCGATGTCCGTCGTCTCGCCGACGACGATGCCGGTGCCGTGGTCAATGAAGAAGTACGAGCCGATCTTCGCGCCGGGGTTGATGTCGATGCCGGTGTGGCTGTGGGCGTACTCGGTCATGATGCGCGGGATCATGGGGATCTTGCGCAGATACAGCTCGTGCGCGATGCGGTAGACGAAAATCGCGAACAGACCCGGATAGGCGAAGATGACCTCCTCCTTCGACGCGGCGGCGGGGTCGCCGTCGAACGTGGCGTCGAGATCCTTCAGCAGCATCTCCTGAATATAGGGCATGCGCTCGATGATCTCGCGGGCGACCTCGGCGGCGCGGTCGGTCTCGCTCTCAGGCAGGGCGAGGGCGATCTGCGCGCGCAGCTGCGCCTCCACGCGCTCGAGAATGAGCGCGGCGTAGTCCGCTGGGGCAAGGCTCATGAGCTCGGGGTCGCCGAAGTAGGCGGGGAACATCAGCTTGCGGATCTCCTTGATGAGCAGGATAACCGCCTGACGGTTCGGCAGGCGCAGCTTGCTGCCGTACAGGGGGACGGGACTCTGGTTCATGCGGTCGGCCATGGCGGCGGCCGCCTCCTGAATATAGGAACTGTACACGGGAATGGTTCTCCTCTCTTATTCTGCAAACAGCGGGGTGGACAGATAGCGCTCGCCGGTGTCGGGCAGGAGCACGACGATGTTCTTTCCGGCAAACTCCGGGCGGCGGGCCAGCTCGCCCGCGGCCCACAGCGCCGCGCCGGCGGTGATCCCGGCGAGAACGCCCTCGGCGCGCACGAGCAGGCGCGCGGCGGCGTAGGCGTCCTCCTCGCGGACGGGGACGATCTCGTCGACGGCGCTGCGGTCAAAGTTCTTCGGGACGAAGTTTGCGCCGATGCCCATCAGACCGTGGGGGCCTGCCTTGCCGCCGCTGAGCAGCGGGGAGGCGGCGGGCTCGACCGCGACAATATGGACAGAGGGCTGCTGCTCCTTGAGATAGCGGGCGGTGCCGCTGACGGTGCCGCCCGTGCCGACGCCCGCGACGAAGGCATCGACCTGCCCGTCCAGATCCGACCAGATCTCGGGGCCGGTCGTGCGGTAGTGCGCGTCGGGGTTGGCGGGGTTTTCAAACTGCCCGGCGATGAAGCTGCCGGGCAGCTCCGCCGCCAGCTCCTCGGCCCTGGCGATGGCGCCCGCCATGCCGTCTTTGCCGGGGGTGAGCACCAGCTCGGCGCCGTAGGCCGCGAGCAGGGCGCGCCGCTCGGCGCTCATGGAGTCGGGCATGGTGAGAATGACGCGGTAGCCGCGGGCGATGCCGATGGCGGCGAGCCCGATGCCGGTGTTGCCGCTCGTCGGCTCGATGATGACGCCGCCGGGGGTCAGGCGGCCGTCGGCCTCGGCCGTTTCGATCATGTGCAGGGCGACGCGGTCCTTCGCGGAGCCCGCGGGGTTGAAGCTCTCGAGCTTCAGGAAGAGGTTGGCGGGCAGCTCCGCCAGCTCACGGTAGCGGACGGCCTCGAGCAGAGGGGTGTGCCCGACGAGCTGGCTCAGGGAACGGTAGGTGTTCATGGTGCAGCTTCCTTTCTTCTTTGACGGGTGCGCGCCCGTATGTACAAAAAAACGGCAGGGGGTGCGTCATACACCCTCTGCCGCTTGGTTCATAGCGGAGCGCTGCGCCGCTCAGCTTTGCGGCGCGCAGGCAGAAAACGTATGACCGAAATGCGCGCAGGGACAACAGGCCGCCCCACAGACGGTCTGACAACAGGCGATGCACTTGGCGCAGCGCAGGCTCATACGGTTTCTCCTTTGCCTTTTACTGATACCATTATATGGGCTCGGAGAAAGAACGTCTATCGGCGAAAAGACCAAAGGATTGCAAAATATGATAGAAAAAATCATCAAAAACGGCGAAACAGACAAACGGGCGGAGGAGAGCCGCCCCATTTGGCAGCATCCGCGCAAAAAAATAGCGCCTGCACCCGAAATCAGCCCCGCAGCGGGGAAAATCGGACGCAGACCGCAAATAGCCCTTGACAAACAGAGCAGAATTTGGTAAGATAAGACGCTTATATTCGGATAGTGGGCCTACAGCCCCATTAAAACTATCCATACTATACCAGCTTCCCCCGAAAATTACAAGCGGGCGGCGCAAAAAACGCGCAACAAACCCGTGCGTGTCGCGGCGGAAGACGAGCTGTTTCCCTTTGTATAACTGGCGCACCGAACCGGCGGAGCCCGGCGCGGCGCGCTGCCGAAAATGCTGAAAGAAAGGCGTGAGTATTGAAGATGGCCAAGGACAAGTACTACGGCAAGACCCTGCGCAAGAACTTTGCCAGACACGAAGAGGTCATGGCGATGCCCAACCTGCTGGCGATCCAGAAGAACTCCTATCAGTGGTTCCTGGACACCGGCCTGCGCGAGGTGTTCGCGGACGTGGCGTCCATCACGGACTATGCCGGTAATCTGGAGCTGAGCTTCCTCGATTACAGCATGAACGAGCCTCCCAAGTATGACGTGGAGGAGTGCAAGGCCCGCGACGCGACGTATGCCGCCCCGATGAAGGTGAGCGTCCGCCTGCACAACAAGGAGACGGGCGAGATCAAGGAGCAGGAGATCTTCATGGGCGATTTCCCGCTGATGACCGAGTCCGGTACGTTTGTCATCAACGGCGCCGAGCGCGTGGTCGTCTCCCAGATCGTCCGCTCCCCCGGCATCTACTACGGCAAGGAGATCGACCTCAAGACCGACCTGCCGCTGCTGACGAGCACCGTCATCCCCTATCGCGGCGCGTGGCTCGAGTATGAGACGGACACCAGCGAGGTGTTCTGGGTCCGTATCGACAAGAACCGCAAGCTCCCCATCACCTGTCTCATCCGCGCGCTCGGCCTCAAGACCGATGCCGAGATCCTCGACCGCTTCGGCGACGATCCGCGCATCGTTGCCACCCTCGAGAAGGATACCTGCAAGACCTATGAGGAGGCCATGCTGGAGATCTACCGCAAGCTCCGCCCCGGCGAGCCGCCGACGCTCGACTCCGCCGAGACGCTGATCCAGAACCTCTTCTTCGATCCCCGCCGCTATGACCTGAGCACCGTCGGCCGCTATAAGTTCAACAAGAAGCTGACGCTCTGGGCGCGCGTGAAGGGTCAGAAGCTGGCCATGCCCGTGGCCGACCCCGCCACCGGCGAGATCCTCTTCGACGAGGGCCGCGTCCTGACCGGCAACGACTGCCGCGAGATGGACGCCATCGGCGTCGGCGAGGTCTCCGTGAAGCTCGAAAACGGCGACGTGATCCGCGTGTTCACCAACCAGATGTGCGACATGCGCCACTATGTGGACTTTGACCCGCGCGAGAAGTGCGGCATCAAGGAGCGCGTGCGCTTTAGTGTGCTGCAGGATCTGCTGAGCCAGTACGAGGGCGAGGAGCTCATCGAGCAGTGTAAGCTCCACGCCGACGAGCTGGTGCCCAAGCATATCATCATCGACGATATCTTCGCCTCCATCAACTATATGAACGCGCTGGCCTGCGGCCTTGTCACGAAGGACGACATCGACCACCTCGGCAACCGCCGCCTGCGCTGCGTGGGCGAGCTGCTGCAGAACCAGTTCCGCATCGGCTTTAGCCGTATGGAGCGCGTCATCCGCGAGCGCATGACGATTCAGGATCTCGACATCGTCACCCCGCAGAGCCTGATCAACATCCGCCCCGTCACGGCGGCGATCAAGGAGTTCTTCGGCTCCAGCCCCCTGAGCCAGTTCATGGACCAGACGAACCCGCTGGCCGAGCTGACGCACAAGCGCCGTCTGTCCGCGCTGGGCCCCGGCGGCCTCTCCCGCGAGCGCGCGAACATGGAGGTCCGAGACGTGCACTACAGCCACTACGGCCGCATGTGCCCCATCGAGACGCCTGAAGGCCCGAACATCGGCCTGATCTCCTACCTCGCGACCTATGCCCGCATCAACGAGTACGGCTTCATCGAGGCGCCGTTCCGTGCCGTCGACCACGAGACGTACCACGTCTCCGACGACGTCACCTATATGACTGCGGACGTCGAGGATCAGTATATCGTCGGCCAGGCCGCCGAGCCCGTCGACGAGAATGGCTGCCTGACGAACCAGCGCATCACCTGCCGCCACCGCGACGAGATCGTGCAGGTTGACCGCGCGCACGTCGACTTCATCGACATCTCCCCGCGTATGATGGTCTCCATCGCGACGGCCATGATCCCCTTCCTGCCGAACGACGACGCGAACCGCGCGCTGATGGGCGCGAACATGCAGCGTCAGGCCGTGCCGCTGCTGCGGCCCGAGGCCCCCATCGTCGGCACCGGTATGGAGCACAAGATCTGCATGGACTCCGAGGTTGTCGTGCTGGCCGAGGGCGACGGCGTCGTCACGAAGGTCGACGCGCGCGCCATCTCCGTCAAGTACGACAGCGGCGTGACGAAGGAGTATAAGCTCATTAAGTTCCTCCGCTCGAACCACGGCACCTGCATCAACCAGAAGCCGATTGTCTCCGTGGGCGAGCGCGTCCACGGCGGCGACGATCCCACCGTGCTGGCCGACGGCCCCGCGACCGATCAGGGCGAGATCGCCCTCGGCCGCAACATCCTCGTCGGCTTCATGACGTGGGAGGGCTATAACTACGAGGACGCCGTCCTCCTCAACGAGCGCCTTGTGCGCGAGGACGTCTATACCTCCATCCACATCGAGGAGTATGAGATCGACGCCCGCGACACCAAGCTCGGGCCCGAGGAGATCACGCGCGACATCCCGAACGTCGGTGATGACGCGCTGAAGGACCTCGATGAAAACGGCATCATCCGCGTCGGCGCGGAGGTACACGCCGGCGACATCCTCGTCGGCAAGGTCACGCCCAAGGGAGAGACGGATCTCACTGCGGAGGAGCGCCTGCTGCGCGCCATCTTCGGCGAGAAGGCCCGCGAGGTGCGCGACACCTCCCTGAAGGTGCCCCACGGCGAGAGCGGCATCATCGTCGACGCGAAGGTCTTTACCCGCGAGAACGGCGACGAGCTCGGGCCGGGCGTCAATCAGGTCGTCCGCATCTACATCGCGCAGCGCCGCAAGATCCAGCCCGGCGACAAGATGGCCGGCCGTCACGGCAACAAGGGCGTCGTGTCCCGTGTGCTGCCGCAGGAGGATATGCCCTTCCT
>USAC01000074.1 GCA_900552475.1 uncultured Eubacteriales bacterium | reverse complement strand
ACGGCAAGTCCCTCCGCGACAGCGGTCTTGCCGACGCCCGGCTCACCGATGAGGCAGGGATTGTTCTTCTGGCGGCGGTTGAGGATCTGAACGACGCGCTCGATCTCCTCGGCGCGGCCGATGACGGCGTCGAGCTTGCCGTCGCGGGCGCGCTGGGAGAGGTTGATGCAGTAGTTGTCGAGATACTTTTTCTTCTTATCGGCCTTGCGCTCGCGCGTGTCGCGGGACTTGCCGCCCGCGGCGCCGCCCTCCTCGGGCTTTTCCGCGGGGGAGCCGCTGCCGAACAGGCGGTTGAGGAACGGGAACGTCGCGGTCTTGCCGCTCTCCTCGTCGTCCTCGCCGTCGCCCTCGGGCAGGTCGCTCATCTCCTCGGCGCCGCCGAAGGCCTGCATCATCTCGTTGTTCAGTCCCTCGAGATCGTCCGGGCTGATGCCCATGCGCTTCATCATGTCCTCCACCTGCGGCAGCCCGAGCTGCGCCGCACACTTGAGGCAGAGGCCCTCATTGACCGTCTCGTTCTTCTCATTCGTACGGGAGATGAACACCACGGCCACATTCTTCTTGCATCGGGAACAAAGAGTAGGTTGCATAGTTTTCCTCCGTTAACCAATCGGGATTTTTATCGCATCAGAGACCGGAAATCCAGTCCAGCGGGCTGTGCTCGGCGAAAAAGCGCAGCAGACGGGACTGCTCCACCGTCTCCGGGGTAAGCAGAATATCAAATTTACGCAGCGCCCACACGACCACGAACACGACCAGCGCGCCCCACAAAAGGCCGAGCGCACCGCCGCCGACGGCGTTGGCCCCGTGGATCACCGGGAGCTTCGTGACGAGCTGGAGCGGCTTTGACAAAAGCCCCAGCACCAGAAGCAGCAGCACGAACGATACGACGTATACCAGCGTATACGCCACCGAGTGCGCCACGCTCTGCGACAGCGCCGCCAGCAGCGACGCACCCGACTCCTGCGCGGCGCGTACCACCTGCTGCGTCAGCTCCTGCAGGCGCTCGCCGATGAAGCCGAAATCCGCGAGCACGCTCTCGGCCGAGGCCGACTCCTGCTGCGTGAGCTTCTGCTCGATGCGCCGCTCGACGAGCGGGGAGAGCTTCTGCGCCACGGGATCGGCCAGACGGTCCGCCGCCCACGACGCCAGCACAAACGCTAGCACCACGACCACAAGCCCTGTCAGGCTCCTGAGCAGCCCCCGTCTCGCGCCGATGACAACCGCCGCGAGCAGAGCCGCCGCGATAAGCAGATCTGCGATGAGTGCCATAGTTCCTCCTTACGGCAGATAGAGACTCGCGGAAGCGGAACCGGCCAGCACGGCCGAGCCGTCCGCGCGCATGAGCACCTGCCGCGCCGTGCTCACGCCCTCAAGCGTTGCGTGTTCGTTCCAGTTTTTGTCATAGATCGTCAGGCGGTCACTGTAGAGCACCGCGATATACCGCCCGGCGGCGGAGATGCCCAGCACCTCGCTGCTGATCTCCAGACGCGCAATCTCGCTGCCGGCGCTGCTGACCGTGGCGAGCACGGCCTGACTGCCGGACTTATAGTCGCCGAGCAGAAGCGCGGCATAGCCGTCGCCGCTCAGGCTGCACCGGCGCAGGTACTTCCCGCCGAAGCTGTAGCTCGCCGTCTCCTTACCGCCGCTGCTCAGAAAGTGCAGCGCGTCCTCCGACACGGCGCACAGACGGCTGCCGACATGGCCGATGTCATAGACCGCGCCGCCCTCGAGCGTGCAGGTCGCCGCGGGCGTCTCGGACGTGAGCTTGTAAAAGACGATGCTGCTGCGGTAGCTGCCGTCCTCCTGCCCCATCGTGACGGCGGCGAGGTGCTTGCCGTCGGACGTGACGGCGGCGGTCATGACGAAGCGGTCGGACGAGTCGAACTCAAAGGTCATGCTTCCCTTCGCGTCGTAGACCTCGACGGCGGCCTTATAGCCGCTCTTGTTGACCGTCGCGGCGAGCATGCCGCCCTCGTTTGCGGTGACGGCGAGGATCTCACCGCCGCACGTCAGCTGGCGCACAAGGCCGTGGCTGTCGAGGACATAGATCTCCGTGCCGCCGATGTCATAGGCGACGGCGCGCCCGCCCGCCGCAAACACGGCCGCGTGCGAGAACTTCACCTGCGTGTGGTAGCGAACGGCCCCGTCCTCACCGAGGACGCTGATCTGCCCGTCGGAGGCCATAATCAGGCTCCCATCGAGCGATGTGAACACCGCGCTCTTCTCCACGGCGTAGCGGTAGAGCTGGGCGCAGCCCGTCTCGTCCTTCTGCGCCTGCCGGTAGATCACGGCGCGGCGCAGACCGTCGAAGCTGCCGTGATCCCACAGCAGCGCGACCGCCACGACCGCGAGCACCACGGCCGCCGCGATCCCCAGCCACTTCAGGCGCTTTTTGTAGTTTTTCTTCTGGATGCGCCGGGGCGCCTCCTCCTGGGGGTTGCCCAGGTCATACTCCCATTTTTCCATTGAGTCTTTCATCCTCATACCACACGCGCGTCAGGTACAGTCCGCCCGGCGGCGCCGTCGGCCCCGCGAGCGTCCGGTTGCCGGAGTCGAGAATCGTGGGGATGTCCTCCGGCCGGAGCTTCCCCTCCGCGGCGTAGAGCACGGTGCCGGTGATGGCCCGTACCATATTATACAGAAATCCGTTCGCGCATACCTTTAACTCCAGCAGTTCGCCGCTGCGCGTGACGCGGCAGTAGTAGATCGTGCGGACGGTGCTGCGCACGTTCGTACCGACGCTGCGCACGGCGGCAAAGTCGTGTGTTCCCTCAAAGGCGCGGGCGGCGCGGTCCATCACGTCCTCGTCAAGCCGCTTCGGGTAGAAGTATGCCCGGTTGACATAGAACGGGTTCTTCACGCGGGAATTATAGATCCGGTAGGTGTACTCCTTGCGGATGCACGATCCGATGGCGTTGAAATCGTCCGCGACCTCATACGCCTCGAGCACAGCGATGTCCTCCGGAATGTGGGTGTTGACGGCAAAGGGCAGGCGGTCGACGGGGATGCGCGAGGACGTGTGGAAATTGGCCACATAGTGCTCGGCGTGGACGCCCGCGTCCGTCCGGCCGCAGCCGACGACGCGAACCGGCTCGCCGCAGACCATCGACAGACCCTTTTCCAGCGTCTGCGCGACGGTGACCTCGGTCTTCTGCACCTGCCAGCCGTGGTAGGCCGTGCCGTTATACATTAAAATCAGGGCGATATTGCGCATAAAAGCCTCCGGTGCGGCCGGTTTACAGGCCGCATTTTTTCAGCGCGATGATCCCGGCGACGAGCAGGACAAAGCCCGCGATCACGAGATAATCCGCCGTGCGGTAGCGCAGGACGTGCAGCGCCGTGCGGCCCTCGCCGCCGTGGTAGCAGCGGCACTCCATCGCCGTCGCCAGCTCGTCGGCGCGGCGGAAGGCGCTGATGAACAGCGGCACAAGGATCGGGATGAGCGCCTTGGCGCGCTGGAAAATATTGCCGCTTTCAAAGTCGGCGCCGCGCGCCTTCTGTGCGGACATGATCTTGTCCGTCTCCTCGATGAGCGTCGGGATAAAGCGCAGCGCGATCGACATCATCATCGAAAGCTCATGGATCGGCGCGTGAATCTTCTTCAAAAAGCCGAGCAGGCTCTCCAGCCCGTCCGTGAGGGAGATGGGACTCGTCGTATACGTCAGCAGGAACGTCCCCATGATGAGCATCACGATCCGCACGACCATGAAGCCCGCCGACCAGATGCCCTCCCACGTGATGTGGCGCAGGAGCCACACGTCGCACACCGGCGTTCCGCCGGTGAAGAACAGGTTCATGACCGCCGTGAAGATCACGATCACGAACACGGGCTTGAGCCCGCGGGTCAGCGCGCTGAAGTGTACCTTCGAGACGAGGATGCACGCGAGCAGCACCGCAGCCACGACACCGTAGCTCACGAGCCACTTGGCGTTAAACAGCGCGACGATATAGAGCACGACGGCCAGAATCTTCGTGCGCGGGTCGAGCCGGTGGATAAACGTATCGCCGGGGAAAAACTGGCCGAGGGTGATATCCTTCAGCATGCCGCATGCCCCCCTTTCAGGGTCAGCAGCTCGGCCTTGAGATCCTCAATGGTATAGACCGCCGGGTCGATCGGCAGGCCGCGGCGGCGCAGCTCGCCGGCGATTTTCGTCACCTGCGGCACGTCGAGCCCCACGCGCTCCAGCTCCTCCGCGCGGGCGAACACCTCGCGCGGGGTACCCTGCATGAGAATATGCGAATCGCAGAACACGACGATACGCCCGGCGTTGCGGGCGATCTCCTCCATGCTGTGGCTGACGAGGATGACAGTCGTGCCGCGGCGCTCGTGATAGGCGCGGATCTGCGCGAGCACGGCCTCGCGGCCGCGCGGGTCAAGCCCCGCCGTCGGCTCGTCGAGGATGAGCACCTTCGGCTCCATCGCAATCACGCCCGCGATGGCCACGCGGCGCTTCTGTCCGCCGGAGAGCTCAAAGGGCGACTGGGCGAGCATGTCCTCGCTCAGGCCGACCAGCTCCGCCGCCTCGCGCACGCGGCGGTCGATCTCGTCTTTCGAAAGGCCCATGTTGCCCGGGCCGAAGGCGATGTCCTTATAGACCGTCTCCTCAAAGAGCTGATACTCCGGATACTGGAACACCAGCCCCACCTCGAAGCGCACGCGGCGGATCTTCTTCGGCTCGGCCCAGATGTCGCGCCCCTCGAGCAGGATGCGCCCCTCCGTCGGGCGCAGCAGGCCGTTGAGGTGCTGGATAAACGTGGATTTGCCTGACCCGGTGTGGCCGATGACGCCGAGAAACTCCCCCGGTGCGACCTCCAGATTCACCCCGTCCACGGCGCGGCGCTCGAAGGGCGTCCCGGCGCTGTAGGTATGGGTCAGGTTCTCTATTTTCAAAATCGGTTCCAATGGCTTACTTCCCTTCCGCGCCGTCAAACGCCTGGCAGATGGCGCGGGCACATTCCTCCACGGAGATGGCGTCCAGCGGCAGATCCATCCCCTCCTGATTCAGCTCATACAGCAGCTCCACCGTGTCCGGCACGGTGAGCCCCAGTGCGCGCAGCTGCTCCACGCGCCGGAAAATCTCGCGCGGCGGGCCGTCGAGCACCTGCTCGCCGTCGTTCATGACGATCACGCGGTCGGCCTCGAGCGCCTCGTTCATGTGGTGCGTGATGAGCACGACCGTGATCCCCCGCTCGCGGTTGAGCCGGTGGACGGTTGAGAGCACCTCGCGCCGCCCGACGGGGTCGAGCATGGCGGTCGCCTCGTCGAGGACGATGCACTCCGGCTCCATCGCGATCACGCCCGCGATGGCCACGCGCTGCTTCTGTCCGCCGGAGAGAAGGTGCGGCGCGTGACGCGTGAACTTCTCCATCCCGACGGCGGTGAGCGCGTCGTCGACGCGGCGGCGGATCTCCTCCGACGGTACGCCGAGGTTCTCCGGCGCGAAGGCGACGTCCTCCTCCACCACGTTCGCGACGATCTGGTTATCCGGATTCTGGAATACCATGCCGACGCGGCGGCGGATCTCGAGCAGACACGCCTCGTCGCGCGTGTCCATCCCCTCGACATACACCGCGCCGCCCGAGGGCAGGAGCACGGCGTTCATATGCTTTGCCAGCGTGGACTTGCCGGAGCCGTTGTGCCCCAGCACCACCACGAAGCTGCCCCGCTCAATCGAGACGTTCACGTCCTTCAGCGCGGCGCGGGGCTCCTCCCCCTCCTCCGCCGGGTAGGCAAAGGTGAGGTCTTTTGTTTCAATCATTGTCTGCATTGGCTTCTCTTTTCTTATGAAAGGGTGATTTATCTGCACATCCAGCGGCCCGTCGCGCCGCAGGGCAGCGCCATGCCCGAATCGGTGCAAGGCAGGCCCAGCTCATCCCACGTCACGCGCCCGCCGAACTTTTTGCCGACGAGCAGCTGCAGGATGTAGCCCAGCACGGACGGGGCGAGGCCGGTTGTATAGCTGTTGAGAATGACGAACAGGGGCTGATCCGACAGCACCCGGGCGCAGAGCTTCACGAAGGGATAGAGGTTCTCCTCGAGCTTCCACACCTCGCCGCCGGGGCCGCGGCCGTAGCTCGGCGGGTCCATGATGATGGCGTCGTACGTCTTGCCGCGGCGGATCTCCCGCTCGACGAACTTCGCGCAGTCGTCCACGATCCAGCGGATCGGCGCTTCGGCAAGACCGGAGCATCTGGCGTTCTCCTTCGCCCAGGCGACCATGCCCTTCGCCGCGTCCACATGGCACACCGACGCCCCCGCCTTCGCGCAGGCGACCGTCGCGCCGCCGGTGTAGGCGAAGAGATTCAGCACGCGGATGGGACGCCCCGCCGCGCGGATCTGCTCCATGGCGAAGTCCCAGTTCGCGGCCTGCTCGGGAAAGAGCCCCGTGTGCTTGAAGTTCATGGGCTTGACCTGAAACGTCAGCTCCTTATACCGGACGGGCCAGCTCTCGGGGAGCTTTTTCTTGTCCCAGTGCCCGCCGCCCGTCGACGAGCGGCTGTAGCGCGCGTCCGCCATGCGCCAGCCACGGTTTCTGTGCTCCGTCTCCCAGATTGCCTGGGGATCCGGGCGCACGAGAATCTGCTTGCCCCAGCGCTCCAGCTTCTCTCCGCCGCCGCAGTCCAGCAGCTCATAATCCTTCCAGCCATCCGCGATCCACATAAAGGGTATACCTCCGCACATTAAATCAGTTTATTATACAATAAATGATATGGAGCGTCAACCGCCTGTTTTTCCCTCGCCTGCGCAAAAAAACCGGCCGGCCGCAGACGCGGCCGACCGGCTTTTGCGAATTCTCAAAATGTCTCACAGCGTTCGCGGCTCACAAGCCGCGAATAAGATGAAATCCGTTTTTTGCGGCGGCGTGTACGCCGCAAAAACTCTTTGCGCGGAACGAGCGTCACAGGCTGGCATAGCCAGCCGTGGCGCAGAGCGCAGCGAAACCCCTTCCACTCATAAGGGCAGCGCCCTTATGAGTGAAGAGACTGAAGGTTTTTCCGGATCGCGGCGATGAACTCCGCGGAGGTCACGGCGTGGGCCTCGACGCCCTCGTCGACAAGGCCGACGAGATCCTTCGTCATTGTCCCCTCGCCGAGCGTGGTGAAGCACGCCTGCTCGAGCCGATCCGCAAACTGCTCGAGGTCCTGCAGGCCGTCGAGCTGGGCGCGCTTGCGCAGCGCGCCCGTCCAGGCGAAGATTGTCGCCATCGGGTTCGTGGAGGTCTGCTCGCCCTTGAGGTATTTATAGTAGTGCTTCGTAACGGTGCCGTGCGCGGCCTCGTACTCGGTCGTGCCGTCGGGCGCGACGAGAACGGAGGTCATCATGGCAAGGCTGCCGAAGGCGGTGGAGACCATGTCGCTCATCACATCGCCGTCGTAGTTCTTGCAGGCCCAGATGAAGCCGCCCTCCGAGCGGATCACGCGGGCGACCGCGTCGTCGATCAGCGTATAGAAATAGGTGATGCCGAGCTCGTCGAACTTCGCCTTATACGTCTCGAACTCCTCTTCAAACACGCGCTTGAACTCGCCGTCATAGACCTTGGCGATCGTGTCCTTCGTGGAGAACCACAGATCCTGCTTCGTGTCGATGGCGTACTGGAAGCACGCGCGGGCGAAGGAGCGGATGCTCCCCTCCTTGTTGTGCTGCCCCTGCCAGACGGCGGGGCCGTCCACCTTCTGCACGACGACGGACTGCACCGCGCCGCTCTCGCCCTTGAACGTCAGCGTCGCGGTGCCGGGCTCGGTTGTGTAGAGATCGACGCTGCGGTACACGTCGCCGTAGGCGTGACGGGCGATGGTGATGGGCTTTTTCCAGTTCTTCACCACAGGGTGGATGCTGTCGATCAGGATGGGCGCGCGGAACACGGTGCCGTCGAGGATGGAGCGGATCGTGCCGTTCGGGCTCTTCCACATCTGCGTGAGCTGAGGGTACTCCTCCATGCGCTGCTTGTTGGGGGTGATGGTCGCGCACTTGACGGCCACGCCCAGTCGGCGCGTGGCGTTCGCGGCGTCCACCGTGACCTGATCCTCCGTCTCGTTGCGGTGCAGCAGGCCAAGGTCATAATACTCCGTCTTCAGGTCGACGAACGGGCAGATCAGCTCGTCCTTGATCATCTTCCAGAGGACGCGGGTCATCTCGTCGCCGTCCATCTCCACCAGAGGAGTTACCATCTTGATCTTTTCCATGAATATCTTACTCCTTATCTCCCATCCGGGCGGCATAGTAGTTCATCAGGCAGCCGTCGAGGATGATCTCCTTCTCATCCTGCGTCAGGCCGCGGACGTGCAGCAGCAGATCGTGGACGCCGCCGTCGGCGCAGATAACCTTGGCGGGGATGTCCTCCTCGCCGGCCTCGATTGCCGCGCGGATGCCGGGCACGAACAGGCAGTCGCCGCTCTGATAGTCAAACGGCGTCCCCTCGTCGATGGTGAAGGGCAGGATGCCCCAGTTGATGCAGTTGGAGCGGTAGCGCTTCGTGGCGAAGCCGTAGCAGACGTTGGCAAAGCCGCCGAGCACCTTCTGGCAGGAGGCCGCCTGCTCGCGGGCGGAGCCGTCGCCGGGCTTGTTGGCAAACACGGCGGAGCCGAACTGCGTGCTTTCGGCGAGCGCCGCGGCATCCCCCACGCGCTCGAGCACATCATGCAGGTGCGCGGGCACGTCGCCTGCGCGGCGCGCCGCCTCCTGCTTCGCGATCTCCTTGGCGCGCGGGACATACTCCGGCACGCGGCGGCTGAGCGTAAACTCCGCAAGGCGCAGGGGGTTCGAGCGGTAGGACGACGTCTCGCCGGAGGGGATGAGCTCGTCAGTCGTCGTGACCGGGTCATGGATGACGGCGGCAAGCTCCACGAGCAGATTCTCACTCAGCGGGTACATTTTGGGCCAGTCGGTGATGTTCGGGCCCATGACAAGCTCGACCGAGGGGTCGGCCTTGCCGAAGCCGTAGTACACACGGTTGGCGTAGACGGACTTGTCGAAGTGGTAGTCGTGGTGGACGGGGGTGTAGTCCACGTCCGTCGCGGCGGTGATGCGGCCGCCGTTTGCCGCCGTGGCGGCGATGGAGCGCGCATCCATCAGGCACACGCCCGCAAACTGCCCCTCGCCGGGCTTGGAGCCCTCGCGGTTCGGGAAGTTGCGCGTCGTGTGGCGCAGGGACAGGCCGTTGTTGGCGGGCACATCGCCCGCGCCAAAGCAGGGGCCGCAGAAGCTCGGCTTGATGATCGCGCCGGACTCGAGCAGCTCCGCCGTCGCGCCGATGCGCATCAGCTCGAGCGACACGGGCACGGACGTCGGGTACACGTCGAAGCTGAACGCGCCGCTGCCGGTATACTTGCCGCGGATGATGTCGGCGGCCTCGGTGATGTTGTCGAACAGACCGCCGCTGCAGCCCGCGATCACGCCCTGATCCGCCCAGACGCCGCCGTCGCGCACTTTATCGGTCAGGTGCGGGTGCGCCTTGGGGAAGCGGCGCTTCGCGTCCTGCTCCACCTGCGCGAGGATCTCCTCGGCGTTATCGAGGAACTCGTGGATCGTCCACGCGTTCGACGGATGGAACGGCAGGGCGATCATGGACTCAACCTTCGAGAGGTCGATGGTGATGAGCTTATCGTACCAAGCCGTCTTGCCGGGGTGCAGCTCGGTATAGTCCTGCTCGCGGCCGTGCGCGGCGAAGAAGCCGCGGGTCGTCTCGTCCGTCTCCCAGATGGAGGACAGGCAGGTCGTCTCCGTCGTCATGACGTCGATGCCGTTGCGGAAGTCGATGGGCAGGCTCTTGATGCCGGGGCCGGCGAACTCGAGCACGCAGTTGTTGACAAAGCCGCTCTCAAACGTCGCCTTGACGAGGGCGATGGCCACGTCGTGCGGGCCGATGCCGCGGCGCGGCGCGCCGGTGAGATAGACGAGCACAACCTTGGGCATGTTCACGTCCCAGGTGTTTTTCAGCAGCTGCTTGGCAAGCTCCGGGCCGCCTTCGCCCACGGCCATCGTGCCGAGCGCGCCGTAGCGCGTATGGGAGTCGGAGCCGAGGATCATGCCGCCGCAGCGGGCCAGCTCCTCGCGGGCGTAGGAGTGGATGACGCTCTGGTTAGCGGGGACATAGATGCCGCCGTATTTCTTTGCGGCGGACAGGCCGAACATGTGGTCGTCCTCGTTGATCGTGCCGCCCACGGCGCACAGGCTGTTGTGACAGTTCGTCAGCGCGTAGGGAATCGGGAACTCCTTCATCCCGGACGCGCGCGCCTGCTGGATGATGCCGACATAGGTGATGTCGTGGGACACCATCGCATCGAAGCGGACCTTCAGATGCTCCGGGTCGCCGGATGTATTGTGCGCCTGCAGGATGTTCCAGGCCATGGTCTGCTGCCGGGCCTCCTGCGCGGAGACGGGTGCGCTGTCGCGCACCTCGCCGTCAACGAGAAAGATGCCGTGGTCAGTGAGCTGAATCATATGTTAGCCTCCTGTGATACAGGGGGAGTCCCCCTGAAAATATATTCCACTTTACTGTAACACACCCGGAGAAAATTGTGAACCGGTTTTGAAAAATTTCGGCAAAATTTTCGGCGGCGAGGGCAACAGCCTATGCATGCCTCCGGCGGGGTACTTTCTTTCTTCGGCGAAAGAGAGTACCCAAAGAACGCCGCTTAAATCTATGGTTTAAGAATCCTTCTGCGCGCCCGCGCCGCGGAGGTCGTTGGGGTGCGTACCACGCGTTTGGGAGTGCTTTGCACGGGGCACGAAATGTAGGATCGTCTCTATTCCTGCGCCGCCAGTGGCGGATGAAGCGAGGCGGTTTCGAGGAAGTGGGAGGCGCGGGGGGGGGGGCCCGGGGGGCGCCCGCCGGGGGCGCCGCCGCGGGGGGG
>USAC01000073.1 GCA_900552475.1 uncultured Eubacteriales bacterium | reverse complement strand
GCACCCCCTGATGTAGTTCTATTTTCCTACATCAGGGGGTGTTTTGTCTATTGTCCGTTTTTACTGGGCCTGTTCACCTGTGCCGCAGGGTTCTTTTTTGCATTTTACTTACAGCAGG
This sequence comes from uncultured Eubacteriales bacterium, assembly GCA_900552475.1. GTDB lineage: Bacteria > Bacillota > Clostridia > Oscillospirales > Oscillospiraceae > Vescimonas. Next base: position 10,741 of record USAC01000073.1, on the reverse strand, counting down.
GAGAAGCGGATGATCAGGCCGGCGAACACGATGGAGACCGTGGAGCACAGCTTGATGAGGATGTTCAGGGACGGGCCGGAGGTATCCTTGAAGGGATCGCCCACGGTGTCGCCGACGACGGCCGCCTTGTGCTCGTTGGAGCCCTTGCCGCCGTGGTGGCCGGCCTCAATGTACTTCTTGGCGTTATCCCACGCACCACCGGCATTGGACATGAACACGGCCATCGCGAAGCCCGTGACGGACACGCCGCCGAGCAGACCGACAACGCCGGTCGGCCCAAGGATCAGACCGGTCAGGATGGGGACGACCACGGCGAGGATCGCAGGGGCGACCATCTCGTGCAGAGCGCCCTTGGTGCACAGGTCGACACAGGCGGAGTAGTCGGGGTCAACCTTGTACTCCATGATGCCGGTGATCTCGCGGAACTGACGGCGAACCTCCACCACGATGGACTCGGCAGCCTTCTGCACGGCGCTCATCGTCAGGGCAGAGAACACGAACGTCAGCATCGCGCCAACGAACATACCAACCAGAACAGACGGCTTGGTCAGGGTGAAGTCCAGCACCTCGCTCGTGCGGGTCTGGACGATGTTCACATAGGAAACCAGCAGAGCCAGAGCGGTCAGGGAAGCGGAGCCGATGGCGAAGCCCTTACCGGTGGCGGCGGTGGTGTTGCCGAGGGAGTCGAGCGCGTCGGTGCGGTCACGGACCTCCTCGGGCAGGCCGGCCATCTCGGCGATGCCGCCGGCGTTATCGGCCACGGGGCCATAGGCGTCGGTGGCGAGGGTGATGCCCAGCGTGCTCAGCATGCCGACGCCGGCGATACCGATGCCGTACAGACCCTGGTTGAAGCTGGCGCTGCCGCCGGCGCAGAAGAAGCTGATGATAACAGCCGCGCCGACGACCAGGATGGAAGCGGCTGTGGAGCGCAGACCCAGAGAGATACCGCCGATGATGACGGTGGCGCTGCCGGTCTCGGACGCGGCGGCGAGCTCCTGCGTGGGCTTGTAGTTATCGGAGGTGTAGTACTCGGTGAAGTAGCCGATGGCGCAGCCGCCGATCAGGCCGCAGAGGATAGCGACATACACGCCCCAGCAGTGGTTATCGCTGCCGAGGATGAAGTAGCACAGGGGGATCGCGATGACGGCGGAGAGGATGGCGGCGGTGTAGGTACCGGTGCGCAGGCTCTTCAGCAGGCTCAGCTGCGTGGCGTTCTCCTTGGTCTTGACTAGGAAGGAGCCGATGATGGAGCAGATGATGCCGCACACGGCCAGCGCCACGGGCAGCAGCATGCCGTTCCAGCCGTAGCCGGCGGCGGCGGACAGAGCGAAGGTCGCCAGAATGGAGCCGACATAGCTCTCGTACAGGTCAGCGCCCATGCCGGCCACGTCGCCGACGTTATCACCGACGTTGTCGGCGATGGTAGCGGGGTTACGGGGATCGTCCTCGGGGATACCGGCCTCGACCTTACCGACGAGGTCAGCACCGACGTCAGCAGCCTTGGTGTAGATACCGCCGCCCACACGGGCAAACAGCGCCATAAAGGACGCGCCCATGCCGTTCATGACCATGATGTTGGCCAGCGTGTCGGAGTCCAGACCGCCAATGAAGCGCAGGCCGAAGAACCACAGTGCGATATCAAGCATGCCGAGACCGACGACGGTGAAGCCCATGACGGAGCCGGAGGAGAACGCGACACGCAGACCGCGGTTCAGGCTCTCGGAAGCGGCCTGCGCGGTGCGGGCGTTGGCGTTCGTGGCGATCTTCATGCCGATCAGGCCGGCCAGCATCGACCAGATACCGCCCGTCAGGAACGCGAACGGCGTCACGCGGGAGAGCATCTCGCCCTTGGACAGGAAGGCGATCGCCAACAGGATGATGAATACGACCACAAACACCTTGGCGACAGTGGTGTACTGACGCTTCAGGTAAGCGTTGGCGCCGGAGCGGATGGCCTGTGCAATCTTGACCATCTTTTCATTGCCCTCGGACGCCTTCATGACGTGACTACGCTGAATCAGTGCGAAAATCAGCGCAGCTGCCGCACCGACAAGCGCGGCAATCAGCAGGTATGTTTCCATATGATTTCCCTCGTTTTCCTTCTTTTTTTCCTCGCCGCAGTCGCGGCTAAGGTCCTATGGAATTTCCGCATACATTATAAGAAAACCGCTCTATACAGTCAAATTTCCAGACTATTTTTCAGGAAAGCTAAAAAAATTTATGACACGGTTCGTGATTTTGACAATATCTCGTTTTTGTGGTTTTCGACAGGAAAAAATCGATACGGGGAAGAGAGCTTTTGCATTTTTGGCAAACAGCGCTGACGGAGCTGTGACACAATTAACGAGCAGGACGGAAGAATAACTTCTGTGAAAATTTTTTAGAGCAACTTTTTTCGGAGAAATTTGGCTGTATAGGCAAGAAAAAAGAGAAAAGATGCGAATTTCAAACAAATTCAATGCAACTGCTTTGCAAAAGCTGAAACAATTTTAACAATGTCAAATTGCACAAAATCCCAGAGGTTGCAAAATTCTGACGGAAAGGTTGATTTCCCGGCGAATTTGCATTATATTCTTGTCCGTACCCATATTTTGCGCGGACAGCCACCCGCGTGAAGAGAGAACACATCACATTTTTTATCATTTCGTAAGGGAGGATTTTTATGGATTACAATGAGGTTTTGGCACAGGCGCGCACCTGCATGGGCCCCTACTGCAAGGCATGTCCCGTCTGCAACGGTCTGGGCTGCCGCAATACCGTCCCCGGCCCCGGCGCGAAGGGCCTCGGCACGGGCTTTATCCGCAACTATCAGAAGTGGCAGGAGCTCTGCCTGAACATGGACACGATCTGCGAAAACGGCCCCGCCGACAGCACGTTCGACTTCTTCGGCACGAAGCTGGTCGCCCCCGTCATGGCCGCCCCCGTCGGCGCGATGAAGCTGCACTACGGCGACAAGTACGACGACCTGACCTATAACGACCTGCTCGTCTCGTCCTGCGCGAAGTCGGGCGTCCTCGCCTTCACCGGCGACGGCACGAACGCCGCCGTTATGGACGGCGCGCTCGCCGCGATCTCCGCCGCGGGCGGCATGGGCGTCCCGACGGTGAAGCCGTGGGACCGCGACACGGTCTTTGCCAAGCTCGAGCAGGTGCGCAAGGCCGACCCCGTCGCCATCGCGATGGACATCGACGCGGCGGGCCTGCCCTTCCTGCAGAACCTGACCCCGCCGGCCGGCAGCAAGACCGTCCCCGAGCTGCGCGAGATCATCGACTATGCGAAAAAGCCCTTTATCATTAAGGGCATCATGACCGTCAAGGGCGCGCGCAAGGCGCTCGAGGCGGGCGCATCCGGCATTGTCGTCTCCAACCACGGCGGCCGCGTGCTTGACCAGTGCCCGGCCACGGCCGAGGTGCTGCCCGCCATCGCCGACGAGGTGGGCGGCCAGATGAAGATCTTCGTCGACGGCGGCATCCGCACGGGTCTGGACGTGCTGAAGGCGCTGGCGCTGGGCGCGGACGGCGTGCTGATCGGCCGCCCGTTCGTGACGATGGTCTACGGCGGCGCCGCCGAGGGCGTGGACGCCTATGTCCGCAAGCTCACCGCCGAGCTGCGCGACGGCATGGCCATGTGCGGCGTCCACTCGCTGGACGAGATCACCCGCGAGATTGTTTTTAGACCCTGAAATACCTCACCTGAAAAGGGCACTGCCCTTTTCAGGTGAAAGAGTCTCGCTTCGTTCCGCGCCTTGCCCTGCCTATGGCGGGGCTGCGACACTGCACTGCGCGCAAAGTGTTATTTGCGACGTACACGCCGCCGCAAATAACGGATTGGAACTTATTCGCGGCCTGCGGGCCGCGAACTCGGTGAGACCTGAAAACGGAATAAAAAGCTCGCCCGGAGAAAATCTCCGGGCGAGCTTTTTATCAATTTGGGTTTTACCAGTTGATGGCGCGGACGCGGACGACGTGCTCCATCGCGCGCACGTCCTGCAGCACATCGTCGCCGATGTGCGCGGCGAGGTCGACCATCGTATAGGCCCAGTCGCCCTTGGACTTGTTGCTCAGGTTCTCGACGTTCACGCCGTCGCGGCCAAAGAGCGTGGTGATATTGGCCAGCATGCCGGGCACGTTCTTGTGCAGGATGCACAGGCGCATCACGCCGCTCGGCGTCATGGACACGGCGGGCAGGTTCACGGAGTTGCGGACGTTGCCCGTCTCGAGGTAATCCTTCAGCTCGTCGGCGGCCATGACGGCGCAGTTCTGCTCGCTCTCCGGGGTGGAGGCGCCGAGGTGCGGCATTGCGACGACGTGCGGCGCGGCGAGCAGGCGGTTGTTCGGGAAGTCGGTGATGTAGGCGGCGACGCGGCCCGTCTCCAGCGCGGGGATCATCGCGTCGTCCTGCACGATCTCGCCGCGGGCGAGGTTGATGACGCGGATGCCGCGCTTCATGGAGGCAATGGCATCGGCGTCGACCATGCCGCGGGTCTGGTCGGTGCAGTGGATGTGGAAGGTGACGTAGTCGGAGCGCTTGTAGAGGTCGCGGATGTCCTTGACGATGTGGATGTGGTGGTCAAGGCGCAGGGCGGCGTCGACGGACAGGAACGGATCGTAGCCGTACACGTCCATGCCGAGCTGGATGGCGGCGTTGGCGACGAGGGAGCCGATCGCGCCGAGACCCACGACACCGAGCGTCTTGCGGAAGATCTCGGGGCCGACAAAGGCGGACTTGCCCTTTTCGACGACGGTAGAGACCTCCACGCCGGACGCGGCCTGCTCGCGCACCCAGTTCAGCGCGCCGGGGATATCGCGCGAGCCGATCAGCATGGCGCACAGCACCAGCTCCTTCACGGCGTTGGCGTTGGCACCGGGGGTGGAGAACACGGCGATGCCCGCCTCGGAGCAGCGCTCGATGGGGATGTTGTTCACGCCCACGCCCGCACGGGCGATGGCGAGCAGCTCGGACGGGAAGTCCATGTCGAGGAGCTTGGCCGAGCGGACCATGATGCCCTCGGGATTCGTCTGGCTGTCGCTGACCTGATAGTGCTCGGGGTCGAAGCGCTTGAGACCGGCTGCGGAAATCTTGTTGAGAGTCTGAATGTGATACATGGCAATTTGCCTCCTGGGCGGCCCCATCGGGCCGCAGTACTTGCGCCGGAACGTGCGATGCCCTGCATCGCTTCCGCCGCAGCAAGTCTATTATACGGCGGCGGAAGCGGCAGAACAATGTTTCTTTAGACGAACTTTCTGCGGCGGAGCGGGTCAAACTTTGTGGAAAAAGCGGGGAAAGCCGCCCCGCGGCAGTTGACAAAGATCCAAACGTATGGGACAATAGCGCCAGACAGAATTTCCTATTTCCGGGCGGCCGCGCGCCGCCGAAAGGAGCCGACGATGAAACAGAGAACGCTTTCCCGCCGCCTGACGGCGGCACTGCTGGCGCTGGTGATGGCGCTGTCGCTGACGGCGTGCGGCGCGGTGCCGTCCGTGACGCTTGCGGACGCGGGGCAGGACGTGAGCCTGCTCACCCCGGCGGTGAGTCGCTACATGGCGGGCGACGTGGAGGATATCTCCCGCTACGGCATGGGCGTGAAGGAAGCGAGCCGCCCCGAGCCCGTCCACCTGAGCTGGACGGTGAGCGGCAAGGGGACCGAGGGCTATGAGCTGCGCGTGGGCGAGCGCGAGGACCTCGCGGACGCGCTGACATATGAGACGGCGGAGCCGGCCTACGACCTTTATAACTGCAAAACCGGCACGACGTACTACTGGGCCGTGACGACGAAGCTCTCCGGTGGAAAGACCGCCGTGAGTGAGACGGGCAGCTTCACGACGGCGGCGGGCGCGCCGCGCATGATCTACTGCCCCGGAGTGACGAACATGCGCGACTGCGGCGGCTGGGTTACAGAGGACGGGAAGACCGTCCGCGAGGGACTGCTCTACCGCTGCGGCCGCCTGAATGCGAACAGCGTCAGCGAGGTGCAGCCCACGATCACGGACGCCGGGTGCGCCGTCATGCGGGAGCTGGGCATCCGGACGGAGCTCGACCTGCGCCGCGCCGACACGAACGAGGTCGGCGGTCTGACGGAGACAGGCGTGCTCGAGGGGGTGCGGTATGTCCAGTGCCCCATGGACGGCACGGAGGGGACGCTCCTCGCGGCGAACCGCGCGGCGCTGCCGCAGGTGTTCGCGGTGCTGGCCGACGAGAGCAATTACCCACTGATCTACCACTGCAGCATTGGCACCGACCGCACGGGCTTTGTAGCGTATCTGGCGCTGGGCGTTCTGGGCGTATCGCAGGAGGACGCGAACCGGGATTACCTGCTCAGCAATTTCGGCAACATCGGCAGCAGCCGCGCCATCAGCCGCGTGCAGGGCGACTATATGGACGTCATCGACGCCTATCCCGGCGCGAGCTTTCAGGAGCGCGTGACGGCCTTCCTGCTCGACACCGGCGTGACGCAGGCGCAGGTCGATGCGTTCCGCGGGATTATGCTGCAATAAATAGTCATGAGGAGGGTGCAGCTGCGCCCTCTTTTTAACTTGCCAAAAAGGCATCGCCTTTTTGGCAAAGAGGTTTCACTGCGCTCCGCACCTTACCCCGCTGTAGGCGAGGCTGCGACACTCCGCTCCGCGCAAAGTGTTTTTCGCGACGTACACGCCGCCGCAAAAAAACGGATTGGACTTTATTCGCGGCTCCGAGCCGCGAACTCTGTGAGACTTTTTATAGGATTAATGGGCGCGTTCATGCCACCTTTTGGTTTGCACGTCTTTTTTTGGAGAGATTTCCCGGAATCCAAACGCGAAAAAGTGCGAGATTTATATGAAACACACTGGTCATGCGAGATTTTTTTTGTTATAATAAAATTTGCTGTAGTGTTGCCTTTTGAAAAGGCGGCCTTATTTCAGTGCCAGACCTCGCGCCGCAGGCGCGTGTATACAACAAGGAGATTATGACTATGGATCAGCACAAACGCCGCCGCGGCGACCGCCGCGACGGAGTCCTGCTGCGTGAGCTGGACTCGCTGCACTATATCACCGGCATCATCTACCCCAACCGCTGCGACAACGAGGCGTATGTCTCGCTGCGCATCGACCTGACGGCCATGAACGAATATCTCGCCCGGAAGAACGAGACGGAGAAGGACTTCCCCTATACGATGTTCCATCTCATCGTGGCCGCCCTGCTCAAGACGATCACGCTGCGCCCGAAGATGAACCGCTTCATCGTGAATTCCAACTTCTACCAGCGCAACGAGGTCTCCGCCGCGTTCGTCGTGAAAAAGCAGTTCTCCGACACGGGCGCCGAGGCGCTGGCCGTTCTGCACGGGAAGGACGACTTCACCGTCGCGGACGTCCACGAGTACATCCGCTCGCAGGTGCAGGAGTGCCGCAGCGAGAAGGTCGACCCGACGACCGGCGTGATGGATTACCTGAACAAGATCCCCCGCTTTATCAGCAAGGCAGCCATCCGCTTCCTGATGTGGCTGGATAAGCACGGCTGGGTACCGAAGGACATTATCGCGACGGATCCCTACTATAATTCCGTCGTCATCTCGAACCTCGGCTCCATCAAGCTCAAGTGCGGCTACCACCACCTGACGAACTGGGGCACCTGCTCGATGTTCTGCATCATCGGCGAAAAGAAAAAGACCGCCTTCTTCGACGAGAACGGCATCATGACCATGCGGGAAACCCTCGACCTCGGCCTCACGATTGATGAGCGCCTGGCCGACGGATACTATTACTCCAAGTCTGTCCGCCTGCTCAAGTATCTGCTCGAGCATCCGGAGGAGCTGGAGAAGCCTATCAAGGAGGAAGTCGACTATGAGTGAAGTCAAAACACCCTGGAAGGACTATATGGGCGACGTGCCGATGCACCTGGAGTATTTTCAGGGGACGATGTTTGAGGCCGTCGAGAACATTGCACACGCCTATCCGAACAACATCGCCTTTACGTTCATGGGCCGGTCCACGACGTACCGGCGGATGGTGCAGGAGGTTGAGCGCTGCGCCAAGAGCCTGAAGGTGCTGGGCATCCGTCCCGGCGACAAGGTCACCATCGCCATGCCCAACTGCCCGCAGGCGATCTTCATGTTCTACGCGGTGAACCTCGTCGGCGGCATCGCCAACATGATCCATCCTCTCTCGGCCGAGAAGGAGATCGAGTTCTATCTCAACGCGTCCGAGTCCGTCACGGCCATCACGCTCGACCAGTTCTATAATAAGTTTGAGCACATCCGCCAGAACACGAAGATCGGCAACATCATCATCGCCTCCGTCAAGGACGAGCTCTCCCGCCCCATCCGCGCGGGCTATATGCTCACCGAGGGGCGCAAGATCCAGAAGATCCCCGAGGACGCGCCCGTCATCCGCTGGCGCGAGTTCATGGACATGGCGCGCTACTGCTTCTATAAGAACTACCGCGTCGAGCGCCGCGCGGGCGACCCGGCCGTGATCCTCTATTCCGGCGGCACGACCGGCACGACGAAGGGCATCGTCCTCACGAACGGCAACTTCAACGCCCTCGCCCAGCAGATCATCGCGACGAACCCGATGTTCCGTCCCGGCGACAAGATGCTCGCCGCGATGCCGCTCTTCCACGGCTTCGGTCTGGGCGTGTGCATCCACTCGATGCTCGCCAACGGCGGCCGCTGCATCCTGATCCCACGCTTCACGGCCAAGAGCTACGCCAAGCAGATCGTGAAGTACCACTGCAACTTCATCGCGGGTGTGCCGACGCTGTACGAGGCGCTGCTGCGCCTGCCGAGCATGGAGAATGCCGACCTCTCGAGCCTGAAGGGCGTGTTCTCCGGCGGCGACAGCCTGTCGATCGAGCTGAAGAAGAAGTTCGACAAGTTCCTCTATGACCACAAGGCCGTCGTGCAGGTGCGCGAGGGCTACGGTACGACGGAGACGGTCACGGCCTGCTGCCTGACGCCGACACATATCTATAAGGAGGGCTCCATCGGCCTTCCGTTCCCTGATACCTATATTAAAATCGTCAAGCCCGGCACCGATGAGGAGCTGCCCTACGGGCAGGAGGGCGAGATCCTGCTGGCCGGCCCGACGGTCATGCAGGGCTACATGAACCAGCCCGAGGAGACGGCGCAGACCCTCCGCAGGCACGACGACGGCCTGACGTGGGTTTACACGGGTGACCTCGGCACGATGGACGAGCAGGGCTTTATCTACTTCCGCGGCCGTGCGAAGCGGATGATCATCTCCTCCGGCTACAACGTCTATCCCGGCCAGATTGAGAACATCCTCGACGCGAACGAGAACGTCCAGATGAGCTGCGTCATCGGCGTGCCCGACGCGTATAAGATGCAGAAGGTCAAGGCCTTTGTCATGCTCAAGCCAGGCGTACCCGCGACGGATGAGACGCGACAGGAGCTGCTGGCCTACTGCCGCAAGCATGTGGCGAAATACGCCATGCCCTATGACATCGAGTTCCGCGAGGAGCTGCCGAAGACGCTTGTCGGCAAGGTAGCCTACCGCGTGCTCGAGGAAGAGGAGCTGGCCAAGCTCAAGGCGGAGCAGAAGCCTGAGGCGCAGGTGCAAGGAGGCGGCAACTAAGCCATGGAACAAGAACTGAAAAGGCATTATAGCTTGCTCGTGGAGTTTCTTGGGCACATTCTCGGCCCGGACTATGAGATTGCGCTGCACGAGCTGAAGGACGATTCCAACCAGATCATCGCCATCGCCAACGGCGAGCTGACGGGGCGGCATCTCGGCTCGCCCCTGAGCAACAAGATGCTCGAGTATCTGACGAGCCGCCTGTACGAGACGCAGGACTATGTCCTCCGTTTCGAGAGCATGTCCGTCACGGGCAAGAAGATGTGCTCGAACTCACTGTTCATCCGCGGCGCCAACGGCGAGCTGGCGGGGCTGCTGTGCATCAACTTCGACAGCAGCCGCTATGAAGAGCTGGCGGGGAAGGTCATGGACCTCTGCGGCGGCAAGCTCATGCCCGGCACGGAGAGCGGCACGAGCCTGATCGTCGACCGCGAGCTGCCGAGCGCCGGCCCCGCGGCGCAGGCCTATCCCACGTCCATCGCGGGCGCGACGGCGAGCATCGTCTCCTCCGTCGTGGCGAACTACCCCGTGGAGGTCGACCGCCTGACACAGGATGAGAAGATGGACATCATGGAGACGCTGAGCCGCAAGGGCGTGTTCCTGCTCAAGGGCTCGGTGAGCTACGTCGCCAAGGAGCTGCACAGCTCCGAGGCCAGCATCTACCGCTATCTCGGCAAGCTCAACAGCCGCCAGAAATAACGTGTATTTTTGACGCGGCTGTTGCAAAAACTACTGCCGATCGCGGCGAAAAGCGGTATGCTGTGGAAAATGAAACACAAAGGAGGCCATCGAAATGGCGATTGTACATGCAACGGAGGAGAGCTTTGCCCGTGAGGTGCTCGAGAGCAAGCAGCCCGTGCTGGTGGATTTCTGGGCGGCGTGGTGCGGCCCGTGCCGGATGCTCGCGCCCTTGCTGGAGCAGGCCGCGGAGCAGAACCCGGGCTACAAGGTCGTGAAGGTCGATGTCGACGCGTGCGGAAATCTCGCCATGCGCTACGGCATCGCGAGTATTCCGACGCTCATGCGCTTTGACGGCGGCGAGGTGACGCGCACCTCCATCGGCCTTGTCTCGGCGGAGGAGCTGCAGCAGTTGATCGACGAGCAGGGGCAGGCGGAGTTGACCTGCCAGTTCTGTGACCAGGTGCACCGGTTCAGTGGAGAAGATCTCCGGC
>USAC01000072.1 GCA_900552475.1 uncultured Eubacteriales bacterium | reverse complement strand
CCTCGCTGCGCTCGGCCACCTCTCCCGGAGGGAGAGGCAAGAGAGGTTCGGGAAGTGCACCGTTCATTCAATGCATCAAAAACAGGCACAGCGGATGCTTCCGCTGTGCCTGTTCGCTGTCTCATGCGCTTGCCCTTTTGCAGCAAGTTTAGTTTTTGTGGTTGTCCGCGCCGGGGACGAAGACGCACCGGTCGTAGTTCCCGGTGAAGTAGTTACGGATGTCGGCGCAGCACTGCAGGCGGCCGTCGCGGGCGGACTCCTGCGAGTAGAACGCGACGTGCGGAGTGAGGATGACATTGTCGCGCCCGGCCAGTGGGTGGGTGTTCAGGTCAGGGTACTCGTCCGTGAGCACGTCGAGATACGCCCAGGAGATCTTGCCGCTGTCGATGGCGTCGATCATCTCCTGCTCCACCACGACGCCTCCGCGGGCGGAGTTGATGAACACGAGGTGGTCGGGGATCTCGTCGAAGAGCTCCTTGCCGATGAGGTGCTCGGTGCCCTCGATCAGGGGGACGTGCAGGCTGATATAGTCGCTCTCGCGGAAGAGGGTCTTCATGTCGACCATCGTGACGCCGTACTCATCGCCGATGGACTGGTCGATGAACGGATCGGCGGCGAGGATGCGCACGCCGAAGCCGGAGAGGTTCTTCGCCACGAGCCGCGCAATCTGGCCGAAGCCGGCGAGGCCGACCGTCTCGTCGCGCAGACGGTGGATGTCGGGGCAGACGGAGTAATCCCACTTCTTGTCGGCACGGACGCTGCGGTCATAGGCGAACAGGCGCTTGTTGTGGGCGAGAATGCAGGCGGTGACATAGTCCGCGACGTCGATGGAGAAGGCGCTCTTCAGGTGCGTGACGGAGACGCCGCACTCCTTCGCGGCCTCGAGATCGACGTAGTTATAGCCCATGCTCTTGCAGGCGATGAGCTTGAGCTTCGGCAGGGAATGGATGACGCGGGCGGTGAGCGGCTCGAAGATGCCCATCACGGCGTCGGCGTCCTGGCAGGCGCTGATGATCTCGTCCTCGGTGGTGCAGACGTGCTCCTCGACCTCGCAGACGCCGCGCAGGGCGTCCTGCTCGAGACCGATGCCGTCCTTGTAATTGAATAAGCGTACCGCTTTATACATATGGTTTCCTCCTTGCGGTGGTTTTTGGATATCCTGATTGTAGCGGCTTGTCCCGGCGCTGTCAAGCGAAAAAAACGCGATTCATGCGAAAAAGTTAGAAAATCATGCGAAAAAGTATGATAAAAGTGCGCGAGAAATCATATGCATGAAATAACAGAATGATTTGGATGAGAAAAAAGAATTTATTTGTGAGATAAGTGCGCGGCGGGGCTTTCACACGCGGAAGGATTGGTGATTAATTTTCAGAATGTTGTTGCATACAAATTCACCAAATGTTAGAATTTTGTTAAGATAGTTATTTTCATTTTTGGAGGGAAAAACATGAGAAAAACTGTTGACCTGCTGCTCGAGAACGGCAGAATCTATACGATGGTATCCGAGGGCGACTGTGTGGAGGCGCTGTGCGTGAAGGACGGCGTGATCGTCTACACCGGCACGGCGGCGGAGGCCGAGCGCCTGTATGATGCGGCGGAGGTCGTCGATCTCGGGGGGCGCGTGATGCTGCCCGGCATGGGCGACTCGCACCTGCACTTTTTCGCCTACTGCCAGACGCACACGTCCGTCGACCTCGGCGGCTGCCGCAGCCGCGAGGAGGCCATCGCCTTACTTAAAGCCCGCGCGGACGAGACACCGAAGGGCCAGTGGGTGCGCGGCGCGAACTTCGACGAGTCGAAATGGGCCGACGCGAGCGAGCACCTGCCGACGAAGGCGGACCTCGACCTCGTGAGCCGTGAGCACCCGGTGGTGATGAAGCGCGTGTGCCTGCACACGGCGGTCGCGAACTCTGCGGCGCTGGCGGCGGCCGGGATCGGCCGCGGCTTTGACTACGGCCCCGGCGGGCTCGTGGAGCTGGACGAGGACGGTGAGCCGAACGGCATCCTGCGCGAGCAGGCGACGAAGATCTTCGACGAGCTGATCCCAGACCCCGCGAAAATCCCAACGGTGAAGGAGAAGATCATGAAGCAGGCGCTGGCCGAGGCCACGAGCCAGGGGCTCACGACGATCCACACCTACGCCGCCGAGATCTGGAAATACACGGAGAATCCCGAGGACTACCTGCGGCTCGACCGCAAGGGCGAGCTGCCGCTGCGCGTGGTGATCTACCTCGACACGCTCTATCAGAAGCCCTACTTGACGCGCCGCGAGATGGCCGACCCCTACCGCAAGGTCGGCTACGGCGGCCACAAGATCTTCTCCGACGGCTCGCTCGGTTCTCGCTCGGCGAAGCTCCTCGCGCCCTATACCGACGCGCCGGAGACGGACGGCATCCTCGTGCAGACGCAGGAGGAGCTGAACGAGAAGATGCTGCGTGCATATGAGATGGGGCTGCAGCCCGCGACGCACTGCATCGGCGACAAGGGACTTGACTGCGTACTGACGGCGATCGAGTACACGCTCGAAAAGAGCCGCGAGCACGGCATGACCGCGCGCGAGCAGGCCGACCGCGACCCGTTCCGCATCATCCACGCCCAGATGGCGACCGACGAGATGATCGAGCGGATGAAAAAGCTCCCCGTGGTGCTCGATCTGCAGCCGGTGTTCCTTGAGACGGACATGCACTGGGTGTCCCAGCGCATCGGCGAGGAGCGCGCGGCCTACAGCTACCGCTGGAACACATATCAGAAGGCGGGACTCGTGCTCACGGGCGGCTCGGACAGCCCCGTGGAGCTGTTCTCCCCGTGGATCAACATCTATTCCGCCGTTGCGCGCAAGGACTTTGACCACTATCCCGCGGGCGGCTATCAGCCGGAGGAGAAGATGAGCGTCTATGACGCGGTCTGCATGTTCACGAAGAACCTGCACTACGCCGCGGGGCAGGAGCAGTGGCTCGGGACGCTCGAGACGGGCAAATTCGCCGACCTCGTCGTCATCGACCGGGACATCTTCGAGATCCCGGAGGACGACATCATGGACACGCAGGTGCTGCGTACCTATCTCGCGGGCAAAGAGGTCTATCACCGCTAATACATATTTTATTATATAAAGACACGAAACGGAGGAACCGCAACATCTACTACAGCAGCATCGGCAAGTTCCTCCCGTGCTTTGCGGCGCTGGGCAAGGAGTCGCACATCGACTCGGCCTTCAACGCCCTCGCCCCGAACCTGCTCATCGCCGAGGTCACGCAGCGCATGTCGCTGAACACGGATCTGTGCGACGTGGCGCAGGCGAGGTGACGATCCCACCGATCTCGCTCAAGCAGACGGCCGCGACGGCCACATGCTCACCGAACGCGTGGACATGCGCCAGACGTTCCGGAACGTGCCGAATATCACCCGCGGGACGATTTTGCGCCTGCTGGGCTGAACCAATAAGAGAAAATCACAACAAGGAGAAACCCCATGACAAAGAGAGCAAAGGGGACGCTTGCGCTGATTCTGGCGTTCGTCGTGTTGGCGAACGCGGGAATCTTCTGGAAGCTGTCCTATTCCAAGACGCACACGAGCGGCGACACGATCGTTGTGCGCGTCGGCGATACCGTCGCCGCGAACCACCCCATCTCGCAGGCGCTCTATATCTTTGAAGAGGAGCTTGAGCGCATCTCGAACGGGCGCTTTGACGTGCGCGTTTACATCAACTCTGCCCTCGGCGGCGACCGCCAGCAAACCGAGAGCGTCATCCTCGGCTATATGCAGGGCAACACCCCGCCGACGTCCGTGCTCGCGGGCTTTGATACCCGGTTCATGGTCGTCGACCTGCCGTTCGTGTTCAAGAGCGGCGAGGCGGCGATGAAGACGCTCAACGGCGACCTCGGCGAGGAGCTCGACCCGATCCTCGAGGATCTGGGTCTGCACGCGGTGGGCTGGACGGAGTCCGGCTACCGCCACATCACGACGAACAACATCGAGGCGACCTCGCCCGAGGCGCTGAAGGGTCTGTCCATCCGCACGCAGGAAAACCCTATCCACATGGCGTCCTTCCAGGCCTGGGGCGCAAGCCCCACGCCGATGGCGTTCTCGGAGCTCTTCACCGCGCTGCAGCAGGGCGCGGTCGACGCGGAGGAGAACCCGCTGGCCGTCATCACGGCCAACCGGCTCTATGAGGTGCAGAACACCGTCACCCTGACGGGGCACTTCTACACGGCGGGCATCTTCAACTTCAACAAGGACTTCTACGACTCCCTCGAGGGGCAGGATAAGGAGTGGTTCGACGAGGCCGCGGAGCACTTCGTGGAGAACCTGACGCAGATGATCCGCGACGCGCAGGAGGATTACATCCAGCAGCTCAAGGACGCGGGCGTCAACGTGGTCGAGGTGACCTCGGAGCAGAAGGACGCGTTCATTGACGCGGCATCCTCGGTATATGACCTCTTCATCGAGAAGTACGGCGGCTCGCAGGAGCTGATCGACCTCGCGATGAAGTACAACGACGATTTTTAAGGGGGCGATGGGATGAAGGTTCTGAAGTTCATTGACGAACAGTTTGAAAAGTGGTTTCTGATCGTCTCCCTGATCGTGATGGTTCTGGTGACGTTCATACAGATCGTGCTGCGCTGGTTCAACGCCGCGACGGTCTGGGCGGAGGAATTTTCCCGTTATGTGATGCTCTATCAGGTCTGGGTCGGCGCGTCCTACGCCGTGCACGAGGATGCGCACATCCGCATCACCGCCCTGATCGGCAAGCTCTCCGGCGGCAGGCGCCGGGGAATGGATCTGGTCGTGCTGACGCTGTGGCTGCTGTTTGCGCTGTGGCTGACGGTCGAGGGCTGCGTCCTCGTCGGCAAGATCGCGGCCATGGGGCAGGTGTCCTCCGCGATGCGCATCCCCATGACGATCCCCTATGCGTCCGTCCCCATCGGCGGCGCGCTCATGACGATCCGTCTCGTGCAGAAGATTGTGGAGCGTCTGAGGAATACGCAGGAAGAGGAGGCCTGAGATGTTAGCGATTCTGTTTATCTGCCTGATCGTGTTCGGCGCGATCAGCCTGCCCATCGGCATCGCGATGGGTCTTGCGACGATGCTCTGCCTCGTCTTCGCGACGAATATCGACCCGATCATGGTCGCGCAGAATGCCTTCGCGGGCATCGACAGCTTCTCCCTGATGGCGATTCCGTTCTTCATGCTCGCGGGCAACTTCATGCGCTACGGCGGCATCTCCAAGCGCCTGCTCGACCTCGCGGACAATATCGTCGGCTTCTTCACCGGCGGTCTCGGCGCGATCACGACGTTCACCGCCATGTTCTACGCGGCCATCTCCGGCTCCGGCCCGGCGACGGTGTCGGCCATCGGCTCGTTCATGATCCCCGAGATGGAGGAGAAGGGCTATGACAAGGGCTATGCCACGGCGCTCTCCGCCGCGGCGGGCACGATCGGCGTCATCATTCCGCCGTCCATCCCGTTCGTGATCTACGGCGTCGCGACCGGCACCTCCATCGGCGACCTCTTCAAGGCCGGCATCCTGCCGGGCCTTGTGATGGGCATCGCGCTGATGGCCTATAACTGGTACATCTGCAAGCGACACGGCTGGAAGGGCAACGGCCGCAAGTTCAGCTTCAAGGCGCTCTGGAAGTCCTTCCTCGACGCGTTCTGGGCGATCCTCAGCCCGGTCATCATCCTCGGCGGCATCTATTCCGGCAAGTTCACCCCCACCGAGGCGGCGGCTGTGTCGTGCGTGTATACGTTCATCATCGGCACGTTTGTCTACAAGGAGATCCGCTGGAAGGAGTTCGTCGACTGCATGAAGGACACGGTCATCATCGCCGGCGCGACGTCCTTTATCGTCGGCATGTCCACGAGCTTCGCGTATGTGATGACGCTCGAGCAGGTGCCCGAGACGCTCTCGGCCTTCATCCTCGGCCTGAGCAGCAACAAGATCGTGGTGCTGCTCATTATGAACGTGTTCCTGCTGATCGTGGGCATGTTCATGGACAACATCTCCAGCTGCACGATCCTCGCGCCCATCCTGCTGCCTGTGGCGACGGCACTGGGCGTGAACCCCGTCCACTTCGGCATCCTCATGACGATGAACCTCGCCGTCGGCTTCATCACGCCGCCCTACGGCGTGAACCTGTTCGTCGGCTCGTCCGTCGCGCGTATCCCGTTTGAGCGCGTGGTCAAGTGGATCTGGCCGCTGATCGGCACGATTCTGGTCGTGCTGCTGCTGACAACGTATGTGCCGCAGCTGTCACTGCTGCTGGTCTGAGAGAAAGGAAGGCTGTTATCATGAATTTTGAGCAGGCACACCGTCTGGATAACCTCCATGTGTCCGGCACCCGCGTGGTGTTCAGCAAGTGCGCGGAGCTTGCCGCGCAGAACATTCCCGTCACGGCGCTGACGCTCGGCGAGCCCGATTTCAGCACGCCGCAGTACATCGTCGATGCGTGCAAGCGCTCGCTCGACGCCGGGCAGACGCGCTATACCGACGGCTCCGGCATTCTGGAACTGAAGGAGGCGGTCTGCGAGAAGCTGGCGCGCGAGAACGGGCTGCACTATACCCCGGCGGAGATCTCCGTCACCACGGGCGTGGCGCAGGGTATGTTCGTGGCGCTTCTGAGCACGCTCAACCCTGGCGACGAGGTGCTCGTGCCTGACCCCGTGTATCTGACGTATTCCGAGATCCCGAACATCGCGGGCGCGGTCATCAAGAAGTATAACCTCCTCGAGGAGAACGACTATCAGGTGCAGGTCGACGAGGTGCGCAGCCTGATTACGGAGAAGACGAAGATGCTCGTCATCGTCTCGCCGAGCAACCCGACCGGCGGCGTGCTGAGCCGCGCGTCGATGGAGGCGCTCGCGGACATCGCGCGCGAGCACGACCTCCTCGTGCTGAGCGACGAGATCTACGACCGCTTCGTCTATGACGACGAGCAGGAGCTGGTGAGCATCGCGTCGCTGCCGGGGATGAAGGAGCGCTCCATCGTCCTCAACGGCTTTTCCAAGAGCATGGCCATGACCGGCTGGCGCCTGGGGTATATCGCCGCGCCGCAGGAGATGATCGAGCCGATGAACCGGCTGTCGTTTTACATGACGGCGGGCGCGACGACGTTCGTGCAGTACGCGGGCGTGGCCGCGCTGCACGAAGAGGACGGCTCCATCGAGCGGATGCGTCAGGAGTTCAAGCGCCGCCGCGACTATCTCGTCGAGGAGATCAACAGGCTCGAGCACTTCAGCTGCAAGAAGCCGGAGGGTGCGTTCTACATCTTCATGAACATCAGGAAGACCGGCATGACTTCGGTGGAGTTCTGCAGCTACGCCATCGACAAGTACCGGCTGGCCCTGATTCCGGGCGACGCATTCGGCACCAACGGTGAGGGCTACGCGCGGCTGTCGTATGCCTCGTCCATGGAGGTGCTGGAGAAGGCAATCGGGATTCTGCAGGAGATGGACCGCGCGCTGTAATCTCATACGGCCTGATGACAGGAGAGCCCCGCGGCTTGGGCCGCGGGGCTTTTGGTTCTTGGGGAGGCAGCATCAGCCGATTCAATTACCTATCCCGCGCAAGCCCCCCCACGCCGCAAACGCGGCGTGGGGGGGAAACCCGTTAGTCTTTCTTCCTCGATTTTTTCACCGCGATGGCCGCGCCCACGACGGCGGCGACGCCTGCCGCGGTCACAAGTCCCAGCGCCAGCCGCTTCTGGCTGCTGGCAGCGGCAGCCGCCTGCGCGGCCGGGGTGATCGTCTGCGACGTGCCGCTGCCGTCGGTCGATGCCGTGGCCGTGGCCACGCTCTCACCGTCCGAGGTCAGCGTGGCGGTCTCGCCGTCCGTCAGGTCGGGGGAGGAGAAGAACACGGTGCTCACTGCGCAGGGGGCCTCGCCGTCAAAGAGCGTGTTTCCGTCTGCGTCCTGCACCGTCACGGCGCTGCCGGACTGGATGCCGAGCGAGGAAACGCCGCCGGGCTGCGCCATGCCGCCCTGACCGTCGGGCGCGCCCGACGTGCCTTGCTGCGCGTCCTGACCGGGCTGGCCGCCGCCCGTCGGGGGCTCGGGAGCGGAGCTGCCGTCCGGGCTGCCCTGCGGCTTTTCAGGCGGGGTCTGCTGGGTGCCGGTGGTCTGCGCGCCGCCCGGCTGCTGCGGCTGACTGCCGCTCTGGCCGTCCGGCATCGAGGGCGGGGTGGAGCCGTCCTGCTGCCCGCCGGGGGCATTGCCGCCGTTCTGCTGCCTGCCGCCCTGGCCGGGCTGGCTCGCCTGTGTGCCGAAGGTTACATACGGCTGCGACGCGCTGAGGGTCATGCCCATCCCGGCGCTGCCGCCCGCGGCAAAGACCGTGCCGCCGGAGACGGTGATCGTCCCGTCGGCATCGAGGGCCTGATTGTCCGCCGTATTGGCCGTCCAGACCGTCAGCGTGCCGCCGGAGATGGTGAGACTGCCGTTGGAGTCCAGCCCGTCGTCACTCGCGGCATAGGCCCGGATCGTGCCGCCTGTGATGCCCATGGTGAAGTCATAGCCCGTGAGGTCGGAGTTGGCCGCGTTCAGGCAGTCGTCCTCGGAATAGATCGTGATTGCGCCCGAGGCAACCAGCAGGTTCGCGCCCGCCAGCCCCTCGTAGCAGCTGTTGATGGTAATCGTGGGGCCTGCGGTGCCACTTTCACCGATGGCGAGGGCATAGTCGGCGTGCAGCGCGTCGTCCCCAGCGTCGATGGTGATCGTGCCGCTCTTCACGGTGAGGGACGCCTCGGCGTTGACCGCGTCGTTGACGGGAGCGTTGATGGTGAGTGTCAGATCCTCGATGACGAGCCACGCCGTGCCCTCCTCATCGGTCGTCGCACCGGACTTGATGCCGTTTTTGCCGTTTGCGGTGACGGTGAGCGTGCCCGTGCCGCCGATCGTGACCTGCGAGCCGTCCTTGCACTTGATGACGGCGTTCTCCGCGTCGGCGTTATCGGGGTAGTTATCACCGTTGTTGGCGGCGGCATCCGTGAGGGCGTTCTCCGTTCCCTCGGCGGCGAGGATCGTCACGCCGCTCGACTTGCCGCAGGTGATGGGGGCGGTTGTGCTGCTCGTGAGATCCAGACCACTGAGCACGAGCGTCACGCCCGTGACGCCCTTTTTCACCTTGACGGAGCCGTCGGAGCAGGTGCCGGAGAGTACATAGGTACCCGCCTGCTCGATGGTGAGGGTCGTGCCGTCGATGGAGAGACCGCTCTCGTCCGCGGCGGTGATGCCGCTCTCGGAGAAGACGACGGCCGTCCCCTCCGCGGCGCTCTGGGATGCGAAGGCCGCCGGGACCGACGGCAGCAGCACCGCCAGCGACAAAAGCACCGCCGCGAGCTGCATCGCTCTTTTTTTCAGGTTCAAATGGTTCATCCTTTCTGTCCGCGCAGCCGGTGCGCGGGACGTTGTTTTTGGTTTGTGAGGACAGGATAGCCCGCCAAGCTAAAGACCGCCTAAAGGCGGCGCAGGAAAATTTTCTGCGGAATTTGCGGAATCTGAACGCGTCGGCGGGTTGCGCATCGGATCAGATTGTGCTATATTTGCACACGGCAATTTATCCCCGAAGAAAGGAACCTTTTCCCATGCAGACAAACAAGAAAAAGGAACTGGTGCGGGTTGTCCGCTTTACGCTGTTTTCCGCCTCGGCGGGGCTGATCGAGTTTGGCTCGTTCGCGGCGCTCAGCGCGCTGACGGCGTGGAGCTACTGGCCGCGCTATCTCATCGCGCTGGTGCTGTCGGTGGTGTGGAACTTCACGCTCAACCGTAAGTTCACCTTCAAAAGCGCAAATAACGTGCCGAAGGCGATGGCGCTCGTGCTGCTGTATTATGCGGTGTTTACGCCCACGTCGACGCTGCTCGGCAGTTGGCTGACCGATACACTCGGCTGGAACGACTATCTCGTCACGGTGCTCAACATGCTGCTCAATTTCGCCACGGAGTATCTCTATGACCGGTTGGTGGTGTTCCGCGGGTCGATCGACACGGGCGCGAAGCGGCACTGATACAGCCATTCGCTGCGCTTATGGCTGGCATTTGAATTTCCTGCTTTTCCGATAGGTGAAAGCGGCTTATAATGTGTCGGTTGAAAAAGCAGAGCCGCCTGCCGCGGCACCTTTTGACAGCGGCAGGCCGTTGTGGCATAATAAAAGCGGTGCGTGTGCGCCATATTCCAGTCCATCACAGCCATGAGGATCTTAGGAGGATGGTTATGAAGAATCTGCAGGATTTCCCCCGCATCTGTCTGGCGGCGCTGCCGACGCCGATCCAGAAGCTGGAGAACATCAGCCGCCTGCTCGGCACCAATATCTATATCAAGCGCGATGATCTGACGGGCATCGGCCTCGGCGGCAACAAGGTGCGCAAGCTCGAGTTCCTGCTCGCCGACGCGAAGCGGAAGGGCGCGGAGATCGTCTTTACGACCGGCGGCGCCCAGTCGAACCACGCCATGCTGACGGCGGCCTGCGCCAAAAAGCTCGGCATGACGCCCATCCTGATCCTGAAAAAGCGCGGCGTGACCGAGCGCAAGGGCAACCAACTGCTCGAGTATCTGATGGACACCGACGTCCGCTTCGTGGATACCGACGACTATAACGACATCTACGCCGAGATGGACCGCGTGGGCAAAGAGCTCGGCAGACCCTATTACAAAATCCCCTGCGGCGGGTCGAACGGGCTCGGCGCGCTGGGCTATGTCAGCTGCGTGCAGGAGATCGCCGAAAGCGGCATGCACTTCGACTATCTCTGCTGCGCGGAGGGCAGCGGCGGCACCCATGCGGGCGTTGCGCTGGGCGCGCGGCTGTTTATGCCGCAGACGCAGACCATTGGCATGATGGTCGATACGGATCCCTTCGACGAGATCACCCCGCGCATCATGCAGGAGGCGGCCGCGCTGCTGGAGCTGGACTTCACGCCCGCATCAGACAGCGTCCATCTCGTGGATATGTGCGGCCCAGGCTATGCCATCCCCTCGGCGGAGGGCAACGCCGCTATCCGCATGATGGCGGAAAACGAGGGGCTGTTCCTCGACCCGGTCTATACCGGCAAGGCTTTCGCGGGCGTTATCAAGCTTGCGCGCGAGGGAAAGTTCCGTCCCACGGACAACGTCCTCTTCCTCTATTCCGGCGGCGCGGGCGGCCTGTTCGCAATCGACGTGGATCTGGACTGAGCAGAGAAAATTCATTCACCAATATACAGCGGCGGCACGCGGCGCGTGCCGGAAAAACAGGAGGCAGACAAATATGGCAAAATGTGGAAATTTATGTTTTAAAAGGGGGGGCGCGGGGCAGGGGCGCCAGGTCGGCCAAGAGGCGCAGCGCGGTGACGGGG
>USAC01000071.1 GCA_900552475.1 uncultured Eubacteriales bacterium | reverse complement strand
CGGAAAAGCCTGTAACAATAGGCTATACCGGCATATAAGAACTTTTGAAAAGATAGTCAAAAATTACTTTGTGATTTGATGATAAATAACCTCTTGCGCAGCGCCGCCCCCCGTGCTAAACTGTCTGGTGAAAAAAATAACTATCCACGGAATCACTGAGAAAGGACGCTGCTTATGAAAGCTTATCGTGAACTTACCCGTGCGGAGCGCCAGACGGAATACGCCGCCGTCCGCGCCGCCTATGACAACCAGAAGGCGCAGGGACTGAAGCTGAATATGGCGCGCGGTAAGCCCGGCCGCGATCAGCTCGACCTTGTCACACCGATGCTCTCGCTCATCACCCGTCCGGAGGACTTCGGCGCGGACGGCATCGAGGAGCGCAACTACGGCGAGGTGGCCGGCCTGCCCGAGGCGAAGGCGCTCTTTGCCGAGATTCTGGGCTGTAAGAGCGAGCAGGTTTTTGTCGGCGGCAACGCCAGTCTCCAGCTGATGTATGACGCCATTTCCAAGGCGTTCACCCACGGTCTGCTGCACAGCGAGCAGCCGTGGTCAAAGCTCGGCGAGGTGAAGTGGCTCTGCCCCGTCCCCGGCTATGACCGGCACTTTATGGTCACGCAGTCCTTCGGCGTGAAGCTCATCAACGTCCCCATGACGGCGGACGGCCCCGACATGGACATCGTGGAGGAGCTGGTGAAGGATCCCGCCGTGAAGGGCATGTGGAACGTCCCGAAGTACTCGAACCCCGAGGGCGTTGTCTACTCCGAGGAGACGGTGCGCCGTCTTGCGGCGCTCAAGCCCACCGCGCCCGACTTCATGCTCATGTGGGACAACGCCTACTGCATCCACGAGTTTGACACGGATTTCGTCCCCTTCCCCGACATCATCGGCCTGTGCGCCGAAAACGGAAACGCCGACATGGTCTATGAGTTCGCGTCCACGAGCAAGGTGACCTTCCCCGGCGCGGGCGTGGCCGTTATGGCCGCGAGCGAGGCGAACATCGCCTACTTCACGAAGCTCATCGGCATCCAGACCATCGGCTTTGACAAGATCAACCAGCTGCGCCACGTCCGCTTCCTCAAGGACAAGGCGCACACGCTCGAGCTGATGAAGCAGCACGCGGCCATCCTCGCCCCGAAGTTCCACGCCGTACTCGACGCGCTTGACCGCGAGATTGCCCCGCTGGAGATCGCGCAGTATAAGCGTCCGGTCGGCGGCTATTTCATCAGCCTTGACGCCATGCCCGGTACGGCCAAGCGTGTGGTGCAGCTGTGCCGCGAGGCGGGCGTGACGCTGACCGGCGCGGGCGCAACGTTCCCCTACGGCGTCGACCCCGCGGACAGCAACATCCGCATCGCGCCGTCGCTGCCGCCGGTGGAGGAGCTGCAGCAGGCAATTGCTGTGCTCTGCAACAGTCTGAAGCTTGCCGCGCTGGAGAAGATGGGGCTGTAAGATTACCGTAAAAGGGCTGTGCCCTTTTACGGTAGGGGGATTCGCTCCGAACCGTGTATTTTTGTGTGCGCAGCACACAAAAATACACTCTCTGCGCGCAAAGTATTTTTCTGACGCGCATGTCGTCGGAAAAATGATTAAACTTTATTCGCGGCTTGCGAGCCGCGAACTCTGTGCGACCCGAAAGAGGAGCGCCCGGTAAATGGGCGATCGACATGAGACAGTTAACAGGCATAGCGGAATCATCCGCTGTGCCTGTTTTTTATCATTTGATTGGTCAAGCAGATGGAATGATGTACTTCTCAAGCATCCCTTGCCTCTCCCAAAGGGAGAGGCAAGGGTCTGCTGCATAGCGCATTTGCGCGAACTGTTTTACGACCAACCGGCATTGCCGGGCCGCTGTTTTTTTGACGGAA
Source organism: uncultured Eubacteriales bacterium (assembly GCA_900552475.1). Taxonomy (GTDB): domain Bacteria; phylum Bacillota; class Clostridia; order Oscillospirales; family Oscillospiraceae; genus Vescimonas. Next base: position 9,662 of record USAC01000071.1, on the reverse strand, counting down.
AGTGTAAAAAATCCCGCCGCATACGGCCGTTTGTCCAAAACGGACTTGCCGATCAGGCCGGGCGGATATATACTTTGCTTGGGAGGGGATGAGAGATGAAATACAAATTATTTCAGGGATGGTGGGTGCGGTTTTATTTCTGCTGCGCGCTGATGATGTCCACGATCGTGGGTGTTCTTGTTTTTGCTGTCTGGGCAGGGGAGGATATGATTCTCTGGGGTATGGGCCTGGCGGGCTTATATGCAGTGCTCTGGCTGTGTATGATTTTCATGCAGAGAAGATTGCTGACATATGTTGTGACGGAACCGTCAGCGTTTTGCGCCTACTCGCTTACGCGCCGTGAGCTGTGCAGGATAGATCTGCGCCAGACGGTCTATTATGCCAGATTTACAACGCTTGCGTCTGGCTGTGGAAAATACCTTTGATAGCCATATCAAATGAGCCGTTTGTATATGCGGACTATCTGGGGAATATCATTACGAGAAGGCGCTTTATACAGGGCTATGACTGGAAAAAGGTGATTCTTATGCCTTATGACGAACGGACAAAGCCGTTGCTGGATTTGGATGCATGGCGGTGCGTGCGGTGAGCTAGGGGCGTCGGGGACGCCGCCCCTACGGAAATATACGAAATTTTCAGTGCACGGTTCTTATGTTCTGGCGGGGCACATAGGCCCCGCCCTACAAAATTCTTGCGATAGAAAACTGTAGGGCGGGACCTGCGTGCCCCGCCGCATTCGGCCGGAATGCTTCTTGCGATACCGTAGGGGCCGATGCCCACATCGGCCCGGACGTGCGGGCGATCCATTCTGCGCTCCGCATGATCGGCCGCGGCGGGGAAAACGGTACCGGATTTCCTTATGCGGGAATTTGTGTTGTGAAATTAAACAAGTTTCACGCGAAAAAACTGTCCGGAATTGAGAATTTACTAAAAGCGATTGACACCGTGGGAAAAAGTTGCTACCATAGCATTGTAAAACAGCCGGAAACGTTACCGGAAAGGTTCCCGGCGAAGCCTGTCAGAGAGAGGGGTACGGAGTACGACGTGACCATCAAGGATATTGCCCGGCTCAGCGGAGTCAGCGTCAGCACCGTCTCCCGCGTGCTCAACAACCGCCCGGACGTCAGCGACGAGAACCGCCGGAGAGTTCGCGCGATTATTGAGAGCAGCAACTACATACCCAACAACAGTGCGCGCGACCTCGTGCGCACGAAGTCCGACGCCATCGGCCTTGTCGTGCGCGGCCGGTCGAACCCGTTTTATACCGACATCATCCGCGCCATCGAACAGGGCATCACCGAGCGCGGCTATACCATGGTCATGCAGCAGATCGGCACGAGCGACGACGAGGTCAAGCGCGCCGCCGTCATGGAGCGCGAAAAGCGCCTGCGCGGGCTGATTCTGCTCGGCGGAAGGTCGGACTACACGCCCGCCGAGGTGGCGCTTCTGAACGTGCCGTTCGTGTGCTGCTCCTACAGCAACCACTACGGGACGCTCCGCGACGAGATGTATTCCTCCGTCTCCATCGAGGATGAGGAGGAGGCCTACCACGCGGTGATGGAGCTCTACCGGCGCGGCCACCGGCGCATCGCGGCGCTTGTCTCGCGGCCGGACGACCGCTCCATCAGCCAGCTGCGCTATCAGGGCTACGCCAGGGCACTGGCCGACTGCGGCCTGCCGCTCGAGGAGGGGCTGGTGCTCTGCGCGGGGAGCTATGACATCCGTGACGCCTATGACGCCGCGCGCCGCGCGCTCAATACGGGCGCGGATTTCACGGCGCTGTTCGCCATCGCCGACAACATGGCCATCGGCGCGATGCGCGCGCTGCACGAGACGGGCCGCCGCATCCCGGAGGACTGCTCCGTGATCGCCATCGACGGGCTGACCGTCTCGGAATACATCCACCCCGTGCTCGCCACGCTCTGCCAGCCGATGGAGGAGATGGGGCGGTGCAGCGTGGAGATCCTGCTCGACCTCGTGGAGGGGCGCGGGACGCAGCGTCACGAGACGCTGCCGACAGCGCTGCGCGAGGGCGCGTCCATGCGCAGACTCTGATTTTCGTTGTTTTTCCCGCCCGGACCGGGCGCGAAAATAAATTTTAAAAGGAGAAATGAATGATGAAAAAGTTTCTTGCAACCCTCCTTGCTCTGGTCATGGCGCTTTCCCTCGTCGCCTGCGGCTCCAGCAAGGACGAGGCAAAGGGCTCGGTTTATTATCTGAACTTCAAGCCCGAAGCCGACCAGGCTTGGCAGGATCTGGCCAAGACCTATACCAAGCAGACCGGCGTGGAGGTCAAAGTGGTCACCGCCGCCTCCGGCCAGTATGACACCATGCTGACCTCCGAGCTGGACAAGGAGGCCGCCCCCACCATGTTCCAGGTGGGCAATCAGGGCGCCGTCAACTCCTATGGCGACTTCTGCTATCCGCTGGATAACACCGACGTCATGAAGGAAATGACCACTCAGGACTTCAACCTGAAGAACGCTGCCGGCGAGACCGTGTCCATCGGCTACTGCTATGAGGCCTATGGCATCATCGTCAACAAGGCGCTGCTGAAGCAGGCTGGTTATGAGCTGACCGACATCACCAACTTCGAGACGCTGAAGAAGGTTGCCGACGATATCCACGCCCGCGCTTCTGAGCTGGGCTTCGACGCCTTCAGCTCCGCCGGTCTGGACGGCACCTCCAGCTGGCGCTTCTCCGGCCATCTGGCCAATATGCCCCTGTACTACGAGTTCCGCGATGACAACGTCACCGCTCAGCCCGCCACCATCAAGGGTACCTATCTGGATAACTACAAGAACGTCTGGGATCTCTACACCACCGATTCCGCTACCACCGGCGCGGCGCTGACCTCCGCCACCGGCGATGCCTCCGAGGCTGAGTTCGGCCAGGGCAAGGCCGTGTTCTTCCAGAACGGTTCCTGGGAGTATGCCAACCTGGTCACCGATGAGATCAAGGGCTTCAAGATGAATCCCAATGATCTGGCGATGATCCCCATCTACTGCGGCGTCGCGGGTGAGGAGAAGGCCGGCCTGTGCTGCGGCACCGAGAACTGCTGGGCCGTCAACAAGAACGCCAAGGAAGAGGACATTCAGGCTACGCTGGACTTCATGAAGTGGGTTGTTACCTCCGATGAGGGTACCACCATGCTGGCTGAGCAGTTTGGCCCCTGCCCCTTCAAAAACGCCAAGACCCCCGAGAACGTGTTCTTCGCACAGGCCAACGACTACACCGCCAACGGCAACTACATCGTGACGTGGGCCTTCAACTGGACCCCCGCCGTGGATGACTGGCGTGCGGGTGTGGTGGATGCGCTGACGCAGTACACCGCCAACGGCGGCAACTGGGACAACGTGAAGTCCGCCTTTGTGGACGGCTGGGCCACCCAGTACGCCAAGGAGAACGGCTAAGCTATAAGCGCTCCGCAGCAAGAAATCGATCCGGGGGCGGGCATATCGCCCGCCCCCGATTTCCCTGTAAGCCGCGGCGCGCAGAGCTGTTGGCCGGTTTGGCACCGGGCAAGAGCTCCGGGCGCTGCCCGGAAACTATATAGAAATAGGAGAGAGGCGTCATGAAAATTCCGAAACGCCGCCGGGATGAGGCTGCGCTGAATTCCCGGCTGATCCGCCGCCCCATTCAGCGCATGGCGTGGCTGTTTTTGCTGCCCACCTTCGCCGCCTTCTGCATCGGCTTCCTGTATCCCTTTGCCAAGGGACTGTTTCTGTCCTTCTGCAACTTTCGCATTACCAGCCAGTGGGAGTGGACGGGACTGGACAACTACCGGAAGGCCTTTCAGGATCCCGGCTATATGCACGCATTCTGGTATACGATGCTGTTTGCGCTGGTGAGCCTGATTCTGATCAATCTGTTCGCGTTTGCCATTGCCTATGCCCTGACCCAGAAGTTCAAGGGAACCAATGTGTTCCGCACGGTGTTCTTCCTGCCGAACCTGATCGGCGGCATTGTGCTGGGCTATATCTGGTCCATGATCTTTGACGGAATCCTCATCAAGTACAATACCTCCGTGGTGCTGGAGACGAAATACGGCTTCTGGGGGCTGGTGATTCTGGTGTGCTGGCAGCAGATCGGCTATATGATGATTATTTACATCGCCGGTCTGCAGGCGGTGCCGGAGGATATGCTGGAGGCCGCCCGCATCGACGGCGCCAACCGCTGGCAGACGCTGCGGCGGGTGACCATCCCCAATGTGATGCCCTCCATCACGATCTGTATGTTCCTGAGCCTGACCAACGGCTTCAAGCTGTTTGACCAGAACCTCGCGCTTACCGCCGGCCGGCCCTTCCAGCAGCTGGGCAACGGCGAAACCATCAAGACAACAGAAATGCTGGCGCTGAACATCGTCAACGCCTTCAGCAGCAACGGCGGCGGAAACCGCGGCGTGGGTCAGGCCAAGGCCGTGATCTTCTTCGTGGTGGTGGCGGCCATCAGCGTTATCCAGCTTCAGGCCAGCCGCCGCAAGGAGGTGCAGCAATGATGAAAACCGAGGCTCTGCGCCGCAGAGAACGCCGTCAGACGTTTATGACGGTGCTGTTCACCGTGATCTCCGTGCTCTATCTGATGCCGGTGGTTCTGGTGCTCATCAACTCGCTGAAGGCGAATGCCTTCGTCAATACCGAGACCTTCAAGCTGCCCACGGCGGAGTCCTTTGTGGGTCTGAAGAACTATGTCAAGGGCATGACCTTCGGCAACTTTGCCTTCTATAAGGTGGTGTTCTACAGCTTCTTCATCACCATCGCCTCCACGGCGCTGATCCTGCTGTGTACGTCGATGGCGGCGTGGTACATCTCCCGTGTGGGAAGTCTGGTCAGTAAGATCGTGTACTACCTGTGCGTATTCTCCATGGTGGTGCCGTTCCAGATGGTCATGTACACGCTGGCCCGGACGACGGACCAGCTGCATCTGAACACCCCGTGGACGATCCCCGTGATTTATCTGGGCTTCGGCGCAGGTCTGGCGGTGTTTATGTTTACGGGCTTCGTCAAGAGCCTGCCGCTGGAGATTGAAGAGGCCGCCGCCATCGACGGTTGCGGCCCGGTGGGTACCTTCTTCCGGGTGGTGCTGCCCATGCTGAAGCCGACGATGATCTCCGTGGGTGTGCTGGAGATCATGTGGGTGTGGAACGACTATCTGCTGCCCAGTCTGGTTCTGGACGTGAACAGATACCGCACCATCCCCATCCATATCCAGTATCTGCGCGGCAGCTACGGCACGGTGGATATGGGCGCGACGATGGCGCTGATCATGCTGAGCATTCTTCCCGTCATTATTTTCTATCTATGCTGCCAGAAGCACATCATCAAGGGCGTCGCCGCAGGCGCGGTCAAGGGCTGAGCCCGGATACCCCATTTTCCAAGATCTCAGAGAGCAGGTGATGCTTACTATGAAACGAAGCAGCGGCATCCTGATGCCGGTGTATGCCCTCCCGTCCCCGCACGGGATCGGCACGTTCGGCCGGGCCGCATATGACTTTGCCGATTTTCTGCACGCAGCGGGCCAGAGCTACTGGCAGATGCTGCCCCTCGGGCCGACGAGCTACGGAGACTCCCCGTACCAGAGCTTCTCCACCTACGCCGGCAACCCCTATTTCATCGACCTCGACGAGCTGGCGGCCGACGGGTTGCTGACCGCCGGTGAAATCGCCGCCGCCGACTGGGGAGACGATCCCCGATACGTCGACTACGGGAAAATTTACAAGAGCCGCTTTGCCGTGCTCGCGCGCGCCAAGGCGCGCGGTTGGGAGCGCGACCGCGAGGCCGTTGCCGCCTTCGAACGCGAAAACGCGCGCTGGCTCCCGGACTACGCGCTCTTCATGGCCTGCAAGCGCCATTTCGGCATGCGCGCGTGGACGGAGTGGGACGACGAGGAGCTCCGCCTGCGCAGATCCCCCGCCGTGCTCGAGAAGTACCGCACGCTCCTGCGCGAGGACGTGGAGTTGTTCATCTATCTGCAATTCCTGTTCTTCCGGCAGTGGAACCGCCTGCGGGACTATCTGCATCACCTCGGCATCCGCGTGATCGGCGATCTGCCGATCTACGTCGCGATGGACTCGGCGGACGTCTGGGCCGACCCGGCGAGCTTCCAGCTCGACGAGCGGTGCGTGCCGACGGAGGTCTCCGGCGTGCCGCCGGACTACTTCAGCGCCGACGGCCAGCTCTGGGGCAACCCCCTCTACCGATGGGACCGCATGAAGGCGGACGGCTTCGGCTGGTGGATCCGCCGCATCGACGGCGCGGGCAAGCTCTATGATGTCATCCGTGTCGACCACTTCCGCGGGTTCGAGGCGTACTGGGCCGTGCCCTACGGCGAGACGACGGCCAAGAACGGCCACTGGGTCAAGGGGCCGGGCATGGATCTGATCGGTGTGCTGAACGGGTGGTTTCCGAAGCTGGAGTTCATCGCCGAGGATCTGGGCTATCCCACGCCCGAACTTGCGCAGCTGCTGCGCGATTCGCAATGGCCGGGCATGAAGGTGCTCGAGTTCGCCTTTGACGACCGGGACGACAGCGCGGGTCTGCCGCACGCATTCCCGGAGCGCAGCATCTGCTATACCGGCACGCACGACAACAGCCCCCTCGCCCTTTGGCGCGGGGAAGCATCGGGCGAGTCCGTCGCCCGCGCGGGCGAGTACTTCGGACTGAACGATGCGGAGGGCTTCTGCGAGGGTATGCTGCGCGGCGGCCTTTCCAGCCCCTCGGCGCTCTTTGTCGCCCAGCTGCAGGACTGGCTGGGCCTCAGCGTGGGCTGCCGCACGAACACGCCCGGCACGAGCGCGGGCAACTGGCGCTGGCGCCTGCTCCCCGGCGAGGCATCCGCGGCGCTGGCTGAGCGCATCTGCCATAAGACGGCGCTCTACGGCCGCATCTGACAAACGCATATATTCCCATCCCCTTTGAAAGCGGGGAAGATGGAAAGGACCGATCCCCCGGAAACGTTGTTCCCGGGGGATCGGCATTTTCGGCGGGGTTTTATAAAAAATGCGGCTGGGGTGTTTACTTTCATGCAGTAAAATGTTATACTCTAAACAGCGAAACTTTGAGGATTCAATACAGGAGGAAATATCTATGGTTAGGGCTGCCAAGTCTAAAATTTCCAAGAAGGAAAAGAGCGATCATCTGTATCAGGCCATCCTGATGCTGGAAAACGAGGAGGAGTGCTATCACTTCTTCCAGGACCTTTGCACGATCTCCGAGCTGCGCAGCATGGAGCAGCGCTTTGAGGTGGCGATGCTGCTCAACGACGGGATGATCTACAACGACATTCTCGAGAAAACCGGCGCGTCCAGCGCCACGATCAGCCGCGTGAACCGCTGCCTGCTCAACGGCGCGGGCGGCTATGAGAGCATTCTCGACAAGATTCAGGCGCAGCGCGAGAAGCAGGGCGATGAGCAGCTATGAGCGCCTGGCCGCGTCGTATGACGAGCTGACCGAGGACGTCGACTATCAGCGCCGCGCGGACTTTCTCGAGCGGCTGTTTCAGCGCGCCCGCCTGCCGGTGCACACGGTGCTCGACCTCGCCTGCGGGACGGGGACGATGACGTGGCTGCTGACCGCACGCGGCTATGAACTGATCGCGGTCGACGGATCGGAGGACATGCTCGCCGCCGCCGCGGCCAAGACCGGACCCGGCATCCCGCCGGTGTTCCTGCACCAGTCGATGCCGCAGCTCGACCTGTACGGAACGGTCGACGCGGCGATCTGCTGTCTCGACAGTCTCAACTATCTGACAAATCCCCGCGACGTGCAGCGCACCTTCGAGCGGCTGCACCTGTTCATCGCGCCCGGCGGTACGCTCATTTTCGACGTGAACACGCCAGAGAAGTTCCTCCGTCTCGACGGGCAGGTCTACCTCGACGAGACGGAGGACGCCTACTGCGTCTGGCGCACGGAGTTCAGCCGCGGGATATGCAGCTACTATGTCGACCTCTTTAACCTGCGGCCGGACGGCGCGTGGGAGCGCGGGTTCGAGTATCACCGCCAGCGCTGCTACACCGCCGAGGAGCTGACCGCGTGGCTGCGCGCGGCGGGCTTTACCCGCATCCGCACCTACGGCGACATGAAGCTGCGCCGCCCGGCAGACGGGGCGCAGCGGATCTACTTTGTCTGCGAGAGAAACCAGAACTAAGGAGAACGAAGCCGAATGAGCGATCGTATCATCAGAGCCATCACCTCGGACGGGCTCGTGCAGGCGGCTGCCATCTGCAGCCGCGATTTGACCGAGCGCGCCCGTCAGATTCATAAAACCCTGCCCGTGGCGACGGCGGCCCTCGGCCGCGCGCTCTCGGGCGCGAGCCTCATGGGCAATGCCCTCAAGGGCCGCGGCGCGAGCCTGACGCTCCAGATCAAGGGCGGCGGCCCGCTTGGGACGGTGCTCGCCGTATCCGACCCGGAGGGCAACGTCCGCGGCTATGTGACGAACCCGCAGGTGGATCTGCCCCTGCGCGCGGACGGCAAGCTCGACGTGGGCCGCGCCGTCGGTTCCGAGGGTACCATCACTGTCATCAAAGACCTGCACATGAAGGAGCCGTACGTCGGCACGGTTGACCTCCTCGGCGGCGAGATTGCCGAGGACATCGCGGGATACTTCGTCGAGTCCGAGCAGATTCCCACCGCCTGCGCGCTGGGCGTGCTCGTCGACCGCGACCAGAGCGTGAAGTCCGCGGGCGGCTATCTCATCCAGCTCATGCCCGGCGCGGGTGAGGACACCATCGCTAGGGTCGAGGGCGGCGTCATGGCCGCGGGGAACGTCTCCGCCATGCTCGAGCGCGACCCCGACCCCGAACACATGCTGCGCACCGTCCTCTCCGATTTCGAGGTGAAGATCCTCGAGAGCGATCCTGTCGAGTACCGCTGCGCCTGCAGCCGCGAGCGCGTCGAGCGCGCGCTGATCTCGCTGGGGAAGGGTGAGCTGGAGAGCATGCTGCGCGAGCAGGGCGGCTGCGAGCTGACGTGCCAGTTCTGCGACAGTGTCTACAGGTTCACCGCGCAGGATCTCGAGCACATCCTCGCCCGGCTCTGAGCGAAGAAGCACAACCGCCGCCCCGTCCGGTGCACGGACGGGGCGCGCTTTTCGGAGGGTATTATGCTGAACTGTCTTGCCGTCGGAGCCGGCGGCTTTCTCGGCGCCGTGCTGCGCTATCTGTGCTCGCTGCTGCCGCTCGGGCGGGACGGCGGGTTCCCGGTGGGGACGCTACTGGTAAACGTCCTCGGCGCGTTTGCCATCGGGCTGATTGCCGCGGCCGCCGCGCGCCACGCCGCGCTCAGCCCGCGGATGATCCTGTTTCTCAAGACGGGTATCTGCGGCGGCTTTACCACGTTTTCAACGTTCGCGCTCGAGACGAGCGGCCTGCTGCAGGCGGGGAGACTCCCGGCCGCGGCGGCGTATGTGGTGCTGAGCGTGCTGCTCTCGGTCGGCGCAGTTGTTCTGGTGCAGGCGCTTGCGGGCTGAAGCGCGAAACGGGTAAACGGACGTGAAAATTCTCTCAAAAAAATTCAAATTACCTGTTGACATTTCCGGGTTCCTCCAGTATAATAACCCTTGTCGTTACGAGAGAGCGACAAGGACGGGAGCATAGCTCAGCTGGTTAGAGCACCTGCCTTACAAGCAGGGGGTCACTGGTTCGAGTCCAGTTGTTCCCACCA
>USAC01000070.1 GCA_900552475.1 uncultured Eubacteriales bacterium | reverse complement strand
TCCGAGTGCATCATCGCGGTGAACAAGAACGATACCGCCCCGATCTTCGAGGTCGCGGACTACGGCATTGTCGGCGACCTGTTCAAGGTCGTCCCCGAGCTGATCGAGTCCATCAAGGCTGTGAAGGCTGAGAAGTAAGCGCACAGTTCGGAAAGGAAACATTAAAACCTGATAGCCGCCGACATAGAAATATGGCGGCGGCTATTGGAGTATCAGGTGAAGATAGATGGGAAAATATAACATGACCATCGGTCAGGTGCTGGGGGAGACCGCACGGCGGTTTCCCGGGCGACCGGCATTGATCGGTGAGGGTTTTCGCTGTTCCTATCGGGAATTGGATGAATACAGCGAGTGCGCAGCGGACCGATTGTGGGCGCAGGGCGTGGGAAGAGGGGCCCATGTCGGCGTCTGGGCGAATGACCAGCCTGCTGCGTTTTTGTGCTTTTGCGCCGTGTGGAAGCTGGGGGCCGTTCTGCTGCCGCTCTGCACGGGATATACGAAGGAGGAAATGCTGCACTGCGTGCAGGCGGCAGACATTGACGTGATCGTGGCCGACGGGGAATATCTCGAGACGCTGCGGCGCTTTGAACTGCCGGTGAAGATCCTGCCGCTGCGGACGCTGACGGAAAATCTCTCGCCGCCGACGGAGAAGGTCGAACGGTCGGAGGCCCGCTGTGAGGACATGGACACGATCCTCTTCACTTCGGGCAGCACCGGGAAGGCCAAGCCCGTCTGCACGAACCATCTCGCGCGCGTGAACACGATGTTTGCGCAGGCCGCCGCGCTGGATGCCGACGAGACGGACATATTCTGCATGGCGCTGCCGATGTACCACTGCTTCTCGCTCACGGCGATGGCGCTGGCGGCGGTGGCCGTGGGTGCATGCCTGTGCTTTCCGCCCGACCGGAAGGGGCGCACCATCCTGCGCACGATCGAAAAGGAGCGCTGTACGGTGCTGACCGCGGTGCCGACGCTGTTTTCCGTGCTCCTGAAGCGATACCGCGAGGAGCCGTGTGATCTATCGTCGCTGCAGACGGGCATGATCGGCGGATCGACCTACTCGCCGCAGCTGTATCAGGAGATCTGCAGGACGTTTGATTTCACGCTCCTGCCCTCTCTGGGACAGACAGAGGCCTCGGCGGGCATCACAAGCTGTGCCATCGACGATCCACCGGAACTGCGGCTGACGACGGTGGGGCGCTTTTTCCAGACGGTCGAGGGCTGTATCCGCTCGGTGCGGACGGGGGAGATCCTGCCGCCCGGCGAGGAGGGCGAGATCTGTGTACGCGGCGTTTCGGTCATGCTGGGGTATTACCACATGCCGGAGGCCACGAAGGAGGCCATTGACGGAGACGGCTGGCTGCATACCGGCGATTTGGGCAAGCTGGATGCGCGCGGCTATCTGACGTATACGGGCCGGAAAAAAGAGCTGATTATCCGCGGCGGCGAGAACATCGCCCCCGGTGAAATAGAGAACATCCTGTGCGAGGATCCCCGTGTCGATGTGGTAAAGGTCATCGGCGTGCCGGACAGGCATTATACGGAAGAGGTCTGCGCCTGCGTTGTGAAAAGAGAAGATATGACGGAGGACGAGGTGCGGGAGCTGGTGCGCTGCCGGGCAGCGGCGTTCAAGATTCCCCGGTATGTACTGTTTATGGACAGTTTTCCCCTGCTCCCGAACGGCAAAATCGACCGGAAAACGCTGCAGAAAACGGCGATAGAACGTCTTTCGATTCATTAAAAATAGAGTGCGCATCCGGATGGATGCGCACTCTATTTTTAGTATTCACAAAAAGGCGGGGCCTTTTGTGAATAGTGGATCTCGCTGCGCACCGCGCATTTTTGTGCGCCGTGCGCACAAAAATACACTCTCTGACCCGACATCAACCGTCGGGTCTGCCGAGGCCAGTTCCTTTGGGCCGAGGCCCGCGCAAAGTGTTTTTTGCGGCGTACACGCCGCCGCAAAAACGGATTTCTATTGATGATTCGCGCCGCTGCGGCGGCGCGAACTCTGTGAGACAGTAAATAAAAGGAGGTTCGCATCCTCTGGTTGCAAACCTCCTTTTATTTAGAATGCGGGATAGCCGTCCTTCAGGGACTCATCGTAGATGGCGCGCTCGCCGCCGATAAACTTCGGGCGCACGCGCGCGGCCAGCAGAATCGCCGCGCCGATGTGATTCTGCGGCAGTCGGACGGGAACGGCGACCTTCTTCAGGTGCATGCCGATGAGCGTACCGCCGATGTCAAGACCCGCGTCCGCGCGGATTTCCTCGAGTGCCACGGGGTGGCGGAAAGCATTGTAGGCGGCGGTTGCGAAGGAGCTGCCCGCCTTGGGCTGGGGCCTTACATTTACGATCTCCGCATCCGGCACGGCCTCATGCTCGACGATCAGCGCCCGGTTCAGGTGCTCGCAGCACTGCGCGGCGATATACACGCCCGCGGGGCCGAAGACGCTGTGCAGCCCCTCGAAAATCGCGGCCGCGACCTCGGGCGTCGACCAACTGCCGACGTTCTTGCCCACAACCTCGCTCGTGCTGCACCCGACGACCACGATCTGTCCCTTGCGCAGATGCGACGCTTCCATGAGCTGCTGTGCGGCGTCCGCCGCCTCCTGCCGCACCTGCGTCAGAAGGGTCTTGTTCTCCACATCATGCACTGTTCCTGCCATGATACACACATCCTTTCTATGTTGCAATGCTGCGGCGGGGCACAGACCCCGCCGCAGCAGTTTTTCTTTCCCGGATTCAGTTTACCACTGGACGGCGATTTTGTCCAGAGCCTTGCTGCCCTTGAGCAGCGCGACCAGCACGAGCGCGATGACGATGCCCGTGACAGCCTGCACGAGGTTGCTGGGGATGCCTGCGGCGGCGCCCATGCCCATGCCGAGGATCAGCCCCTCATAGGCAAAGTAGCCCGCGACCATGATCGCCTCGCCGACAACGCCGCCGACGATGTAGGAGACATAGCCCTTGCCCAGCGCCTTCACGACGAGAGCCGCGGCCATCGCGTCAAGGAACTTGATGACGAGCGTGCCGGGGACGAAGGACGCGTAGCCGCCCAGCAGGTCGACGAGCATCGAGCCGATACCGGCCGCCGCGCCGCCCCACCACGGGCCGAGGAGCCAGCCGCTCAGCAGCACCATGCCGTCGCCGGGGTGGACGTAGCCGCCCGTCGGGGTGGGGATCTTGATGACCGTCGTGGCCACATACGTCAGCGCCGCCAGCAGCGCGGCCATGACGAGCTTTCTGATCTTGCTATCTTTCATAAGAAAAAACTCCTTGCTTTTTGTTGATGCTTGCATTATAGTACAATCTGGTATTATGAAAATAACCACGATGATATTATCAATTAATACCAGATGGAGGAGACATGCTGACCTATACCTTTGCCAAGGGCAGCGGCGAGAGCTTATACGAGCAGCTCTACGACCGCATCAAAGCCGATATTCTCACCGGGCGGCTTGCCGCGGGGGAGAAGCTCCCGTCCAAGCGGACGCTTGCCGACCATCTGGAGCTGTCGGTTATCACGGTGAAGAACGCCTATGAGCAGCTCATCGCCGAGGGGTATATCTACAGCCGCGAGCGCAGCGGCTATTTCGTCAGCGCGATGGACTGGCCGCTCAGCGCCGCCGCGGCCGCACCGCAGAAAATTTCGCAGCTGCCGCCGCGCCCGACGTGGTTTCTCGACTTTGCATCCGGCTCGCCCGAGCCGGACGACTTTCCGTTTACCGTCTGGTCGCGGCTCATGCGCCAGACGATCCTCGAGCAGGGGACGCGCCTGCTCGAGCCGACGCCCTATAACGGCGCGGAGGAGCTGCGCCGCGCCATCGCGGCGTACCTGCACCAGTTCCGCGGCATGACGGTGGATCCGGAGCAGATCATCGTCGGCGCGGGCACGGAGTTTCTCTATAACATCATCATCCAACTGCTCGGACGCGAGAAGTGCTACGCCGTCGAGGATCCGGGCTACAGCAAGATCTCCCAGATCTACGCGCAGAACGGCGTGCGCCTTGTGCGCGTGGGGCTCGACGAGGCGGGGCTCTCGGTGCGCGCGCTGCGGCGCGAGCCGGCGGACATCGTTCACCTCTCGCCGAGCCACCACTATCCGACGGGCATCGTCATGCCGATCGCGCGGCGGCGGGAGCTGCTGCGCTGGGCGGAGGAGAGCGCGGAGCGCTGCATCCTCGAGGACGACTACGACAGCGAATTCCGCTTCGTGGGCCGCCCGATCCCAACGCTGTTCTCCACGGACGAGAGCCAGCGCGTGATCTATCTCAACACGTTCTCCAAGACGATTGCACCGTCCATCCGAATCAGCTACATGCTTCTGCCGCCGCGCCTGCTCGAGCGCTACCGCGAAAAGCTCGGCTTTTATGCCTGCACCGTCTCGTCGTTCGAGCAGTACACGCTCGCGGAGTTCATCCGGCAGGGGCGCTATGAGCAGCACCTCAGCCGCATGAAAAACCGCTACCGCCAGCGGCGCGACGCGGTGATCCGCCTGATCGGTGAGAGCCGTCTCGGCGAGCGCGCGCGGATCATGGAGCAGGACGCGGGTCTGCACTTCCTGCTGCGGCTGGAGACGGCGCTCCCGGACGGGGAACTGCAGCGCCGCGCAGCGGCGCGGGGACTGCGTCTGGCGATGCTCTCGGACTACGACAGCCGCCCGAGCGCTGGACGGGCGCACATTTTGGTGGTAAACTATGCGGGTATGGATCTGAGCCGTCTGCCCGAGGCGCTGGAGCGTCTGGCGCAGGTGCTCGATGAGGAGGAATTGCCATGTACGACGAACTGACGAAGAGCGACCTGAAGAAAATGCAGGAGGAGATCGACTACCGCGTGCAGACGCTGCGGCCGAAGCTGATCGAGGACGTGCAGACGGCGCGCGCCTTCGGCGATCTGAGCGAGAACTTTGAATATAAGTGCGCCAAGCAGGAGAAAAACCGCAACGACGCGCGCGTGCGCTATCTGCAGCGGATGATCAAGACCGCGCACGTCATCGACGATACCTCCGCCGCCGACGCGGCGGGCCTGTGGGACACGGTCGAGATACGCATGGAGACGACCGGCGCGACTCGGAAGATCCGTCTCGTGACGACGCTGCGGCAGGATGCGCTCAAGGGGCTCATCAGCAAGGAGTCCCCCGTCGGGAAGGCCGTCCTCGGCCATCGTGCGGGCGAGCGTGTACAGGTCGAGATGGAAAACGGCCGCAGCTACTACCTCGAGATTCTCTCGATCGAAAAGGGCACGGACGACGACACCGTGCCGATCGGGAGCTTTTAAAAACACGCGTGCAAAGAGCGTTGCCCTTTGCACGCGTGTTTTTTCGCTTCGCTCTGCGCCTCGGCTGGCCGTTGGCCAGCCTGCGACGATCGCTCCGCGCAAAGTGTTTTTTGCGACGTACACGCCGCCGCAAAAACGGATTGGATCTTTTTCGCGGCTCCCGCGCCGCGAATTCTGAGACTTTTGGATGAATATAAAATGAGAGGGCATCCGTCGGATGCCCTCTCATTTTATATTCATGCTGCGATTGGAAAAATCAGCTTCAAAACGCCGAAGATCACCGCGGAAATCGCGGCGGCGAGCAGGAAGCCCTGGCAAATGCGCCGGCTCTTCGCCGCCAACCTCGCGTCGTCATGCTCATTCTGATACCGGACATAAAACCATCCGCAGCACAGCAGACAGATCAGCGGCGCGAACAAAAGCCCGATCATCGCGACATATCCCATGCAGACCCCTCCCTCTGTTTTCATCACAGTATAGCGGATTCCCCCGCCGCCGTCAAGGTGAAAAAGGATTCGCACACGCGGCACGCCCTTCCTCCTATGGATTTTTCACCAAAGCATGGCCTCCAGCAGCTTTTTGTTTTGTATATCTAAGCTCAATATTCGATTGCAGCAAATATTTATGCATTTTAAGCTTGACATTATTGTATATTTATGTATAATAGTCACATCACATCAAGCTGTGGCCGCCGCAAGCGCTATGCGGCGGGCCACTGGAGGGAGATTCACATGAAAACGATGAAAAAGCTCTGGCTCATGGTGGCGGCCCTGTCCGTCACGACGCTTCTGTGCGTCATCAGTGCGTCGGCCTGCACGATGGTGTATGTCGGCTCCGATTATACCGCGGACGGTTCTACCTTCATGGCGCGAAGCGAGGACTATTCCAACAGCTATAACAAGATTGCCTACGTCAGCCAGCACGGCAAGCACGCCGCCGGCAGCGTCTACGAGGGCTGCTACGGCCTTACCCACACCTTCACCCACGACAGCTACGCCTACACCGCCGTCTCCGACGACAACACCTCCGGCGTCTGCCCCGACTGCGACGGTACCCACGCCCACACCCCCATGGAGGAGTGCGGCACGAATGAAAAGGGTGTCTCCGTCTCCGCCATGGTTACGCTGAACGCCAACAGCGCCGTCAGAAAGGCCGATCCCATGGTCAGCGGCGGCATGTGCGAGAGCGACATGGCCACGATCCTGCTCAGCGAGGCCTCCACTGCTAAGGAGGGCGTGGATCTGCTGCTGAACATCTACAACACCGTCGGCGCTGAGGAGCGCTCCGGCGTGCTGATCGGCGACCAGAACGAAGTCTGGTACGTTGAGAACTACACCGGCACCCAGTACATCGCCGTCAAGCTCTCCTCCAGCATGATCGCCATCAACCCCAACATGGGCGCGATCGGCCTGGTCAGCCTGAACGATACGGAGAACGTCATCGCTTCCGATAAGCTCATTGAGGTCGCGCAGCAGGCGGAGACCTTCGTCGGCGATGCCGAGGCCAACACCATCGACGTCTACCAGTCCTACTGCGGCTATGCGACCCGGACGCCCAACGCCCGGCTCGTCGGCGGCGTGAACTACTTCCTGAACGACAGCACCTACACCGCCGATACCCTCAAGGCTGAGGACTTCACCATCTCCAACGTCAAGGACGGCAAGATCGTCACGCTCTACACGAACATCCAGAACAACCTCGGCGCCGTCGACGCCCAGACCATGGTGGACTTCTACAAGGTCGACGGCATCGGCAACACCGGCAACCTCGAGTGGCACATCTTCCAGATCAGCCCAAACGGCGCCATGGAAACCTCCACCATCGAGTGGCTCGCTATGGAGCACGGCCAGTACACCGTCGCCATTCCCTATTTCCCCGTCCTGACGACCGATGTGTACGAGGGCTATCAGTTCGGCGGCGAGTCCGCGACCTTTACGACCGAGAAGCCTGACAGTCTCTACGGCGCCTATCCCACAACCAAGCGCGGCGTGGCCGGTTATCTGGTTCTGCCCGAGGGCTGGGAGAATGGCTACTACTGGACGGTCGATGCTCTGTCCAATTACGCGATCTCCGATCTCTGCTCCGACGCGGATCGGGAGATGATCCACAAGCAGCTCGCCGTCATGCAGCAGCTCTGCTATGACAAGGCCGCCGAGATGCAGAAGGCCATTGCAGGCATGAGCACCGACGCCGCCAAGGAGTACGCCACCGCGCAGAGCGCCGCGCTCGCCAAGCAGGCGCACGAGCTGACGCTGCAGCTCTACAAGCACGTTGTCACCGGCGAGCACGTCTATGGCGACTGGGAGGTCACGACGCCCTCCACCTGCCTGACCGAGGGTACCGAGACCCAGACCTGCCAGTTCTGTGACGCGACGCAGACCAAGTCCCTGCCGCTCGGCGACCACAGCTGGGACGAGGGCGTTGTGACGATCGAGCCGACGACCGCGGCTGAGGGCATAAAGACCTACACCTGCACCGTCTGCGGCGAGACGAAGACCGAGACGATCGCCGCCCTGTCTGCCGAGACGCCCGAGACGCCTGCGGCTCCCGGCGCGCCCGCTTCCGCCGAGACAGGCGACACCGTCCAGCCCGTCCTGCTCGCCGCAGTGATGGTGCTGTCCCTGACCGGCGCGGCTGTGCTTCTCAAGAAGAAGCTGCTCGTCAAGTAATCCGGCTTCACAGAATAATAAGCAAAAAGGGAAGACCCCGCGGGGTCTTCCCTTTTATGTTTGTGAAAAAGACCGATGGTCTTTTCCACCCCTGCGCTGCATACATTGGCCGCAGGGAGGGGAGATACGATGCGCAAACGACTTTATCGGGCGGGGCTTGCGTGGCTGATGGCGGTGGGCGTGGCGCTGCTGCTGCGCTGGCTGTATGTGGTGTGGCCGAATACGCTGACCGCCGTGCTCACGCCCGTGAGCGCCAGCCCGTGGGAGTGGGGCAAGGCACTCTACTGGCCGGTTCTCGCGGCGCTGCTGCTCCTGCGGTGGATGGCCGCGGACGAGACGGAGCACCCAGCGGGCAGGGCGTGGTGGCTCGCGGCGGCGCTGCCGCTTGTGATGACGGGCGCGTGCTGGGCGCTGGGGGCGGCGGGGGAGAGCATCCTCTGGATCTGGCTCGCGGTGCTGACGCTGGGGCTCCCGGCGGGACTTCTGTCGCGCGGGCGCGGCTCGGAGCTCCTGCCGCTGACGCTCGCGGTGCTGCTCGGCGCGGCGTATCTGCTCTTCACAGTGCTGCCGCCGCTCGGCGGGCCGTTCACGGATCCGGCGGATGTATCCGCGCTCGCGCCGATTCCGTACTAATCGGGACTTGAGCCGCCCGCCGTTTTGTGGTAAACTGGGAGAAAATCAATGTTCGGGAGGATACACAGATGAGAGGAACCGTGGACGGCAAGCGGGTATACCTGTCCCCCGTGTCGGAGTGGGAGATGCAGAAACAGCTCGATGCGGGCGAGAAGCGCTATGAGGAGATCCTCAAGGCCTGCCGCAAGGATCCGGACCGCTGGTACTGGTACACGGACTGGACCGTGCACAGCAAGCTCATCGGCTGTCCGGTGGGGACGATTCGCTTCGGCGGCCCGCCGCAGGGCGGTGTCCTGTCGCTTACCT
Organism: uncultured Eubacteriales bacterium; assembly: GCA_900552475.1. Classification (GTDB taxonomy): domain Bacteria; phylum Bacillota; class Clostridia; order Oscillospirales; family Oscillospiraceae; genus Vescimonas. The sequence continues at coordinate 2,744 of USAC01000070.1, read as the reverse complement.
GCGAGATCAAGGAGCAGTACCGCCGTCAGGGCTACGGCGCGGAGGCCGTGCAGGCGGCGCTGCAGTGGGCGAACCGCCGCGGCGATATGTACTTCACCCGCGTACAGGTGGAGGACGCCGCGGGCGAGGCGCTCGCGCGCAAGCTGCAGTTCAAGTCCCTGCCCGGCAAGGCGGGCGTCTGGATCACGGAGCGCCCGCGCGCGAAGTGGCTGGCGGGCTATCTGCTGGTGGGCCTGATGATCGGGCTGATGATCGGTCAGCTCATGAAGGCTGCCACGCAGGGGACGATCATCGGCGCGGGCGTCGGGCTGGTGCTGGGTGTGGTGCTGTTTCTGCGGGATGCGAAACTGCGCCGCGGCGTGCGCGAGCGGCTGCTTGCGGAGAATCGGGAATAAATGGACAGCCGGGGAGCGGAATCTGAACTGCACCCCATTTGTTAGACAGTATGATATACTGTCTAACAAGTGGGGTGTTTTGCTATGCCAAAAGGAGTAGCAAACAAACGATATACGCCAGAATTCAAAAAACTGGTGATTGAAACCATGCAGGAAGAGAAATTGAGTTACAGCGAAACCTGACGTAGATCGGAACAAACCTGATTCTTCATTCCGATCAGGGCTGGCAGTACCAGCATAAGCAGTATCAGCGGATGCTTCGGGAAAAGGGTATCCGACAGAGCATGAGCCGCAAGGGAAACTGTCTGGACAATGCTGTGATAGAAAATTTCTTCGGACTGCTCAAAAGTGAACTGTTATATCTGCAAGAATTTCAGTCCATGGAACACTTCAAGCAGGAACTCGTTGCATATCTGGATTACTACAACAACCGCAGAATCAAGGCAAAACTGAAGGGCTTGCCGCCTGCAATTCACAGACAACAAGCCCTTTCGGCTGCTTGAACAATTTTTACTTCAAAATATTGTCTAACTTTTTGGGGTCACTTCATGCTTGCATTGGCTGAGTTTTTTATAGTTCTTTGATAGCAAGCGCAAAGTCCATCAAAATGCTGCAGGAGATTGAGAAAATGAAAGGTCGGGATTTCGTGCAGCAGCTTTTGGACGGCACGGTTCTGAACGAAAAGCATAGGAAGATTGTCGCGCAGGTGACGAGCGGATTGGAGTAAAAGAACAGCCACCGGAGAAAATTCTCCGGTGGCTGTTTGCTTAAAAAGTCGAATATTATGGTTCAATTTCGTGAAAATGTAATGTGTTTACAGTATTATCAAAAAAGTCTGCATAATCAGAATTTATGACGGCTGTAAACGAATCAAATTGTGGTTCAACCGAACAGGTAAACATCGTGCAAGCCTTTTCACGATCATCCCATTGTTGACGCTCTGCCGAACTCATATTCTCTACATCAGTAACAGAAAATTGTTCCCATGCCTTTTCATATTGTTGCCGTAATTCAGCATTTTCAACTGTCATAAGGCTACAATTAACACTCACTATTACGGGTATAGAAGTATCATTTATGTTGAGGTTTCCATTAGCTTCATAATAGTTTTCTGTTGAACACAGAGAGAACGAAAAACTTAATTCATCGCACGAATAAGTTGTAGATTCTAAAAGTAAACCTTTCACTTTCCATGCGTCATGTTTTTCTTTGACAACCTCTACATCATATAAATCCGTATCATTTATCATGTATTGAAACGACATAATACCCGATTTACCTGATTGATTGACTTCACCCTCACCGCTTCCGCCAACAAATGTGACTGTGTAATCTGAACCATATCTTGCAGTCAAGAAGGAATTATCCGTCATATACTCATCGGCCACGGTTTGGTCAGTTGCCAATATTCCCGAAGGAACCGATAGTTTACCGGCAGAACATCCCGATAATATTCCTACTAAAGTAGATAACAGCAATAAAAGCACCTTCTTCAAGAATAAATTCACCTCCACGAAAAAGATTCCACTTTGTTATTCGACTTACGATTCATAATTTTATATCCGCCATACTTACTTTTCCAATAAAGTTTCTCATCGTAAGCACTACGCATTGTACTATTGGGGAATGTTAGTGTAACATCCATAATAATATTTTCTTTCTTGGCAGAATTAAGTTTGAAGACTGTTAGCCACCAATGCCCCGACGAGGAACGGGAAGCAAAAGCACTGGTAGTATACGAATCACCGCCATTTTTCTTCTGTACCACTTCTCTAAATGCAATGCTCATACCAATGTATTCGCTAGAATACGCTGCTCGATACCATGCAACATTTTTAGATAACGGTTCCGTATTTTTTATCATGGAAAACAATTTATCAAATGCTTCTGTTCCAGTAAACACTGCACCATCGCATCGCATCTTTTGAAAATATTGACTAAGTGACATCGTACCATCTAAAACATATAGACCAACTTCGCCGCCAGCAGTAGGACCATATTCGCCCTTCCAACATTCCACACGCCATGTTTTGTTGTTATATTGGAATATACAGGACAAGAAATTAATATTGATACCTGGAACAATATTCATATACTTGTCGAAAAGGTCCATATAGCCAAATGTCCGCTGCCAACCATATTCAGAAGAATAAAAATATTGTCCACCATACGAGTATTCAAAACCAAATTTTTGAGCTACCGAATCAATTGTAGCAGATATGCTGGGGCGTTTGCTTGTTTTTAGATACTTATCTGCAATCCAACCTGTTTTACCTTCATATTGAACTTTGGCCCAATTATAATTGTTATTGTTTTTCTTCTCGTTTAAATATGTAACAGCAGTATTAT
>USAC01000069.1 GCA_900552475.1 uncultured Eubacteriales bacterium | reverse complement strand
GAGGAGTACGAGGTCATGGAGGCCATGACGGGGATCTGATGCGCCCGCACGAGGGCGGTTATCAGCAAAATGGACGGACAGCATGTCCGTCCAATTTTTGCCGCCGAAGGCAGATCGAATCCCCATAAAAGCAATCCTCCATCCACATTTCCCTTGCCGACCGCCTGCGCGGCGGGTATAATGGAGGAAAAAGAGACAGGAGGGCCTCTAGGATGGAAATTTATGTGATGGACGCGTTTTCCGACCGGATATTCGGCGGAAATCAAGCCGGTGTCGCGCTCCCTGAGCGCGAGCTGCCGGACGGGACGATGCAGGCCGTTGCCGCGGAGATGAAGCACTCTGAGACGGCGTTTGTCCGCCTTGCGCCGGACGGCCTCCACCGGCGCTATTTCACCCCGGCGGGCGAGGTCGACCTCTGCGGCCACGCGACGGTCGGGAGCTTCGCGCTGCTGCGCGCGCTCGGAAAGATCGGCGACGGGATGCACACCGCCCACACGCGCGCGGGGACGCTCCGCGTGGAGGTCGCGGGCGGCACGGTCTGGATGGATATGGCCCCGCCGAAGCTGCTGCAGACACTGCCGCAGGACGCGCTTGGAGAGCTCTACGCCGCGTACGGCCTGACGGAGAGTGACCGCCCCGCGGAGCTTCCGGTGGAGATCATCTCCACGGGCCTTGCCGACATCATGATGCCCGTGCGCGACCGGGAGACGCTCCTGCGCGCCGTGCAGGACGAGACGGCGGTAACGGCACTCTCGCGGCGCTTCGACGTCACGGGCGTGCACATGTTCTGCCTTGGGGACGGGTGCGTCTGCTGCAGCAACTTCGCCCCGCTCTATGACATCCCGGAGGAGTGCGCCACGGGCACCTCGAACGGCGCGCTGACGTACTACCTCTACCGGCGCGGTCTGGTACGCCCTGGCGAGGAGACGCTCTTTATGCAGGGTGAGCACATGCACCGCCCCTCGCACATCCGCAGCCGCCTGCACATTGCCCCGGATGGGGCCGTGACCGTCCGGATCGGCGGTCAGGCCGTGATGAGCCTTGCGGGGCATATGGACATCTGACGCCGCGCAGGCGGGGCTTGACACGCGGCCTGCTGCCGCGCTATAATAAGCATAGAAAAGGGCGCTGCGACAAGCGGTTGGCTCCGAAAGTTTAGATTCCTAAAGAATAGAAACCGTCACTTGGCAGAGTGGCGGTTTCTTTTTTATAAAATTTTCAGCACTCCTCCAGTGCATACAGCGCAATACCCGTCAGATTTTCGTTCTGAAAGTGCCGCAGGCCGACGTAATAGTCGAGCAAAGCCACAATCTCGCTGTGGCCGAAGTTCGGTACCATCTCCCACACGGTCTTCGCATTGGGGTCGACGCGGTAGACATGCCCCGTCTCCAGCTCATATGCGCAGGGCTGGCCGCGTGTCTCGGCGTAGCTGCCGTGATTGCCGACCTGGATAAAGCTCGCAATCTTGCGCTGGATCCGGCCGCCCGCGAGGATCTTGAAATAGCCGCCCCCGCCGCCCGCGCAGAATACGTAGTTTACCCCGCGGCGGTGCGCCCGCTGGAGCATGAGAAACAGCTGGAAATCCCGGAAGTTGGTCAACACAACGTGTCCGACACCCTCCAGCCGCAGCGCAACGCACTGCCTGCGGCGCAGCGCCGCGAGACAGGCCTTCGTATGGAACCCCTCCGCCGGGTACGGAATTCTTTTGCAGCGGTAGCCGTCGCCGTCATAGGAGCGCACGGTGACCTCCTCCGTGGGGAAGGGATCCTCGTCCGGGAGCACCATCATGTAAAAGTCGCCGGCGAGCAGCTCGCCCACCTCGTTTTTGTATTTGGGCCGCCGGTGCCAGAAAAACATGGTGGATTCTCCTCTCTAAAGTCTCACAGAGTTCGCGGCTCGGGAGCCGCGAATAGATTGCAATCAATTTTTGCACCGACATGCGCGGGGCAAAAAATACCTTGCACGAAACGGAGTGTCGCAGGTCGGCCAAGGGCTGACCAAGGTGCGGAGTGCAGTGAAATTTTCTTTGTCAAAAAGGCGCGGCCTTTTTGACAAGCGTAAGCAGCCGTCCGGCTCGGGCGGCTGCTTTTTCTCTTATTCGTTCTCGCTTGTCTCCGGGGTCTGCGCCGCTTCACGCTCAGCCTCCAGCTCGCGCTTGGCTTCGGCAAGCACCTTGCGGTCGTGCTTCGTGGTGAGGGTTTTCTCATCGAACTGCGCGAACATGTCCGGGCGGCGGGTCATCGTGCGCTTGTAGCTCTCCTTTTTGCGCCAATCGGCGACATTGCCGTGGTGGCCGCTGAGGAGCACCGCCGGAACCTTGCGCCCATGCCACTCCTCGGGGCGCGAATACTGCGGATACTCCAGCAGCCCGTCCCAGTGGCTCTCATCGGTGTAGCAGCTCTCCTCCGGCAGGACGCCCGGCACCATCCGGCACAGGCAGTCCGCGAGCGCCATGGCCGGGATCTCGCCGCCGGTGAGGACGAAGTCCCCCATGGAGATCTCCTCGTCGACGCACTCGTCGATGAAGCGCTGGTCCACGCCCTCATAGTGGCCGCAGACGAGGATCAGGCGTTCATAGTTCGCCTTGAGCTCCTTTGCGATCTGCTGGTTGAAGACCCGGCCGCAGGGGGAGAGATAGATCGTGTGGACGCGTTCGCCCGCCTCCTCGCAGATGTGTGCCCAGCAGCGGTAGAGCGGATCAGCCTGCATGACCGCCCCCCTCCCCCCGCCGTAGGGGTAATCGTCGACCTGCATCTGCTTGTTTGTGGTATATTCCCGGATCTGATGGGTCACAATCTGAATATAGCCGCGCTCCTGCGCCCGGCCGATGATCGACTGCTGCATCATCGCGTCGATCGCGTCCGGGAACAGGGTCATGATGTCAATTCTCATCGGTCGCCAGTCCTTTCATCAGGTGCACGCGCATCACACCCGCGTCGGGGTCGACGGACGCGATGAACACCCCCGGCACCGCCGGGATGAGATATTCGCGCGCACCCTTCACCTGATAGATCTTGTGCGCGGGATAGGTCAGCACGCGGTCGACGCGGCCGAGCTCTTCGCCGCTCGCGTCGTCGAGCACCGTCAGCCCCACGAGTTCCTCGTCGAAGTACTCGCCCTCGGGCAGCCGGGCATCCTCACGGCGGATGGAGACGACCTTCCCCTTCAGGGCGAGGGCGGCATCCATATCCGTCACGCCGGGCAGCGTGAGCAGGACGACGGACTTGTGGACGCGGCTCGAGAGCACGCGCACCGGCTCGCCCGCGATATAGAGTGTGTCAAACGCGGTGAGAAAGCCGGGGTCGCAGCCCTCGGGGTTCAGCTTGACCTCGCCGCGGATACCGTGGGCGTTGACGATCCGGCCCACGGGAATAAATTCAGGACGCATGGTTTTCGCTCCTTTTGGCGGAAATTTCCCATTTATTATACCGGAAATCTTCCGGTCATGCAAGAAGTAATCACTCTGTTTTCCTTTGTATCCCGGCAGTAACTTTCTGTTACCATTTTTCCAGTTCTTTCCCGACGGCGAATGCGGAAATAGGGCATTTTTCGCGGCCGGTGTGGTACTGTAGGTTCACATAAAACCGGAAAACTTGACAAAAGTGGGAGAGAATGCTATACTGCACCCATGTTTTCAATTTGTAACTATTGTTACAACTGAAAACGGGCCGGAGCTTTTGGTCCGTGCCCGTGCCATATTTGGCAGAGAGAAGAGGTAAATATGAAGAAGATTCTGAGCAAGGGCCACACCCGGGGCAGTCGCTGGATTGCGCTCCCGGTCCTGGCACTGGCGGTGCTGCTGAGCATCGTGGTCGCCTGGTGCATGGAGCCTCCTGCGGAGAATGCGGAGCTGATGTATGTCTTTGTAGACAACGACGATCAGGTTCACATCATCGACCGCGAGCACCAGATCGCCTACGAGACCGAATCCCTGCAGTTCCACACCGACACGAGCGCAGCCGATCTGCAGATCCTGCTGCGCAAGAAGGAAAACGTCACCATCACGAAGGATGGGGAAACCTTCACCGCCGCCGCGCGCCGCGAGACGGTGGAAAACCTCCAGCGGCGCATGGATCTCGAGCCCGACGCGGGCGAGATGGTCGCGCTAAGCGTGCAGGATGACGGCGTACACGTCGACATCGTGCGCGATTTCTACCACGACTGGAACACCGAGGCCGTCGTCCCCTACGAGACGGAGCGCCGCGCGAACCCCCTGCTGGCCAAGGGATCCGAGCGGGTCGTGCAGGAGGGCAGCGACGCCGTGGTAACGGAGACATACCGCGACACCTACGAAAACGGCGTCATCGTCTCGACCGATCTGGTCGGCACGACGGACGAGGCCCCCGTCACCGAGATCGTGGAATACGGCACGATGGTGACATCCGTCTCCCGCGATGACCGCATCTCCTCCGTCCACTACAATGATGACGGACAGGACGGCTATCTGACGTTTGTCTCCGGCGACACGATGGCCTTCTCCTACAAGACCATCTGCAATGCCACCGCCTACTCCACCAAGGGCTACACTGCCTCAGGCTACCGCACCGAGATGGGCAACATCGCCGTGGATCCGAGCGTTTTCCCCTACGGGACGCGCTTTTTCATCCAGACGACGAACGGCTCGTGGGTCTATGGCATGGCCGTCGCGCGCGACTGCGGCACGAGCATCAAGGGCAACAAGATCGACCTCTGGTTCGATGAGTACAGCACCGCCTGCAGCTGGGGGCGCCGTGACTGCACGGTCTATGTTCTCGGCTGAGAAAACCGCATCTGCACCCCGAGGGGCGATCCATCCGGATCGCCCCTCGGATTTTTTGTGGGTGCGGCTGGTTTCCGGATTTCCGGTGTGCCTTCGGCGGCATACTTTTTGCCAACAGCGGCAAAAAGTATGCAAAAACGCCGCCAGAGGCAGGACACGCCGATTCGACCGCCAATCTCACTTCAGACCAACCTACTCCCCCGTATATCCCAGCGCGGCAGAGAGCATCCGCCCGGCCGCGGTGACCTGCTCGACCGCGCGGTGGAACTCCTCTGAGTGCGTGCTGCGCAGCATGCCGACGATTCCCACCGTGCAGCGCACCGCGCCGTCTACGCCATAGACCGGCGCGCTCACTGAGCGCAGGCCGATCTTATACTCGCCGTCCTCGACGGCATAGCCCTGCCGCCGCACCTGCTCGAGCGATGCCAGCAGCTGCGCCGCGTCCGTGACCGTGTGGGGCGTGTATGCCGTGAGCGGCCGCCGCCCGAGCAGCGCCTGCGCCTCGCTCTCCGCGAGCGCTGCGAGGAACACCTTCCCCTGTGACGTGCAGTGCAGCGGCAGCCGTCCGCCGACCTCCGACACGACGCGCAGACTCCCGTGCCCCTCGACCTGATCGAGCGTCATCACGCGGTCGCCCTCGCGGATGGAGAGCACCGCCGACACGTTCACCTGCGCCGTGAGCTGCTCGAGATACGGCCGCGCCAGCCGCGGCACGTCCCACGCCCGGCTCACCCGGCAGCCGTATTCAAACAGCCGGATGCCGAGACTGTACCGCCCGTCGCGCCCCTGCGACACCATCTCATACTCGCGCAGTGTGTTCAGCAGGCCGAAGGCCGTGCTCTTCGGCAGCTCCTGCAGCCGCGCGATCTCCGTCAGCGACAGCGGCTCGCCCCGCTCGCTCAGCAGCTGCAGCAGCTCCATCGCCTTGGCGACCGACCGCACGGTTCCCCTGTTCTCCAAGCTGCACCCCCCTTTTCTTCTCCCATTGTACCCGCCCGTGCGCATCTTCGTCAAGAAGTTTTCGGTATTACCGAACAGATTTCCGAAATCGCCGCACGTCCACCTTGCAAAATGCACAGCAAATTTGCTATAATAAGGTAGTATTTTCAGAAAAATAACGAGGACACGCCATGCAGGACACTTTCGGCCGGAAAATTACATACCTGCGCCTGTCCGTGACCGACCTCTGCAACCTCCGCTGCCGCTACTGCATGGGCGCGGAAGGCGTGGAGAAGCGGGCGCACAGCGAGATGTGCTCGCTCGAGCAGCTGCGGGACATCGCGGCCGCGGCGGCCGCCTGCGGCGTGCGGAAGATCCGTCTCACTGGCGGTGAGCCGCTCGTGCGCCGCGGGATCGTCGAGCTGTGCCGCATGCTGCGGAAAATCCCGGGCATCGAGGAGCTCTGTCTCACGACAAACGGCGTCCTCCTTCCCGCGCTGGCCGCACCGCTGCGCGCGGCGGGTGTCGACCGCCTGAACATCAGTCTCGACACGCTCCGCCCCGACCGCTTCCGCGACATCACGCGTGTCGGCTCGCTCGCGGATGTGCTGCGCGGGCTGGAGGCCGCGGAGAGTGCGGGCTTCCGGAACCTCAAGCTCAACTGCGTACTCCTCGGCGGCGTGAGCGACGACGAGATCGCCGACTTCGCCGCCCTGACGCTGACGCACCCGTGGCAGGTGCGCTTCATCGAACTGATGCCGATGGGCACCTGCGTCGGCTGGGATCGGGCGCACTTTCTGCCGTCGGACGCGGTGCTCGCACGCTGTCCGCAGCTGCGGGAGGTTGGGACGCAGGGCGTCTGCCGCGTCTACCGCCTGCCAGGTGCGCGCGGTACGGTCGGCCTGATCTCCCCGATGAGCCACCGCTTCTGCAGCGGCTGCGACCGCATCCGTGTCACGGCGGACGGGCGGCTCAAGCCCTGCCTGCACTCATCCGAAGAAATACCGCTCGCGGGTCTTTCGGGTGCGGAGCTGCGCCGCGCGGTTGAGCGCGGCATCGCCGCCAAGCCGCAGCGCCACCACCTCGCGGAGGAGGGGCGCTCGGGCGCCGGACGCGGCATGTATGAAATTGGAGGATAACGCCATGGAACTGACACATTTTAATGAGCAGGGCCGTGCCCGGATGGTGGACGTGTCCGAAAAGCCCGCGACATACCGCACGGCGCGCGCCTGCGCGACCGTCCGCATGGCGCGCGGGACGATGGAGCTCATCCGCGCCGGTCAGATCGGCAAGGGTGACGTCCTCGCCGTGGCGCAGGTTGCGGGGATCATGGCCGCGAAGAAGAACGCGGAGCTCATCCCCATGTGCCACCCCCTCCTGCTGACAAAGGCGGACATCACCTTTCAGGCAGAGGACGAGACGCTGCACATCTTCAGCGAGATCCGCTGCCGCGGCGAGACGGGCGTGGAGATGGAGGCTCTCACGGCGGTGAGCGTCGCGGCGCTCACGGTCTATGACATGTGCAAGGCCGTCCAGCGCGACATGGTCATCACCGACGTCCGCCTGCTCTACAAAGACGGCGGAAAATCCGGAACATACGAGGTGAAGTGATATGGCGCAGGTTGTCTCTGTAAACATCAGCGAGAAAAAGGGCATGCGCAAGCACCCCGTCCCCTATATTGACGTGCGCCTGCGCCACGGCATCGTGGGCGACGCGCACGCGGGCGACTGGCACCGCCAGATCAGCCTGCTCGCCGTCGAGAGCGTCGACGCCATGCGCGCGGACTGCCCCGTTCCGCTCGACAGCGGCGTTTTCGCCGAGAACATCAACACCGCCGGCATCGACCTCAGGCACCTGCCGGTCGGGACGCTCCTGCGCGTCGGCCCGGCGCTGCTGCGCGTGACGCAGATCGGCAAGGAGTGCCACAGCGACTGCGCCATCCGCCGCACGGCAGGGCGCTGCGTCATGCCGACGGACGGCATCTTCGCCGTCGTCGTCGAGGAGGGGCGGATCAAAGCGGGCGATGAAATCGCCCTTGTGGAGGAATCTGTATGAAGCTCATCAAAACCGAGGACGCCGTCGGTCATGTGCTCTGCCATGACCTGACGCAGATCATCAAGGATCAGTATAAGGACGCGCGCTTCCGCAAGGGGCACGTCGTCACGCAGGAGGACATCCCGGTGCTGCTGTCCATGGGCAAGGAGCACCTCTATGTCTGGGAGATGACGCCCGGCATACTGCACGAAAATGACGCGGCCGAGCGCCTGCTCGCCCTCTGCGGGAGCGAACACATGACGCGCACCGCCGTTAAAGAAGGCAAAATTGAGCTGCGCGCCGACTGCGATGGCCTGTTTCTCGTCCGCTCCGAGCGCCTGCTCGCCGTCAACTCGCAGGACGAGGTCATGATCGCCACGCGCAAGGGCGGCACCGCCGTCCGCAGGAGCGACAAGCTCGCGGGCATGCGCGTGATCCCGCTCATCATCGAGGAGGAGAAGCTCCGCCGCGCCGAACAGGCCGCGGGCAGCGAGCCGCTCCTCTCTCTGCACCCCTACGTCCGTAAAACCGCCTGTCTCGTCGTGACGGGCAACGAGGTAAAAAAGGGGCTGATTCAGGACACGTTCTCCCCCGTCGTGGAGGAAAAGCTCGCGGCCTACGGCATCAAGACCATCAAGAAAGTCTATTCCGGCGACGGCGTTGAGGCCGTGCGCGACGCGGTGCTTGCCATGCGCGCGGAAAAGCCCGACATGATTCTCTGCACCGGCGGCATGAGCGTCGACCCCGATGACAACACCCCCGGCGGCGTCCGGGCCTCCGGCGCGCGGATTGTGACCTACGGCGCGCCCGTCCTGCCCGGCGCGATGTTCCTGCTCGGGTATTTTGAGGACGGGATGCCCGTCATGGGTCTGCCGGGCTGCGTAATGTACGCGGGCGCGACGATTTTTGATCTGATGCTGCCGTATGTGGCGGCGGATGTCCCCGTGACGCGCGCGGATGTGGCCACCCTCGGCGAGGGCGGGCTGTGCCTCGGCTGCCCGGAGTGTCATTTCCCGATCTGTCCGTTCGGGAAGTAGTAGTTTTCTTCTATTTGGCATAGGCGGCTGCATCGGCGTGTCCGTCCTCCCGCGGGTTACTTTTCCCGCGCGGGAAAAGTAACCCGCGGGAGACATACCAGCCTTATATTGCACCCGTCATTATTCTCTACACAGAATCACGTCTACACATCCCGCACGGGATTTTGGAAATACAACCCGCCCGCGGCGTTTTCTCGCCCGCTCCTGTATCGCCGCGGCTTCCGATGATCCGGCAAAAACAACCAGACATGAAAGGAAGAACAAAACGATGAAAAAACTTGTATCCCTGCTGCTGGCGCTGGTCATGGCGCTCTCGCTCGTGGCCTGCGGCAATGACGCCAAGCCGAGCGCCGACGGTAACAGGGTCACGCTGACCGTGTTCGCCGCCGCCTCCCTCACCGAGTCCCTCAACGCCATCGGTGAAAAGTACATGGCCGATAACCAGAATGTGACGCTCGTCTTCAACTATGACTCCTCCGGTACGCTCTATAAGCAGATCAAGGAGGGCGCCGTCTGTGACCTGTTCATCTCCGCCGCCCCCAAGCAGATGAACCAGCTCGACGGCACGCTCAAGGATGACGCCGAGAAGAACCCCGACGGTCTGGACATGCTCCTCGCGGGCAGCCGCATCGATCTGCTGGAAAACAAGGTTGCCCTCGCCGTCACGGACGGCAATCCCAAGGGCATCGACAGTTTCGATAAGCTCGCCGATCTCCTCAAGAGCGTCGATGTGAAGCTCGCCATCGGCAACGCGGACGTCCCCGTCGGCCAGTACACCCAGAAGATCTTCAAGTTCTATAATATCGACGAGACCGCCGTCGCCGACAAGCTGACCTACGGCGCGAACGTCAAGGAGGTCTCCACCGCCGTCAGCGAGGGCACCGTCGACTGCGGCATCATCTATGCCTCCGACGCCTACTCCGCCAAGCTCACCGTCGCCGCCACCGCCACCGCCGACATGTGCGGTCAGGTCATCTACCCCGCCGCCATTCTGAGCGGCTCCACGAATCAGGACGCCGCCGCGGCCTTCCTGAAGTATCTGCAGGGCAGCGAGGCCTCCGCAGAGTTCGAGAAGGTTCTCTTCACCCCGCTTTCCAAGTAACCCCACCACTCTCCGGGACGTCGGGCAGAGCGCACCGCGCGCCCTGTCCGGCCCCGTGTTTTTTCAGGAGGCCCCTATGGACTGGTATCCCCTTCTCAACTCACTGCGCATCGCGGCCATCTCCGCGGTCGTGGTATTCTTCGCCGGGATCGCCGCGGCGTACTACATCGCCAAGCTCCCGCGTCTGCTCAAAGGCATTCTCGATGTCGTGCTGACGCTGCCACTCGTCCTGCCGCCCACGGTGGTCGGCTATCTGCTGCTGCGCGTGCTGGGGCCGAAGCGGCTCATCGGCGCGTGGGTGCTCGAGACGTTCGGCATCCGGCTCGTCATGACGTGGTGGTCGGCCATCTTCGCCACGGTCGTGGTCGTCTTCCCGCTCATGTACCGCACGGTGCGCGGCGCGTTCGAGGCTTTTGATGAGACACTGGCCTACGCCGGGCAGACGCTCGGCCTGTCCAACACACGGATTTTCTGGCAGATCCGCATGCCCAACTGCCGCCAGGGCATCATCGCCGGCGCGGTGCTCGCCTTTGCGCGCGCCCTCGGCGAATACGGCGCGACGAGCATGGTCGCCGGATACACCCCCGGCAAGACCGCGACCATCTCCACCACGGTCTATCAGCTCTGGCAGCTCAACAACGACGAGCTCGCGCTGAAGTGGGTGCTCGTCAACGTCGGCATCTCGGCGGTCATTCTGCTGGTCGTGAACATGCTGGAGCGGAAGAATCTGCTCACCGCCGCCAGCCGGGGAAGGAAGTGCGCCGCATGAGCCTGCTTGTGGACATTGAAAAACGGCTGGATACGTTCACGCTGCGCGTGCAGTTCGAGGCTGAGCACGGGGCGACGGCGCTGCTCGGCGCGTCCGGCTGCGGCAAGAGCGTGACGCTCAAGTGCATCGCGGGCATCATGACGCCCGACCGCGGCCGCATCGTTCTCGACGGCGAGACGCTCTTTGACAGCGAGCGCCGCGTCAACCTCCCGCCCCAGCGCCGCTGCGTGGGGTATCTGTTCCAGCAGTACGCGCTCTTCCCGAACATGACGGTGCAGCAGAACATCCTCTGCGGCATCCGCACCGGCTCGCGCGCGGAAAAGCAGCGGGCTGCGGCAGAGCAGCTGCGCCGCTTCCGGCTCGATGGGCTGGAGAAGCGCTATCCTTCGCAGCTCTCCGGCGGACAGGCGCAGCGCGTCGCCCTCGCCCGCATTCTCGCCTCGCAGCCGCGCGCCATCCTGCTCGACGAGCCGTTCTCCGCGCTCGACAGCTATCTCAAGTGGAACCTCGAGCTGGAGCTTTCGGAGCTGCTCGCGGACTTCGGTGGACCGATTCTCTGGGTCAGCCACGATCTCGGCGAGTGCTGCCGCAACTGCCGCCGCGTGTGCGTTATGGAGCAGGGCCGCTCGGGCGAGATGACCGACATGGCCGCGCTCGTCCGCCGCCCCACGACGCTCGGGACGGCCAAGCTCGCGGGCTGCCGCAACTTCTTCCCTGTGCGCGCGGTCGAGGGCGGCGTCCTCGTCGAGGACTGGGGACTCACGCTCCCGCTCACCGCGGCGCAGAAGCGCGCGACGCTTGCTATCCCGGACGGTGCGATCAAGATCGGCACGGGAGATCTCGCCTGCACCGTGCGTCGCATCATCCCCGACCTCGGCTGCAGCACCGTTCTGCTCCAGCCGGACGGCGCAGCGGCGGACAGCCCGCCCCTGCTCACCGCCCTGCCGGAGGGGCTGAAGCTCCGCGAGGGCGAGCGGACCACCTGCGCGCTGCAGCCTGAGCAGCTCCTGCTGTTTTAAAGACGAAACCCCCACCCCGGACGGACTGAAACCTGTGAACTGCTCCAGTTTGTGCGGACAGCACAAAAAGCCCCCATGTAGGCGATATGAAGTTTAAGTGGAGTGGCGC
>USAC01000068.1 GCA_900552475.1 uncultured Eubacteriales bacterium | reverse complement strand
TCCCGATCCCATACAGTACCGCCGCCAGAGCCGCTGCCAAAACAATCATCCGCCAGAACAAAAACACCGGATTCCCTCCCCGCGCACAAGTGTACTCCCGCCATATATCCTACCACACCCTACCCACATCACGCAAGAATTGCACCCGTCAAACGTGCCCGGAATCAAAATAAACCGGCAAATCTCTCAAGAGATTTGCCGGTTATCTGGCGCAGTGGGAGGGATTCGAACCCTCGTGCCGCTTTTGACGACAACACGATTTCCAGTCGTGCTCGTTATGACCTCTTCGATACCACTGCATATTCGATTGCGCTGACAAGCAGCATGGATTATTATAGCAGAACTTCGCGGATTGTCAAGGGGTAAAATCATCTTTTTCCCGAAAAAAGCAGAAGCGGGACGCCGCGGCGTCCCCTCTCTGCTTGCGATACCCCTGCGTTCGGGTTTCAGTTCATTTTTTCCGCGACCGTCTCCAGCGCCGAATCCACCGCGTTACCCATCCGCTGCATGGCCTTGCCGACAGCGGTTTTTCTGGTCTTCGGATACGGGCAGACGACCATCTCCAGCACGGCGCCGGCCAGCATGCCGACCGCTACGCCGCGCAGGAATGAGGACATACACATATTGCTCCACTCCTTTTTTGGTACGCCGTTAGTATGCCCGCCGCGCGCAAAAAAACACGCTGCGGCGTTGCCAAATGCAGGAAATTGCGCTATAATAGATAAATTAATCGCAAGAACTACGAAATTTTCAGGATAAAAAGGAGCCAGCCATGTCCATCGAACATCTGCAAGAACTGATCCGCAGCTGCAAAACGCCCATCGCGCTGCAGCTCAACCCCGACTTAGAGCGCGTCAGCCCCAAGATCCGCAAGAACTTCACCGATCTTTACGGCGACTGCCCCATGTCCCGCGCCGAGACGCTCCGCTACCACGGCAGCCAGCTCATCTCCCTCGCCGCCGGGAAGCTCCCCGCCGTGCTGCTGCGGGCGGACTGCTATCTGCGCTGTGGCTTCATGGGCATGGACGTGCTCAGCAACCTCGTCAACATGGCCAAAAATCAGGGCATGTACACCATCATCGACGCGCGCACCGTCTACCCCGACGTCTGGGTCGGTGGCGAGGTGAACGCCGACGGCGTGACCGTGATGCCCTATATCGGCTCGGACTGCTGTGCCGTGTCGGAGGGAAAGGCCGCCTTCGCCGCCGTGCGCACGGCTAATCCCTCCGCCGCGCAGCTGCAGAACCTCATGGCCGGTGACCGCAAGCTCTATGCCGCCGCCGCCGGGCAGATGGCGCGCCACGGCGCGGCTCTGCTCGTGGAGACGGGCTACTCGCTCGATATCAAGGAGCTGCGCCGCCGCGCGGAGAAGAGCTTCCTCCTGCTCACGGGCTGCGACGGTGAGAATGCCCTCCCCGCCTTCGACGACTATGGCCACGGCGCCCTCCTCGCGGACGGCGACCTCCAGTACGCCGAAAAGCCCGCTGAAGCCATCGACGAGGCCATCCGCCGGATGAAGCAGCTCGTCCCCGTGCTGTGAGGGCGGCGGCATGACGAAAATCTACCTCGTCCGCCACGCCGAAGCGGAGGGCAACCTCTACCGCATCGCCCACGGGCACTATAACGGCCTGATCACCGACTGGCGCGGCCCGAAGCAGATCCGCGCGCTCGCGCAGCGCTTCGAGGGCATCCGCGTTGACGCCGTCTATTCCTCCGACCTCTACCGCACACAGACGACGGCGCAGGCCGTCTATGTGCCGAAGCACCTCCCGCTGCACACCTCTCCTGCCTTCCGCGAGGTACACATGGGTGCGTGGGAGGGGCACACATGGCAAGAGGTGAGCCGCCTGTGGCCGGAGGAGTTCTATCACTTCAACCGCCGCATCGACCTCTGGCAGCCCGAGGGCGGCGAAAATGCCCGGCAGGTGCTTGAGCGCTATCTCCCCGCACTGGAGGAGGTCGCCCGCGCGCACGACGGCGAGACGATCGCCCTGTTCTCCCACGGCGCGGCGCTGCGCATCGTCCTCGGCACGCTGCAGGGGCTGACGCTCCGCGAGGTCGGCACCAGCCCGCACGGCGACAACACCGCCGTCTCGCTGCTCGAATACGAAAACGGCCGCTTCCGCGTCGTTTTCCGCGACGACAACAGCCACCTGACGGGCAGCGACGAGCTCTCCATCTTCGCCAAGCAGACCTGGTGGAAAAACGAGGACGCCGTCGAGCAGGGCACGGAGTTTGCCCCCATGCCGGATGCGCTGCGTGCGCAGCTCGGCGTCCCGCGCCCCGGTGAAGCGACTCTCATCCGCCTTGGCAGCGAGCCCGTCGGCGCGCTGCAGAGCCACACAGAGGGCGACGCCGGCTGGGTCGACTGGTACTGGCTCACGCCCGCGTGGCGCGGCAGGCGCTTCGGCATCCCCCCGATGGGGCAGCTCGTGCAGCGCTATCGCGAGTTGGGACTTCCCTTCCTGCGCCTGCGCTGCGAAGATCCCGCGCTGCGCCCGTTTTTCGCGCGGCTCGGCTTTTGCGACGCGGCGGACGGTGTGATGGAAAAGGACATCCGCGAGCGCATACCGCAGATTATTACTGTTTGATTGCGCGCAGGCATTTGACTCGGTCCGCTTCTTTCTGTAAAATAGAGATAATCAGCCTTGCAGTTTCAAAGGAGGAAACGCGATGGATCTGAAAAAGCTCGAGGTTCTGCTCCGCGCGGCCGACAACGGCTACGTCGACCTGTGCTTTTTCCCTCTGATCCGCGGCGGCCCGTTTGAGTATATCGACCTCGTGGACGATCCGATGATGGTCGTGCTCTATCCGGGGCACCCGCTCGCGAAAAAGCGCGCCATCGCGCTCGAGGATCTGAAGGACGAGCCGCTGCTGCTCGCGACGAACCCGCGCGGGCTGGACTACGACGTGGCGAAGGTGCTCTCCGAAGCCTCCTTCACCCCGCGCATCGAGGCGACGTCCAATCTCGACCACATCATCTTCTCGATGGTACAGCACCACCTCGGCATCAGCATCGAAGCGGCGCTTATGCTGACGGATAAGGAGAACGCTGCCGTGCTGCGCCCATTCGATCCGCCCCAGTCGCGGCGGCTGGTCATGGCCGCACGCTCGTTCCGCACGCTCTCCCCCGCCGCCAACCAGTTTGTGAACCACACAAAGGCGGCGCTGCGGAAAATGGAGCCGGATCGGATCCTGTTCTGATTTTGAACTGCATAACCATTCGCGGCAGACGTTATGTCTGCCGCGAATGGTTTTCAAATATGTACTTTTCACAACCCGCTTACGAGTACCGCTATTACCCAAGCCAATATGGCTGCAACAGCAATAGCGGACATCACATCGGCAACACGAGCGCCTCTCTGCATCTCATGACACAAACTCCATAAAGCCCGAATCTGCAAACAGATAGCAGCAACAGCAAATACCAACGACGGAATCAGCCCATACAGTATCCATACATCATCCTGTAGCACCAAACCGCACTGTACAGAAAAATACCAAGCCATCCGCGCCAGCACAAATCCGACATAGAGTGAAAGAATGGCGATAAATGCCTTTCGCCGCTGTATTGCAGCTATCTTATTATCCTTACTCATTTTCTCACCCCAAGATTATCTGCAATCAAGAGTAGTAGCTATGGCAATAATATGTAAAGGGGCTGCTTGCTCCCTTCAACCCTTCCTGCAGATAAAACCGCCCCTCATACTTATATTGCCGATCTGCGCCAATAGAAGTAATATGCTCTGACCTATAGTAGTAAAACGAACCAACTGTTGATGACGGTGCGCTATCCGCCGCGTTAGCTACCGCGGTAGCCAGTCCACTTATAATCCCTGCCGTAATTCCCGGCATTCCGGCAGCACTAAAAGCCGCCGCGATAACAACAGCAATTGCACTCCATACAAGTTCTTTGATAAAATTAGAAAACGTAACACTCTGCTTTTCTTTGTAATACCTGTTCTTAGTATATTCAGATGCACTGCCATACAATGGTGTTGTACTATATTGTCTGTTATGCATTCTTGCAGTATTCAATTGCTGCGCCACCTCAACTTCTTCGGTTTCAAATGCCACACGTTGCCCATTGATCCAGATATTTGTCGGAGAAATATATATTAATTCCGTCGTTTTTCCATCTGGATCAGACATGTTCGCAATAATGGCACCCGCATGATAGCTAAGTGTTACATATGCTGTATTGTCCATGCTGCATACTGCATATAAAATCTCTCTGTCGTCTACACCATCTATTTTGACAATACGTACCCACTCTTTATCGAGTCCCATTTGAGAAAAGCTATTACAGTCCTGCTCAATTCTTTTCTGTACCTCTGAATCAGCACTTTTGTACTCAGATGCCAATATATACTTATTATTTTCTAAATCCAACGCATATGCCGGTAGGGTTAAAAGCTCGATCATGCACACAGCCAAAAACACAGCTACAATCTTTTTCACTTTAACCTCTTCATTTCATCGTCCGCATAACTTATGCTTCAATTTCGATTGCTCGTCTCGTTCATTCCCCCTTACAGTTATCTAACGCAAAAATACACTAATAGTGTCTTAATGTCAACTCTATATATCGTTTTTTGTTGTTATTTACACTTATATTTGTACATAATCACATATTTACAGTACATTTATAGGCAGCAAACGAAGAATATACCTGCAAATTGCAAATCAAAAGTTACCTCTTGTAATTCCCTTCCAATGCGCTTATAATAAACCCCGTTGGGCCGCAGCAGGCCCGACCGCCCTATGTGTAGGGATGGCGCGTCAAGTGCCGGACGGATGGGAGGCTGCCGCCGGACGAAGGAGCGTTTGCTCCGCGATGCCATTCCAGCTTCCACAGCGGGCGCCATCATTTTTTTGCATATGATAACTGCTACCTCCCACTTTTATCAAAGTCAGGAGGTATTTTTTATGTCCAACAACCCCAAACAGGCCATGTCCGTCCGCGTGCTCGCCGGGTGCGCACTGCTGACGGCGCTGAGCGTCGTGCTATCGCGGCTCATGTCGCTCATTCCGAACGAGCTGACGCGCTTTTCCATCGAAGCCGTGCCGCTGTTCATCGCGGGACTCCTGTTCGGCCCCATCCCCGGCGCGATGGCGGGCTTCGCGGCCGACTTCATCGGCTGCCTGTTCTCTCCGTACGGCTATAACCCCATTTTCTGCGTGCCGCCGATCCTGTACGGCCTGTGTGCGGGACTCTTCCGCCCCATGCTCGCCCGCCGCGGTTTGACGCTGCCGCGCATCGCGCTGGCGTTCCTGCCCGCGCTCGTCTTCGGGTCGGTACTCTACCAGAGCGGCGCGCTCGCCCTCGTCTACGGCGGCGCGAGCAAGCAGGCGTTCTTCCTCGCCCAGCTCGCCTCGCGCAGCGTGCAGTTCGCCGTGACTGGCGCGGCGGATATTCTGATCGTCTGGATGCTCGGGCGCAGCGGCGTGTTCTCCGCCGTGCGCCTGTGGCCGCCGGTCGCAGTGACGGGAAGTGAGCAGGCATGAACATCGACGAAACCCTCGCCTATATCCACACGACCGACTGGCGCGGGACAAAGCCGGGGCTCACACGCATCCGTGCCCTGCTCGACCGGCTCGGAAACCCCGAGCGGCAGCTGAAGTTCGTTCACGTCACCGGCACGAACGGCAAGGGCTCCACCTGCGCCATGCTCGCCTCCATCCTGCACGAGGCGGGGCTGCGCACGGGGCTTTACACCTCGCCCTACATCGTGCGCTTTAACGAACGGATCCAGGTCGACGGCGAGCAGATCCCGGACGACGCGCTCTGCGCCCTCACCGAGGAGGTGCGCGCGCAGGCCGACGCCATGCCCGACCATCCGAGCGAGTTTGAGCTCGTCACGGCCATCGCCATGCTCTGGTTCCTGCGCAGCCGCTGCGACATCGTCGTATGCGAGGTTGGCATGGGCGGCGAGTTCGACGCCACGAACGTCATCCCCGCGCCCGAAGCCGCCGTGTTCACGAACATCGGCCTCGACCACATGCAGTACCTCGGCGGCACCGTCGAAGAAATCTCCGTGACGAAGGCCGGAATTCTCAAGCCCGGCTGCGACGCAGTGCTCTACCCCTCCGGCGCGGCCGCGGAGGATGTCATCGCCGCGCGCTGCCGCGCGCTGGGCGTGCCGCTGCATCGGGTGGACTTCTCCTCCCTGCGCCTGACCGCCGCGTCGCTCCAGCGGCAGATTTTCAGCTTCGGCGAACGGTCGATGCTGCGCCTGCCGCTGCTCGGCGGCTTCCAGCTGCGAAACGCCGCCGTCGCGCTGACGGTGGTGGACGTGCTGCGTGGACGCGGCTGGAACATTCCGGAGCCCGCCGTGCGCGCGGGGCTTGCGCGCGTGTGCTGGCCGGGGAGGCTCGAGGTTGTGCGGCGCGAGCCGCTCTTTCTCATGGACGGCGGCCACAATCCGCAGTGCGTGCAGGCGCTGGCGGAGAACCTGCGCACCTATCTCCCAAGCCGCCCGCTCACGGTGCTGACGGGCGTCCTCGCGGACAAGGACTGGCAGCACATGTTCGCCCCCCTCGCCCCGCTCGCGGAGGGCTTCGTCACCGTCACGCCCGATAACCCCCGCGCGCTGGACGCGCAGACGCTCGCGGAGGGGCTGCGTGCCTTCGGAAAGCCCGTCACGGCGTGTTTCTCCATCGCGGAGGGTGTCCGCCTTGCGAAGGCGCGTGCGGGCGCGCACGGCGCGGTGCTCTGCTGCGGATCGCTGTACCTGCTCGGCGACGTGCTCACGGCGCTGGAGACATAATCCCGCCGCGCGCGGCATACGCTTTTACCAAATCGGTAAAGGACGGGATGCAGCATGCGCAAGCGCTCAATAAAGGTCTTTCTCGTAAGGCGGAGGGTCGTGGCCGTGCTGGCGGCGCTGGCTCTGGCCGCCGGAATCTTCTACGCCGTCAGCTACCCCGGCTCCGTCAGCGCGGCCGCCGCGAAGCGGCAGCTCCCGATCTACTCGGTCGAGCGCACGGACGGCAAGTTCTGCTCCATCTCCTTCGACGCCGCGTGGGGCAACGAGGATACGCAAATACTCATCGACATCCTCGCGCGCTATGACATCAAGGCGACATTCTTCGTCGTGGGCGACTGGGCGGAGAAATACCCCGAGTCGGTCAAGGCGCTGCACGACGCGGGGCACGAGGTCATGAGCCACTCGAACCACCACGACCACTACAACACCCTCACCGCTGAGCAGATCATCGCCGACGTCACCGCCAGCAACGAGCGCATCAGCGCCAGCACCGGTGTCATGCCGACGCTCATCCGCTGCCCCTACGGTGAGTACGACGACCACGTCATCTCCGCTATCCGCTCGATGGGCATGGAGCCGATCCAGTGGGACGTCGACAGTCTCGACTGGAAGGACTACGACGCGCCGACGATCTGCAAGCGCGTCACCTCGAAGCTCGCGCCGGGGTCGATCGTCCTGTTCCACAACGCCGCGCTCCACACGCCCGAGGCGCTGCCTGAGATTCTCGAGTGCATGATCCGGGAGGGCTACACCGTCCTGCCCATCAGCCAGCTCATCCTTCACGAGAGCTACACCATCGACCACACCGGCCGCCAGTTCGCTGCGCAGACGGATGAAACCGGCGAAGCCGCAGGCTGAAAGAGCATACACCCCCCAGCGCTTGAGCGCTCGGGGGTGTATGCTCTTATTGGAAGGAGTTTTTCAGAGTGCCGATTCCTTCAATCGTGACCTCAACCGTGTCGCCCGCGCGGAGCCAGCGCTTCTGGTCTGCCGGGTAGCCCAGCATGACGCCCGAGGGCGTCCCGGTGAAGATCACGTCGCCCGCCTTCAGCGGGATACGCGGCATGAGATAGCGCACCAGCTCCTCCGGCGAAAAGATCAGGTCAGAGGTATTCGAGTGCTGGCGCAGCTCGCCGTTGACGCGGCAGGAGATCCCGAGCCCTCCCGTGGGCAGGCTCTCCGCGTCCACGGCATAGGGGCCGATGGGGCCGAAGCCGTCATACGTCTTGCCGCAGAGCCACTGGCCCGACGCGCGCTGCCACTCGCGCACGGAGAGGTCGTTGCCGCAGGTGCAGGCGAACACGCGCCCGCCCGCTCCCATCACCAGCACCAGCTCCGCCTCAGAGTCGCTCTCCTCCGCCGCGGGCAGGGCGATTGCCTGTCCGTGCGCGGCCAGCGCGTTCGGGAGCTTGCAGAACACGGTGGGGCTCTCCGGCAGCGGGATGCCGCACTCCGCCGCGTGCGCCCGGTAGTTCAGGCCGATGCAGAGGATCTTCTCCATCCCCGTCACAACCGGCGCAAGCGTTAGAGATTCCTCCTCCAGATACGGCCCGTCCAGCGCCGCGAGCGCGGCGGTATCGCCGCTCTGGCAGAGCGCCAGCATCGTCTGCGGCAGCTCCGGGTGCGCCGACATGTCCACAACGCCCTTCTCCGTGATGACGCCCAGCGTGGGGCGCCCGTCCCTGTAAAACTGCAAAAATTTCATATTCCGTCCTCCGTGCGGCTTTTTCACCAGCTTAGCACAGCGGCGCGCGGCGGTCAACTTCTTTCCGCCCTACAGCCCCAGATTCCCGGCGATGCCGATACGCCCCACGTTCAGCGTCTGCATGCAGATTTTAAAGCCCTTGCCCTCCTGCCCCAGCAGATTCTCCTTCGGGACGATCCCGATCTCGGAGGTGTGGACGCCGTGCAGCCCCATCTTATTTTCGATCTTCCCGACGGAAAAGCCGGGGAAGGTGCTCTCGATGATGAAGGCGGAGAGCCCCTTCGTCCCCTTGGACTTGTCCGTCATGGCGAAGATGACGAACACGCCCGCTTTGGAGCCGTTCGTGATGAAAATATCTTCGAGTCGTTGATGACGTAGTGGTCGCCCGCCAGACGCGCCTGCGTCTGCGATTTCGACGCGTCGGAGCCCGCGTTCGGCTCGGTGATGCCCATACCGCCGAGGACGCCGCCCGTTGTCAGCATTGGCAGGTACTTTCGCTTCTGCTCCTCCGTCCCGTGCTCCAGAATCGGCACGCAGCAGAGCGTATGCCCGGCCATGATGTCGCTCGTGGAGGCGCAGGCCTTCGCCCGCTCCTCCGCGCAGATGGCGGCGGAAAGCTGGTCGGACCCGGCGCCGCCGTACTCCCTTGGCGCGGTCATGCTTATGACGCGCAGCCGGAACAGCTTGCGGATGTTCTCGGCTGGAAATTCGTGCGTCCGGTCAATCTCCGCCGCGATGGGCTTCACCTCGTTTTCGGTAAAGGCGCGGATCATCTTGCGGATCCGTTCTTGTTCACGGGTCAGGGAAAAATCCAAGGCTTTGTCTCTTCTTTCTGTTCGGATTTGAATGGGTCGGCGGCCGCCCCGCCGCGCTTGCAAAGCGTGCCGGTTCCGGATATAATACAGGAAGCCGTGCTCCCACCATGCAAGGAGGTTTCTCTATGACGCTTTTCGATTATCTCAACTTTCTGGCCGTGGCCGAGTGCCGGAGCATCACCACCGCCGCGGACCTGCTCCACCTGACAAAGTCCGCCGTGAGTCATAACCTCTCCAAGATTGAAAAGGAGCAATCCGTCCCGCTGTTCTTCCGCGGGAGCAGCGGCTGGGAGTTGATGGGCGCCGGCAGGCACTTCTGCCCTACGCGCAGAGCGTCATCCGCGCCGATCAGGCGTTCGCGGAGGTCGTCCGCGGCCTGACGGGGCTCTCCTCCGGCCGCGTGAAGCTCGGCACCTGCATCAACTGGATTCCCGGCATTCTCAAGAGCTTCCGCGCCCTGCACCCGGGGATCACGGTGGAGGTTGTGTCCGGCTTCTGCAATTCCCAGCTCACCGCGAAGCTCCGCGCCAACGGCGCGGCATCGCCCTCCCCGTCGCGCAGCACATGGGCATCACCGCCGGTTCCTCGTTCACGTCCGTGGACGACACCAGCCTTGTCGCCCTTGCCGAGAGCGGGCTGGGCTTTAACCGCCCCGATGGGAAGAAGCAAGCCAACAATTTTGACGTCGGTTCAATTCCGCTCAACCGCCCCCTGACGCGCAGTTTTTCTGTGCATAACGCGCAAATTTTTTCAGTGCTTTTGTCATCTCCGTCAAAAACCGCACCGCAATTGAACCCCGGTTGAATTTTCTTCACCCATAAAAGTCTCACAGAGTTCGCGGAGCGAAGTGAGAATCTCAATACAAAAAGGATCCCCCGGCACAGCCGGGGGATCCTTTTTGTATTGACTTATATCTCGTACTTGCTGATGTCCTTCGGCAGGCAGATCTCGAGGATCAGCCCCACCACGAACACGCCCGCGACCATGTTCCCCGCAAAGATCTCGCCGAACACGGACGGGAGATTATCGAAGAATCCGTCCACCTGCGTCGCGCCCACGCCAAGGCAGATCGACGTCGCGGCAATGAGGGTGTTGCGCTGGTTCATGCCCGCGTCCTGCAGCATGCGCACACCCGACATCATGATCGAGCCGAACATGATGACCGTGCAGCCGCCAAGCACGCAGTCTGGCAGCGTCGTGAAGAACGCGCCGATCGGCGGGAACAGACCGCCGAGGATCATCGCCAGCGCGCCGAACATGATCGTAAAGCGGTTGACAACGTGCGTCATGGAGATCAGGCCCACGTTCTGGCTGAACGACGTGATGGGCGAGCAGCCGAACACGCCGCCGGAGACAGCGGAGATGAAGCCGTCCACGCACAGGGAGCCCGAGACCTCCTCCGCCGTGATGTCGCGGCCGAGGCCGCCGGTACAAGTCGCGGTCGTGTCGCCGATCGTCTCCACGGCGGAGACGATGAACACCAGCGCGAATGAGAGGATCGAACCCAGCTGGAACTGCGGCTTGAAGGCGAAGAGCTTCGGAATCGCCACAACGCCGAGCGACTGGATCGTCTGCCCCATGGATGCAAAGTCCACCATACCAAAGAAAATGGACACCACGTACCCCACCAGCATCCCAAGCAGCACATAGAGCTGCTTGGCGACGCCCTTGAGCGTCGTATGGAACACGAGCGCCGCCGCAAGCGTAATCGTCGCGACGAGCAGATTCTGCCACGAGCCGAGCGGATAGGCTGACGACGAGCCGAACGACGACACGCCGACATTCAGAATGCTCAGGCCGATCGCAATCACCACGCATGAGGAGAGCACCGGCGAGATGATCCGCCGCCAGTATTTCGCCGTCAGGCCGAGGATGCCCTCAAAAATACCGCCGACGATGATTGACCCGACCATGATGCCGTAATCCTGCGACGCGGCGGACATGCAGGCCGCGAGGAACGTGAAGCTCAGTCCCATGACAACCGGCAGACCCGAGCCGATCTTCCAGATCGGATAGAGCTGGATCAGCGTGCCGATGCCGGCGATGAGCATGCAGTTCTGCAGCAGCTGCGCCGTCTCAATGGTGGTGAACACCTGACCGTTGTAAACGGCCACGGAGGCGATGATAATCAGCGGTGCGATGTTCGCCACAAACATGGCCAGCACATGCTGCAGCCCGAAGGGGATGGCCTTGCCGACCGGCACCCGCCCCTCCAGCTGATAGACGTTCTCGATGCGAGCCTCCTGATGCACTTTCTTCATAATCTTTCTCCTTTTATATATTTACCAAGACCGCCCGCCGATTCCCGCGCGCGGCGGCAGCCCACAGACATGAAAAGGGTAAAAAGCTGCCTGCGGCTGCCATGCTCGGGCCGTGCCGCCCGAATATGTTGGCATTATCTACAGATTAGCTCAGTGTTCACGGCAAATCAATGTTATCTTTCCACATATTTGAAAGCAATGGCCCGCGCCAGCCCCGCCCGCGCCCGGGGCTTCGGGGGGCGCTTGTTGAGTTTGCCGCGCAGGGGGCAGTGGCCGTGTTCGGCAGCGCCGGCCCGGT
>USAC01000067.1 GCA_900552475.1 uncultured Eubacteriales bacterium | reverse complement strand
TGTTCCGACGTAGGAATGTCGGTAAAATCGGCTTTTCTTTCCTCCGTCGGGTGACTTTCTGTACGCACATATAGTCACAAAAGATGCGCAAGAAGCCGACGGTTTCTTGACTTCCTTCCCGGTCGGCAAGCGGGATTCCCGGCAAACCGTATCCTGAGCTTTGAATCGGCTTCCCTCTTGCACCGCTGCCGCTGACGGTTTGAAATATAGGAGCTTGTGCGCCTATCGTCGGGGCGTCGGGGACGCCGCCCCCCACGCGGTTGGAAGGAGTTTACCGGTTGATCGGCGTGCCGATGTGGGCATCGGGCGGGCTTTCTCCCCGCGGAGGGGACGGAACACTCCTCACCGGCGGGAACCGCCATCACCTGCGTCCCGCTGGTGCGGGGCGAAGAACCCATCCTGCGCAGCTACTGCGCAGGATGGAAAAAGGACAACTCCGGGTACTATGTGGAGGAGTTCGCCGAGCTGCTGAAGACGCAGTTTGCGCAGTAAGCCAAATCATACAAGCGTGCTGCCCCGGCACGGCGGACGAGGTCGCGAACGTCGCGGAGCTCCTCATGAGCGGCAAGGGTGCCTTCATCAGCGGCTCCACATTCCCCATCGACGGCGGCGCCACAGCCAGCTACTTCTACGGCCCCCTCAAGCCGGAGAACTAACCCAAAAAGCAAAGCCGGAAGCAATCGCTTCCGGCTTTTTTTATTTCAGTCTACGATATCCACCGAAACCTTCTGTCCGGTTCGCTGTGCATAGGAGCGGATGAGGGTGCGGATCTCCTTGGCGATGCGGCCCTGACGGCCGATCACCTTGCCCATATCCTCGGGCGCCACGCGCAGCTCCAGCGTCAGTTCCTCGCCGTTCGGCACCTCGGTCACAGTGACCTGATCGGGGTGCTCCACAAGGCTTCTGGCGATATAGAGCAGCAATTCCTTCATTGCTTCGCCCCCGACTTACAGAACGTCGACCTTTTTCAGAAGAGCGCGGACGGTCTCCGTGGGCTGAGCGCCGGTCTTGATCCACTCGCGGGCGCGGTCAGCGTCGATGTTGATGACGGCGGGAGAGACGCAGGGATTGTACGTGCCGATCTCCTCGATGAAACGACCATCGCGGGGATAGCGGGAATCAGCCACGACCACACGGTAGAAAGGAGCCTTCTTCGCGCCCATTCTTCTCAGACGAATCTTAACCATTGTACATTTCCTCCAAAACAGTAAATTAGATTTGTATATTTCATAAATGCCGCTGCACTTATTGACTTATTTGAACCGCTTCTTGCGGCCGAAGCTGCGCATCCGGCCGCCGCCCATGCCGGGCATGCCGCCCATACCTGGGATGCCGCGGAAGTTGCCCTTCGCCATGGACTTTGTCATCTGCTGGAGCATCTCGAAGCCCTTGAGCAGGCGGTTGACGTCCATCACCTGAAGGCCGCAGCCGGCGGCAATGCGCTTTTTGCGGCTGGCGTTGAGGATCTGGGGATTCTCACGCTCCTGCGGCGTCATCGAGAGGATGATCGCCTTGGTGTGCGCCATCTGCTTTTCGTCGAGCTGGGCGTTATCGAGCTGCTTGCCGAGCCCGCCCGGCAGCATCCCGGCGATCTGGGAGAGGTCGCCCATCTTCTGCAGCTGCTCGAGCTGGTCGAGGTAATCCGAGAGCGTCAGGCGGTTCTTGCGGAGCTTTTCCTCGAGCTTTTTGGCCTGCGCCTCGTCGTACTGCTGCTCGGCCTTCTCGATGAAGGTGAGCATATCGCCCATGCCGAGGATGCGTGAGGCCATGCGGTCGGGGTGGAACTGCTCGATCATGTCGAGCTTTTCGCCGGTGCCGGCAAACTTGATGGGCTTGCCCGTCGCGGCGCGGATCGAGAGCGCGGCGCCGCCGCGCGCGTCGCCGTCGAGCTTTGTCAGCACGACGCCGTCGATGCCGAGCGCCTCGTCGAAGGCGCTCGCGGCGTTGACCGCATCCTGACCGGTCATGGCGTCGACCACGAGGAGAATCTCGTTCGGATGGACGGCGGCCTTGACGGCCTTGAGCTCGTCCATGAGCTTCTCGTCGATATGCAGGCGGCCCGCGGTGTCGAGAAACACCATGTCGTGGCCGTGATCCTTCGCGTAGCGGATGGCCTCCTCGGCGATATGGACGGGATCGCTCTGCCCCATCTCAAAGACGGGGATGTCGAGCTGACCGCCGACGACCTGCAGCTGCGTGATGGCGGCGGGACGGTACACGTCGCAGGCCACGAGCAGCGGGCGTTTGCCGAACTGGCGGCGCATGAGCCCCGCGAGCTTGGCGGCGTTCGTCGTCTTACCAGCGCCCTGCAGGCCGACCATCATCACGACGGTGGGTCCCTTGGAGGCGGTGGCGATTTTCGCGCTGGAACCGCCCATGAGCTTTGTCAGCTCCTCGTTGACGATCTTCACCACCTGCTGGGCAGGGGTGAGACTGTCGAGCACGTCCGCGCCGACACAGCGCTCGGTGACCTGCGCCACGAAGTCCTTGACGACCTTGTAGCTCACGTCGGCCTCGAGCAGGGCCAAACGCACCTCCCTCATGCCGGCGCGGACGTCGGCCTCGGTCAGGCGGCCCTTGCCGCGCAGGCGTTTGAAGGTTTGGTTCAGTTTTTCGCTCAGTCCCTCAAATGCCATGGGGTTACTCCTTTAATGACGCGGCGCACCCGAGGATGCGCTCCGCGAGCTCGTCGAGCTCCGGATTTTCATACTGGCGGTAGTTGACGGTTTTGATCTGCTCGGCGGCCGCCGTGATGGCGTTGGCCTTTTCGCGGATCTGCATGAAGCGCTTCATCAGGCCGGTCTTGTCCTCAAGCTCGGTCATGACGGCCTCGGCGCGGACGATCACGTCGCGCACGCCCTGCCGGGAGATGCCGTAATTCTCGGCGATCTCGGACAGACTGAGATCCTCGTTATAGTACAGATCGAAAAATTCCTTCTGCCGCTCGGTGAGCACGTCGCCGTAGAAATCGAGCAGCATTGTCATGCGGAAGGTCTGGTTTTTCATGGAAAAGCCCTCCTCTGTAAAGTTATCATCCTTTACAACGTTGACTATGATACAGGATTTCCCGCAAAAAGTCAAGGCGAAACCGGTCATATAGGCAAAAATTTTTCAAAAAAATCCGGCGAACCGCCCAAAAAGCGGCCCGCCGGGTGCAGATTCTGTGAAAAACAGGGGTTACTCGTCGTACATACCGAGCATCACGATGCCGGCAACGACGAACGCAATCATGAGATAGTGCTTCCAGGAGAGCTTTTCCTTGAGGAAGATGCGGCCCCACAGGACGGACGCCACGCAGTAGGCCGAGATCATCGGCGCGGCGAGGGCGACGTGCCGCGTGTCCGCGAGGGCATAGATATAGGCGAACTGGCCCGCCGTCTCAAAGATAGCGCCGGTGTACTTCGGCGCTTCGCGGCGGGGAACGAGCTTCTGGCGCTTGATGATGACGACATAGATAAAGCAGATGACCGCCGCGACGAGGAACGTCAGCTCATAGGCGCAGTTGGCGCTGTCCTCGTCGAGCGTCTCGAGCACGCGCGAGTCGGCGAACGTACCCAGCGCGTCGAGAACGCAGTACAGCACCGGCAGAATGATCGCGAGGGCGGACTTGGCGTAGCGGCGGTTCGCGGCCTGCTGGCGCGCGGCGCGCAGCTCGTCGTCCTCGTGCGCTTCGACGATGCCGAGACCGATGACGCCGATGCAGACGAGCACCGTCGCCGCCAGCTGGCCGACGGCCAGCCCGCCGATGCCGCTCGTGATGAGCGTCAGCACCGCCACCAGCGCGCCGGAGGAGTTGCAGATCGGGCTGGAGATGCTCAGCTCGATATAGCGCAGGCCGACATAGCCCAGCGTCATGGAGACAATATAGAGCAGAGACACCGGCAGGTACGTCACGATGACGTCCCAGCTGATCTCCGTACCGCCGATGAAGATCTCATAGGCGGCGTGCAGGCCCATCACCACGCCGACGGCGATGACCATTTTGAGGTGACTGTACTTGTCGTCGGCATCCTGACAGCCGATCTTGGAAAACAGGTCGGACCCGCTCCAGCAGAGCAGGGCAATGAGGGAAAACCAGAACCACATGTGTTTTTCTTTCTCCTTTACTATGTATGTGTGATTTTTGTTTTTTGGACAATTTTTGTGAGTTGATACTTTGGGCGGTGGATTGGCGATTGAATCGGCTTGTCCCGCCTCCGGCGGGGTACTTTTCCCGCGCGGCACGCACCCCAACAATCTAAAACGTGCGGGGCGCGCTTAGGATTCCAAAACCTTGGTTTTGGCGGCATTTTTTGCATACTTTTTGCCGCTGCTGGCAAAAAATATGTCGCCGAATGCATCCCAAAAAAATCCGCAAATTTACAGCTCGATCAGCCCCGCTTCAAGCATCTTCTGCAGACTCATCATAATCCCGAGCTTCGCGTGGTACCACGTCAGCCCGCCCTGGAAATACACCGCGTACGGCGGGCGGATCGGGCCGTCGGCGGAGAGCTCGATCGATGAGCCCTGCACGAACGCGCCCGCGGCCATGATGACCTCCGACTCATAGCCCGGCATCGCCCACGGCTCGGGCGTGACGTAGCTGTCGACGGGGGCGGCGGACTGGATACCCTTGCAGAAGGCGACCATCGCCTCGCGCGAGCCGAGCTCGACGGCCTGAATGATGTCGTGGCGCGACTCCGTGCTCCCCGGCACGACGCGGAAGCCCAGCTTCTCATAGCAGGCCGCGGCGAACACCGCGCCCTTGAGCGCACCGGAGACAACCGTCGGCGAGAGGAACAGTCCCTGATAGAACGAGGGCATCAATCCGAGGTTCGCGCCGACCTCCTGCCCCAGACCGGGCGCGGACAGGCGATAGGCGCAGCGGTTTACGCACGTCTGCGTGCCGCAGATATAGCCGCCGATGGGTGCAAGACCGCCGCCGGGGTTTTTGATGAGGCTGCCGACGATCATGTCGGCGCCGACGTCGGACGGCTCGCGCGTCTCGACGAACTCACCGTAGCAGTTATCGACCATGCAGATGACGTCGGGTTTGCACTGCTTGCAGAAGGCGATGAGCTGGCCGATCTGCTCGACGGAGAACGTCGGGCGCGTGGCGTAGCCCTTCGAGCGCTGGATGGTGACAAGCTTCGTCTTTTCGTTGATGGCGCGTCGGATGCCCTCATAGTCGAACGTCCCGTCCGCAAGCAGATCGACCTGCCGGTACTGCACGCCGTACTCCGCGAGCGAGCAGGGCGAGGGGCGGATGCCGATGACCTCCTCGAGCGTGTCATACGGGCGGCCGACAGGGCTCAGAAGCTCGTCGCCCGGCAGCAGGTTCGCGCTCAGCGCGACGGTCAGCGCGTGCGTGCCGCAGGTGATCTGCGGGCGCACGAGCGCCGCCTCCGTATGGAAGCAGTCGGCATAGACGCGCTCGAGGTTGTCGCGCCCCTCGTCGTCGTAGCCGTAGCCCGTCGTCGCGGCGAAGTGCGTCGCGTTGACGCGGTTTTTCTGCATGGCAGCGATGACCT
Source organism: uncultured Eubacteriales bacterium (assembly GCA_900552475.1). GTDB lineage: Bacteria > Bacillota > Clostridia > Oscillospirales > Oscillospiraceae > Vescimonas. The sequence continues at coordinate 6,359 of USAC01000067.1, read as the reverse complement.
TGCACTGGTTATACTCCGCCACCTCGTCGATCTGCGCGAAGCGCTCCGTCAGGCCATCGAGTATCTCGCGGCCGAAATCATGCACAGCGTCGGAAATGCCGAGCTGGCGATACATCTCTTTTGTCATGTCTTACTCCTCCAGATTCCCCAATATCTCCTGCGCGACCCGGTCGAGCACCTCCGGCTTCGAGACAACGAGCCCGCTGTCCTCGCTGCCGAGGATGAGCAGCGTGTCGCCCGGCCGGATGCCGAAAAAAGCCCGCGCCTCCTTCGGAATCACGATCTGGCCGCGTTCGCCGACCCGCGCCGTGCCAAAAACATGCCGGCCCTTTGGCCGGCCCAGTATGTGCTTGCCCCCAGGCATGCGCCTCACCTCGAAAAAAATCATACTTTTCACACAAATGTGACAGACGTCAGTATAACACAATTTTTTCCCATTGCAAGAGGTTTGACGGAAAAGTCCTTTGAATCCACAGGAAAAATTTACGATTCTTTAAGTATTCCTTGCAATTTTTGCGCGGAAGGTATACAATGTTTGCCGTACATTCACTGGAAGGCTGGCTGATTAACATGAGCAATCCGTATAAGACCCGGGCGGGCGGCGCTACCGTCACGGTCTTTGTTCCCTATGACTGCAACAACCATTGTCCCTTCTGCATCAACAAGCAGGAGTATGAGGACTGCACGGGCTTCAGCCTGAAGGCGATCCTGCGCAGCATCCGCACGATGGATGAAATCACGCCCGCGTGCGACTTCGTCTTCACCGGCGGCGAGCCGCTGGCCAACCTCGATGCCCTGCAGCAGATGCTGGACGCCATCCCGCCTACGCACAAGATCTATATCAACACGACCTTCCCGGTGCAGCAGCAGCACTCCGCCGAGGAGATGATTGCCTTTACCGAGAAGAACAAGGACAAGATCACCTGCATGAATATCTCCCGCCACCTCGTCAAATACGTCGAGGAGAGCCCGGACGAGGTCATCGGGCGCATCGCCTGCCGCACGCGCATCAACTGCGTGCTCTATAAGCACTATCCGGCGGACAAGCTCCCGGCCTATGTCGAGCGGTTCCTGCCCTATGGGATCCCCATCCAGTTCCGCTATGACTACACCGCGACCACGCCCGAGAACCTCTACGATGAGAAGGACGACAGAATTCTCGCGGATCTGCGGCGGATGTTCACCTACAAGGGGCTCGACGGCTGCCGCATGCGCAACGGCTTCCATTTCGAGTACAAGGGGCTGCACCTGACGTACCACAAGACGCTGCCGTATTCCACGATCGTGGAGACGGGTGAGGACGGCGTGACGTATGACATTCTCTACGACATCCTCATCAAGCAGAACGGCGACATCCACTCCGACTGGACAGGCGTGATGCTCGACGTGGAGAAGTACCGCCATGTGACGTTTGAGCCGTATGACCTGCGCGTGCTGAACGGGACGATTGATTTTTAAAAGTGCTGACAAAATAAAGCCGGAGAACGGGGTACCGTTCTCCGGCTTTTTGTATACCAAAAAAAGGGACGGACACCCCGTCCGTCCCTCTGCCGAAAGATCACCGTTACTTCTCCCCCGCGTGCGCCGCGATCGTCTCCAGAAACGCCTCGCCGTACTGCCTGGCCTTCGTCTGCCCGACGCCGGACACCTCGAGAAAATCCGCCATCGTGCGCGGGGCGCGGCGCGCCATATCCGTGAGCGTCGCATCCGAGAACACGACATACGCCGGGACGCCGCGGCGGCGCGCAATCTGCGCCCTCGTCGCGCGCAGCGCCTGAAACAGGTCGGCGTCCGCGGGCGGGAGCGCCCCGGCCTTCGCGCGCTCCTCCTGCTCGATGCGCACGGGCATGGTGAGCGTCTTGCCGCGGAAGAGCACCTCGCGCGCCTGCGGCGTCAGCAGGAGCGCCCCGTGGTCGGGGTCCGTTTTGAGATAGCCCTCCATCTCGAGATATTCGACCCGCGCGCGGACGGCGCTCTCCGGGAGCTCCGCGAGCAGGCCGTACGTCGGGAGCTTATCGAGCCGCAGCTGCAGCACGCGCTGGTCGCGGCTGCCGCGCAGCACCTGTATGAGCAGGGTCTTGCCCACACCGTAGCCGAGGGCGTCGCGGATGCGGACGGCACAGGAGAGAATCATCTGCGCGTGGGTGGTGATGTCCTCCGCGCGGTACTTCGCGCGGCAGTTGCCGCAGCTGCCGCAGGCATCGGCGTGCGGCTGGCCGAAATAGTCGAGGATGTATCCGCGCAGGCACTTCGCCGTGCGGCAGTAGCCCACCATCGCCTGCAGGCGCTCCATGTCGCGCCGCCGCACTAGCGCGGCTTCCTCCTCGCTGAGCGCGTCGCTGCCGCCGTTGTCGATGAGAAAGCGCGCCGTCTCCACGTCCGCCGGGGCGAACAGGAGGATGCAGTCCGCGGGCTCGCCGTCGCGCCCGGCGCGCCCCGCCTCCTGATAGTACGCCTCGAGACTTTTGGGCATGTTGTAGTGGATGACGTAGCTGACGTTCGACTTGTCGATGCCCATGCCGAAGGCGTTCGTCGCGACCATAACCGTCCGCCGGTCGAACTGGAAGTCGTCCTGATTGCGCCGCCTCTCCTCCTCGTCCAGTCCCGCGTGGTAGCGCGTGGCCGGGATGCCCGCGTCCTGCAGCGACTGGCAGACGCGCTCGACCGCGGCGCGCGTCGCGCAGTAGACGATGCCGCAGCGCCCCACCCGCTCGCGCACGAGGGCGAGGAGCGTCCCGTTCTTGCTGCGCGGGGTGCGCACTTCAAAATACAGGTTCGGCCGGTCAAAGCCCGTCACCTCGCGCAGCGGGCCGCGCAGGCGGAGCAGGCGCCCGATGTCCTCCTGCACCCGCGCCGTCGCGGTCGCGGTGAACGCGGCCGTCACGGGGCGCTGCGGGAGCGCGTCGATGAAATCGGCGATCTCCAGATAGCTCGGGCGGAAATCCTGCCCCCACTGGGAGATGCAGTGCGCCTCGTCGACGGCGATGAGCGGGATGGAGATCGTCTGCGCCAGCTTCACAAAACCCGGCGCGCCGAGCCGCTCGGGCGCGACATAGAGCAGGCGGTACTCCCCGCTATAGGCGCGGCGGTACACGTCGCGCAGCTCCTCGCCCGAGAGCGAACTGTTGATATACCCCGCCGGGACGCCCGCGTCCGTGAGCGCCGCGACCTGATCCTTCATCAGCGAGATGAGCGGCGAGATGACCAGCGTCGTCCCGCCGAGGCAGAGCGCCGGGATCTGGTAGCACATTGACTTGCCGCCGCCCGTGGGCATCACGCCGAGCACGTCCCGCCCGCCGAGCACGGCCTCGATCAGCTTGCGCTGCCCGCGTCGGAAATCGCTGTGGCCGAAATATTGTCTGAGTGCTTCGCGTGGCTGCATGGGGCGGTTCCTCCGTTCGATTCATGTTCTACTATTGTACGATGTTCCGCGCGGTATTGCAAGCCCCCGCTAAAAGGACGCTGCTCCTGCCTGTGCTACAATGGCCCCACAAGACACACAAAGGAGGACTTCCCCATGATTTCTTTCCGGCCGAAAAAGACAGGGCCGCGCCCGCTCGTAACTGTGCGGGAGGTGTATGACAAAACCTGCGCGGTGGAGCGTGCCGTCGGCGAGCTGCGGCGGACGCTGGATGGGCGCGCGGCGCAGCGCTCGCATGTGCTGCGCTATCTCGGCATCGCGGCGGTGCTGACGCCGCTTTTCTGGCGGCTGGAGACGTACGCCCTCGGCTGCCGCTGGCTCGTGAGCAGCGGCATAATCCGGGATACGGTGCAGGTCGTGACGCTCTTTTCCGTCGCTATCGGGCTGGGGCTCGTGCTGCTGGACATCGCGTGGCCTCGGCTGCGGCGCTGGCTCTTTGAGAGCCCCCAGCCCGTCCGGAAGCGCCGGTAAAGAGCGCACCAAGGCCGCCGCACAGGCAGTGCGGCGGCCTTGGTGACCTTTCCGGGGCTTCCCCCAACCCTTCCATGTATGAAACGCGGATCCCCCTCTGCACTGGCTCCCTTCAGGCCTGTCCGGTATCCGCCATCACTGCTTCAAACCCCGCCTCCGCGCGGCGCACCGCCTCGCCGACGATCTCCTGTGCCTGTGTGCGCAGATCCATCTGCAGCACCCGCGCGATGACCTGCTCCTGCTTCTCCTCCGGCACGCAGTACAGCCGCATACAGCAGCTGAGAAAGCGGCGGAGCTTACGCTCTATGGTGAAATACAGGTCGCAGGGGCGGCCCATAAAGCCGCGCATTACGCCCGCCGAGGCAATCTCCAGTTCGTAGAAATCGCTCGCCTATGCGCCCGGCAGATACGGCGCGAAAAACGTCTCCAGCTTCTTTGAGATGTTCTGGTAGATGTATTCCGACGTACTCTGGAGCGAATAGGCCGTCATATACAACTCGCGCAGCTCCGGAGACAGCTCCGTGATGTGGATCTGCAGCGCCGTCTCCGCGCAGTAGAGCAGCAGCGGATCCGGTCTCTCGCCCAGCAGACGCTCCGTCCACTTGAACTGCTCGGCGAGCATCTCGCGCACAAGCGCGTATAGAATCGCCTCTTTATTCGGGAACGCGGCGAAAAACGACGTGGCCGACATGCCCGCGCGGCGCGCGATCTGCGCCGTGGTCGTCTTTTCATAGCCGTTTTCCAGAAACAGCACCACGGCCGCATAGATCATCTTGTTGCGGCGGCGGATGCCGCTCGGCTGCAGGCCCTTCATGCCGCTTTCTCCTCACCATAATATAGATTTCACTCTTGAGTATGCTCAATCATAACACATTTTGTCTGTGCAAGTGTCTTGACATATTTTTATGGCTTTTTAACGACTGCTTATGCCTCCCCCCGGAAATCGGAATTGTCAGCGGGGTGCTTTTTTGCTATACTGGTACTCTACCCCCCCGATTGACAAGAGAAAACAGGAGGACCCTACATGAAAAATCCCGCAGAGGTGGCGCGCGGCTATCTCACCCTCGGAAAAATCAAAACGGAGCAGACCGCAGTACGGCTTCTGCTGCTGGGCATGCTGGCCGGCGCGTTCATCGCGCTCGCGGGCGCGGCGGCCACATTCGGAAACGTCTATGTCGGCAAGGTCGCGGGCGCGGCCATCTTCCCCGCCGGACTGACAATGGTCGTCCTCGCCGGGAGCGAGCTGTTCACAGGCAACTGCCTGCTCATCATCCCGCTGCTCGAGCGGGAGATCTGCCTGCGGGCGCTGCTGTGCAGCTGGGCGCTCGTCTACCTCGGGAACTTCCTCGGCTCGGTGCTCGTCGCCGGGCTGTGCAGCGCGGCGGGGACGCTCGACGTCGTGCGCGATGCCGTTATCACGACAGCGGAGATGAAGGCGTCGCTCCCCTTTGGCGCGGCGCTGCTGCGCGGCGTGCTCTGCAACTTCCTCGTCTGCATCGCCGTCTGGATGAGTCAGGTCGGTGAGAGCGCGGCGGAGAAGTTCATCGGGCTCTACGGGCCAATCTTCGTGTTCGTGCTCTGCGGCTTTGAGCACAGCATCGCCAACATGTTCTATCTCCCCGCGGGCATCTTCCTCGGCGCAAACGTCGGCTGGGGCGGCTTTCTGCTGTCGAATCTCCTGCCCGTGACGCTTGGGAACATCGTCGGCGGGTGTCTCGTCGGAATCGTCTACCGGGCGGTTTATCTGAAAAAAAAAGGCTGATGACCGTGGGAATCTATCAGGAAATCGAGCGCTTCGTCCCCGGCTGCGAGCAGGAGGAGCGCGACCGCGCGGTGATGCTGCGCTTCCTGCATGAGCATCCGGACGCGCTGCTGCGCGAGAACGAGAGCGCGCACCTCACGGCCTCGGCGTGGGTGCTCAGCCCCGACCGCACGCGCGTCGTGATGGTCTGGCACAATCTCTACCGCTCGTGGTCGTGGGCCGGCGGGCACGCCGATGGCGAGGAGGATCTGCTCGCCGCCGCGATGCGCGAGGTCACGGAGGAGACGGGTCTGCGGCGGCTGCGCCCGCTCACGGACGGGATCTTCTCGCTGGAGTGTCTGGCCGTGGAGGGGCACGAAAAGCGCGGGCGCTACGTCCCGAGCCACGTCCACCTGAACGTGACGTACCTGCTGCAGTCGGAGGACGCCGCCCTGCGTGAAAAGCCGGACGAGAACAGCGGCGTCGAGTGGATGCGCCCGGGCGAGGCGCTGCGCGCGTCAAGCGAGCCGTGGATGCGCCGGTGGGTCTACCGCAAGCTCATCGCCCGCGCCGCCCCGTGGATGGCGCAGGAAAGGGCGAGATAAATCATAAACGAAGGGGCCTAACAATAGTGACCGCCCGTATTATTAGTGTTTTGACAACGCCGCGCCCACCGCGGACGCGTACACCCAAGAGGGGGACCCCCCCCCGAAATAACATCACCCC
>USAC01000066.1 GCA_900552475.1 uncultured Eubacteriales bacterium | reverse complement strand
CGAAATGTGTTTTTTGGGCGGCCCACCCCGCCCCAAAACGGGATGGGCTGTTTTGCGGGGCGGGCGGGCCGCGAACTCTGTGAGACTTTCAGGTCGTTCAATTCAATCTGTAGTGTCCATTGCAAAAGCTGGCATTTTCTGGTATACTCGCCTGCGGAATTCATCACAGGGAGAGCGATTATCATGCACAGCTTTTACGACATTCTGGTGCAGGCCATCGGGTTTCTGGGTCTGCTGTTCTTTTTCATCTCGTTTCAGGTCAAGACGAACAAGCGTTTTTTCGTCATGCAGACGCTCGGCTGCCTGACGTTCAGTCTGCAGTTCGCGCTGCTCGGCGCGTTCAGCGGTGCGCTGAGTCTGCTCGTGAACATCACGCGCAACGCCATGCTCACGAAGTACAACGAGAGCGCACTCGTGCGCTGGAAGGGCTGGATCGCCGTCTTTTCGGCGCTGTCGCTCGCTGCCGCGCTGCTCACATGGAGCGGCCCGATCAGTCTGCTGCCCGTCGCCACGACGGTCGCCGGGACGATCGGCTACTGGACGAACAACGCCCGCAATATCCGCATCGCTAACCTCGCCGTGAACTCGCCGTGTATGCTGCTCTACGACGTGCTCGTGAAGTCGTGGGGCGGCGCGCTGAACGAGGCCGTCACGCTCGTCTCGATCATCATCTCCATCATCCGCTTCGGCTGGAAGGCGCTCGACGGCGACCGGATCGAAGCCTAAACGAACCAAAGGAGCGATTTTATGGATCCCATTGAGATTATGAAGCGGCCAGCACCCTATGCCAGCGGGCACGAGAACGCCCCCGCCGCGGCGCAGCTGCGCGCCAAGCGGCTTTGCTGGGAGTATAACCGCACCGCGCCGGACGAAGCGGAGCGCCGTGGTGAAATTCTGCGCGAGCTGCTCGGCACCTGCGACCCGCTGACGTTCATCGAGCCGGACTTCCGCTGCGACTACGGCTTCAACATCCACACGCACGGGCTGACGATCGTAAACTACAACTGCGTCATGCTCGACACATCCCCCATCGACATCGGCGCGGGCGCGTTCATCGCGCCGGGCGTCTGTCTGGCCTGTTCGGGGCACTCGGTCGACGCGGCGCAGCGCACCGTGGGCATCGGCACCTCCGCCCCCATCACGCTCGGACGCGACGTCTGGATCGGCGCGAACGCCACCGTCTGCGGCGGCGTGACGATCGGTGCGGGGTCGGTCATCGGCGCGGGGAGCGTCGTCACGCGCAACGAACGATTTTCTCCCGGACGCCGAGCGCGACGAGGAGGGCGGGGAATACCCGCTTCTTTATATGCGCAAATAAGACACCGCCTGCGTATTGCGGGCGGTGTCTTATTTGCGCATGGGGATTCGCTGCGCTCTGCGCCTCAGCTGGCTATGCCAGCCTGCGACGCTCGCTCCGCGCGAGGTGTTTTTTTGTGGCATACACGCCGCCGCAAAAAACGATCAGACTTTATTCGCGGCTTGCGAGCCGCGGACTCTGTGAGACTTTTTTGCAAAGAAATACGTCCGCTGTTGCGGACGCATTTCTTTGGGGTTATTCGAGTTTTTCCTCTGTTTTTTCCTGCGGGTCGGGCTGCGCAGATGCTGCGGCGGCCTGGCCGGAGGCGAAGGCGGCGCTCTTGGCCTCCTCGAGCTCCTTGCGGCGCGCGTCCTCGGCGCGGGCGGCCTCCTTCTCACTGCGGCGGCGCGCGGCGGCCTTGCCGATGTTCTGAACAAACAGGACGACGATCACAATCGCCGCCAGCACCAGCCCCACCCAGCCCGGCACGCGGATCTGCCAGAAGTCGTGGATGGTGAAATGGTCATAGAGCATGCCGAGATAGTACAGCGCCACGCCGCCGAGCAGGCAGACGATCGCCAGCACCAGATCGAGCGCCGCGTGGACGCGGTGGTTGCGATGGCGGATGATATAGCCCGCCAGCAGCGCCAAAGCCCCCAGAAACAGGGCCGGCGACTGACAGCAGAGCAGATAACCGAGCGTCTTATCCATACTGTGAACCTCTCTTTCCTGCGGCGCTTACAGCGCGCATTTGCCGCGGGGGATGAACTTCCCGCCGCACTCGCCCACGACGCTGCCGCCGCGGACCATCAACTGCCCGCGCAGCCAGACCTGCTCGATGCCGCCGCGGGTGACAAAGCCCTCATAGGGCGTGTAGCCCGCGCGGCTGAGGAGATTTTCGGCGCGGATGACGTGGTCGGCCTGCGGATCGTAGACGACAATGTCGGCGTCCGCGCCCTTGGCGAGCACGCCCTTGCGCGGGAACATGCCATAAAGCCGCGCCGGGTTCTCCGCCAGCACGCGGCACATCGTCGCAAGGCTGATCTTCCGCGTGGCAACGCCCGCCGAATAGACCACCTCGCCGCGCGTCTCCACACCGGGGACGCCGCCGGGGATCTTCGTAAAGTCCGCGCGTCCCATCTCCTTCTGCTCGGTCGTGAACGAGCAGTGGTCGGTGGAGATCGTCTGGATCTCGCCGCGGCGGAGCGCCGCCCAGAGCGCCTTCTGATCATCTGGCTTGCGGATCGGGGGCGAGCAGACGAACTTCGCCGCCTCGTCCCAGTCCTCGTTATAATAGACGCTGTCGTCGAGGACGAGGTACTGCGGGCACGTCTCGACATAGACCTTCTGGCCGCGCTTGCGCGCCGCCTCGACCTCGCGCAGGGCGGCGGCGCTCGTCAGGTGGACGATGATGACCGGGATATCCACCGCCTCGGCGATGTGGAGCAGGCGGCCGACGGCCTCGGCCTCGAGGAAATCGGGCCGTGTCTCGGGGTGGGACGAGACACCCATCTCCCCCGCCGCCTTCTTCTCGGTGACGAGCGCGTCGATCACGCCGCTGTTTTCGCAGTGGACGCCGCAGATGCCGCCCTTTTCCTTCAGCTTCTTCAGCGCCCAGTACATCGCCTCGTCGCCGATCATCATGGCCGGATAGGTCATATACATCTTGAAGGAGGAGATGCCCGCGGCGTACATGTCGTCGATCTCGCGGGCGATGTCCTCGTTCCAGTCGTCGATCGTCATGTGGAAGCTGTAGTCGCACCAGGTGCGCCCGTCGGCCTTCTCGTGCCAGAGCTGCAGGCCGTGGGCGAGCGTCTCGCCCTTGTTGGGGCAGGCGAAATCGATGACCGTGGTCGTTCCGCCGTGGATGGCGGCGAGACTGCCGCTGTCAAAGTCGTCGACGGTGGTCGTGTTCGCGACGTCGAGGTCAAAGTGCGTATGCGCGTCGATAAAGCCGGGCAGAAGGAACTTGCCCGTCACGTCGACGGTCTGCGCCAGCGGGTCGGTGATGCTGCGCGCGACGCGGACGATCTTCTCCCCGTCGACGAGGACATCCGCGCGCTTCGTCCCCTTGCCGGAGACGACGGTGCCGCCCTTGAAGAGCTTTCTCATCAGGATAACCTCCCTTATATCTCTCAGTTCAATCATTCAGTATACCACAAAAATCCCGGATTTCCAGACGGATTTCCCGCAAAGCGGCACATTTTCCTATCGGTAAAATAGACAAAATTAGGACGTGTTTTTCGTTGTCGTTCTGAACAAAATAGGATTCCATTTCGCGTAAAATTTGTGTAAAATAGAAATTACTGATGGGTGCACACAGGCGTCCGGAAATTATAAGGAGGAAGATTACATGCGGAAATTCTTAGCGACTCTGCTGGCTCTGGCCATGGCGCTGTCTCTGATGGTGCCCGCAGCTTGGGCTGAACCCGCTGACGAACCTGCTTCTGCCACCTATGAAGCGGTTCTCGGCAAAACCGCCAGGAAATACGGAAATATTGAGCTGGACATCTCCACGGAGGAGTTTATGAAGGCCGGGTTTGCGTATGGCGACGTAGTCACCGTTGACGTCAACGGCAACAGCTACGAGATGCCCGTCTGCTCGAACTATAACGACGTGGACACCGACAAGAAGCTCGTACGCGCGACGGAGGGCGCGTCCAGCGTCATCGTGGCCATCAACTACGGCCAGCTCGCGGTGGACGCCGGTCTGGCCAAGCCGAACACCGACCCCGCCGTCTCCGATAAGTATGTCGCGGCGGACGGCGTGACCTACCCCGTCAAGGTGACGATCACCATGAAGGATAAGGGCGCCTACTATGACGAGTGGGATGCCCGCCAGCTGCCCCAGCGCACCGGCGACCGCAATGCCGACATGTATAAGAACCTGACGGACGCTGAGTTCGCCAATGTCCGCGTGATCGAGACCACCGGCATGGGCGAGGGCGTTCTCTACCGCGGCAGCTCCCCCATCAACGACGCCGTTGAGGGCCGCAACCCCTATGCCGACGCCGCCGCCAAGGCTGCGGGCATCAAGACCTTCATCAACCTCGCCGACTCCGAGGCCGCCGCGAAGGCCTATCCCGGCTGGGAAGGCAGCTACTACTCCACGCAGGACGCCGTCTTTCTGAACATGCCCGTCGCGTTCACGACGGACGCCTTCAAGACCGGTCTTGCAAACGGCTACCGCTACATCGCCTCCAGCGAGACGGAGGCCCCCTACTACATGCACTGCACCGAGGGTAAGGACCGCTGCGGCATCGCCAGCGCCGTGCTCGAGTGCTTCATGGGCGCGAGCTACGATGAGGTCGTCGCCGACTACCTCGTGACCTACTACAACTACTACGGCATCCAGCCCGGCACCGAGAAGGCCGCCAACATCGCCAAGTACGGCATTGTCTCCGCGCTGCAGACCATGTTCGGCGTGGAGGATCTGTCGAAGGCCGACCTGCAGGCCGAGGCGCTGGATTATCTGCTGGAGATCGGCCTGAACGCCGAGGAGATCGGCTCCCTCCTGCTGACGCTCAGCGGCCTGCCCTCCTCCCTCGAGGGGCTGGTCATCATCCTGCACTCCAATGACGTACACGGCAATATCATGGGCTATTCCCAGATGGCCGCGCTGCGCGACGCGTTTGAGTCCCTCGGCGCCGAGGTCATTCTGGCCGACGCCGGCGACTACAGTCAGGGCACACCCTATGTCAGCACCACGAAGGGCGCCGACGCCACCGAGATGATGAACGCCGCCGGCTACGATGTGGCCACCCTTGGCAACCATGAGTTTGACTACGGCTATCCCCAGCTCAAGGAGAACCTGAGCAAGGCGGACTTCGCCGTTCTCTGCGCGAACATCCTGAAGGATGGTGAAAACGCCTTCCAGGGCAACACCATCATCGAGAAGGACGGCGTGAAGATCGGCTTCTTCGGTCTCGACACCCCCGAGGCGCAGACCAAGGCCAACCCCGCGCTCATGCAGGGCCTGTCCTTCTACGCTGAGAAGGAGCTCTATGCCTGCGCGCAGACGCAGATTGACGAGCTGCGCGCAAACGGCGCGGACATCGTTGTCTGCCTCGCCCACCTCGGCGTGGACAAGGAATCCGCCCCCAACCGCTCCACCGACCTCTATGCCAATGTCACCGGTCTCGACTTCATCATCGACGGCCACTCCCACACCGTGATGGTGGAGGGTGCGAACGGTGAACCCATCCAGTCCACCGGCACCGCGTTTGAATACGTCGGCATGATTCTCATCGACAGCGAAAGCAAGGAGATCCTCGGCAACGCACTCGTCGAGCTGGACGGCGTGGCGGGCGATCCCACCGTGGCCGCCGCTGCACAGAAGATCATCGATCGCGTCAACGCCGAGTACGGTGAGGTGTTCGCCCGCAGCGACGTGGAGCTCAACGGCGACAAGGCCCCCGGCAACCGCACCGAGGAGACGAACCTCGGCGACCTCATCACCGACGCGATGCTCTGGTCGCTCACCGAGCAGAACCCCGGCAGCATCACCGAGGTTGACCCCGACAACATCATCTCTCTCACCAACGGCGGCGGCATCCGCGCGTGGATCCACCAGGGCGACATCTCCAAGAAGGACATCAACACCGTCCTGCCCTTCGGCAACACCGTGGCCGTGGTCTATGTGACCGGCGCGGAGCTGCTCGAGGCGCTCGAGGCCTCCACCTTCAGCACGCCCGGCGCGGTCGGCGCTTTCCCGCAGGTGGCCGGTATCGACTTCACCATCTTTACCGACAAGGCCTACGATGCGAACACCGACAAATATCCCGGCTCGACCTACTATGGCCCGCACAGCATCCAGCGCGTGGTCATCAACAGCATCAACGGCAAACCCTTCGACCTGAACGCGAAGTATGCCGTTATCACGAATAACTTCGTGGCCGCCGGCGGCGATACCTACTATGCCTTCGCCGCGGCGAGCAGCCAGTTCGACACCGGCCGTCCACTCGATGAGGTTCTGATGGAGTACATCACCGAGAAGCTCGGCGGCGTGGTCGGCGAGCAGTATGCCGAGCCGCAGGGTCGCATCACCATCGCCAACTGCACCGAGGGCAGCCACGACTTCCGCCTTGTGAACGCCAAGGACGCCACCTGCGTCGATGACGGCTACACCGGCGATGTGGTCTGCGCCGGCTGCGGCGAGGTTCAGAGCAAGGGCGCGGTCATCAAGGCCACCGGCGAGCACCACTATGCCAAGGGCGTGTGCACCGTCTGCGGTGCGAAGGACCCGAACTATAAGCCGCCCACGACCGGCGACAGCGGCGTCCTGCTCTATGTCGGTCTCGCGGTCATGGCCATCGGCGGCAGCGCCGCTGTGGTCACCCGCAAAAAAGAGCGCACCTGAGCGTAAACCTGATCCACCCGCATAAGTCATTTCACAGAGCCCCCGGAGCTGACGCTCCGGGGGCTCTTTTGCTGTGCGTGCGCGCCGCGCAGCCCTCCTGCGTATAAAATCTTCCGTTTTCTGCCATACTGCAAGTGATTCTGTATGGGGAGGCTGCTCATGGAACCGACGAAGGATACATTTGACGCGCGGGCGGCGGCGCTCGACGAGCTGCTGGGAACGGGGCGGAGCTTTGACATGGTCACCCGCCCGCTCACGATCGCGGGGCGGCGCGCCCGGCTCTGGGTCGTGAACGGCTACGCCGAGGACGCGCTGCTCGAGCGCGCCATCTCCGCGTGGCGGCCCATTGGGAGCCTTGCGGACACGCCCGATCTGCAGGCGTTTCTCGAGCGCTGTGTCAGTATCTGCGACGCCGCGGTGGAGCGCGACCGCCTGACCGCGGTGACGGCCGTTTTTGCGGGCAAGACTCTCCTCATCATCGACGGCTATGAGGGCGGGCTGCTCATGGACGCCAAGCAGTTCCCGCTGCGCTCGGTCGAGGAGCCGAATTCGAGCAAGGTGCTGCGCGGCAGCCACGACGGCTTCGTCGAGAGCATCATGAAAAACGCCGCGCTCCTGCGCCGCCGCATCCGCGACCCGGCGCTCACGCTCGAGCGGCTGCAGGTCGGCGGGCGCTCCCGCGCGGACGTGGCCCTGTGCTACATGCGCGGGCAGGCGGACGAGACGCTCATCGCCGAGCTGCGCGAAAAGCTCGCGCACATGGACGTCGGCTCCGTCGCCATGAGTCAGGAGAGCATCGCCGAGGCCATTGCGCCCAGGCAGTGGTATAACCCCTTTCCGAAGGTACGCTACACCGAGCGCCCAGACACGGCGACCGCCTGCGTCATGGAGGGCGACGTGCTCCTGCTTATCGACAACACGCCCGCGGTCATGATTTTTCCCGTCTCGATCCTGCGCTTTGCCGAGGAGATCAACGACTACTACTTCCCGCCGCTCGTCGGGTCGTATCTGCGGATCGTGCGGCTCGTCGTGCTGTTTCTGACGATTTTCGTCACGCCGCTTTGGTACCTGCTCGTCAAGTCGCCCGATACGCTCCACGAAAACCTCCACTTCCTGCTCATCGAGGGGGAGTGTCCCGTCCCGCTCATTTTGCAGCTGCTGCTCGTGGAGCTCATCATCGACGTGCTCAAGCTCGCCTCGCTCAACACGCCCGACGTGCTCGGCAACTCCTTCAGCATGCTCGGCGCGCTCATCCTCGGTGACTTTGCGGTGCAGTCGCGCTGGCTCGTGCCGGAGGTGCTGGTGTATATGGCGTTCGTCGCCATCGCGAACTTCACGCAGCACAGCTTTGAGATGAGTTACGCGTGCAAGCTCTGCCGCATGGCGCTGCTGGTGATGATCTGGCTTTTCGACTGGTGGGGCTTCGCGCTCGGGATCGTCGGCATTCTCGTGCTCATCGCGACGACAAAACCCCTCGTCGGGCGCGGGTATCTTTACCCTCTCATCCCCTACGACGGCAAGAAGCTCCGCGCTCTCCTGCACCGGCGGCCGATCAGCCGGGAGAACACATAAAAACTCGCAGGAAAAGGGGTTTCGCTGCGCTCCGCGCCTTGCCCCGCCATGGGCGGGGCTGCGACACTCCGCTCCGCGCAAAGTGTTTTTTGCGGCGTACACGCCGCCGCAAAAAACGGATTTCACTTTTTTCGCGGCTTCCGAGCCGCGAACTCTGCGAGGCCTTTGAGATAAAAACACATCCGGCGGACAATGTCCGCCGGATGTGTTTTGTGCTTTGGGCTATTACTTCTTTTTTTCTTCGAGGAGGACGTCCTCGGCTTCGTGCAGCTCCTCGATCGTCTCGCCCGTGACCTCGCGCTCGCGCAGCTCGGCGGGCGTGCGCTGTTCGGATTTCTCCTCGCAGCAGACCATGTAATACGCCCACGCCGCGAGCGGAATCACGCACCAGCTCGCGCGCAGACCCCACAGCTTCACCGCGAAGAACGACAGTGTCGCTCCGAGGTGGAAACACAGCAGCGTCGCGGCGTAGAACCAGCACTTGGCCAGATACATCGGGTCCTTCTCGCACAGATAGTGCGCGAGGGCGAGCGAGGTCTGCTTGGTGTTGTTCGTGGAGAAAATCGTCGAGCTGTTGAATCCCTGCGCGCCGTTGAACGCGCCCCACTGCACGCTCATGGCGAAGAAAATCGGATAGAGCGCGAGCGTGACGGGCATCTCCGCCGGGAGAAAACCGAGCACGACCGCCGCCAGCGCGTCGACCACCGGCGCCGTGCGGCGGATGTCGAGGTGGAACCAGTGCGGCAGAAGCACCGTGAGCATCGTGCCGAGGACATAGAGCGCGAGCGCGCCGAGGTGCAGCAGCACGTTCAGCCTTCGCCCGAAGAGCGCGTCGATCAGCAGCTCGAGCAGGTTCACCGTCTGTGCGTTGCCCATGACGCCGCTGCGGCAGAGGATGGCATACGCGGCGAAAAAGCCGCCCACCACGGCAAAGGAGAGATGCCTGCAAAAATCTATTTTTTTCAGCTTATGCATATCGTCAAAACCGTCCGATTTCGTCAGAATCCGGGGAAAAACATCTATCAGTATACCAGCTTCTGCGGCTTTCGCAAGAGGAAAAGTGTATAAATTTCCATCCGGTTTCGGATGCAGAAAACCGTTGACAAGCGGAAAATTTGTGATAAAATGGGCTATAATCAAATGCAGCGACGGAGAAGAGTTCGCCACATACCGGCCCGCAGCGAGATGGGGAGCGTGCAAGCCCATCGGCATCGGCAGGCGGACAGCCACCTCCCAGCGGCCCGCGACGAGCGGGACGGGTCATTCCCGTTACAGAATGACTTGAGATGACGGACGGTTTGCCCGTCAAATTAGGGTGGTACCGTGAAGCAGCGCTTCGCCCCTATGCGTGGGGCGGGGCGTTTTTGTTTTTTCCGGTTCCCGGTGGATAGAAAGGAGTTCCCTGGTTATGTCCTGGCATGAGGTGGATATGGCGGCGGATCCGCGCGGCGGGCAGTTCGCCTATTTCCGGCAGATGGTTGACCCCTTCGCGGGGGTGACGGCGGCGGTGGATATCACGGATTTCCTCGCCGCGCTCGACGGGCGGCCGTTTTTTCTGAGCCTGCTGTACGCGGTGACGCGCGCGGCCAACCGTGTGCCGCAGCTGCGGCGGCGGATTCTGGACGGGCGCGTCGTGGAATACGACTGGTGCAGCCCGTCGTACACGCTCATGAAGCCCGACGGCGTGTATGTCTACAGCCTGATCGAGGGCGAGCGCACCTACGGCGACTTCATCGCCGAGGGGCAGCGGCAGCAGACGCTCTCGCTCGACCGCAGGACGCTCACCAAGGACGGCGACCCGCTGGGGAACTTCTTCGTCTCGTGCCTGCCGTGGCTCGACTATCTGCAGGTCAAGCACCCCGTCGTCTCCGCGGACGACAGCAATCCCCGCATCAGCTGGGGCCGCTATACCGAGCGCGGCGGCCGCGTGACGCTGCCCGTCTCCATCTTCGTCAACCACGCGCTCGCCGACGGGCTGCACATCGCGCAGTTTTACAGCTGTCTCGACAAGGAGCTGCGCGAGCTGGTGAAGCTGCTGCGCTCGCAGGAGAAATAACACAACATCGTAACCAAAACAAGCAATAAATTGAACGATAAAGGAGAAAACCACTATGAGCCATCCCTACTATGGCCTCAACGAGCTGCGGGAGATGTTCCTGAGCTTCTTTGAGACGAAAGACCACCTGCGTCTGCCAAGCTTCTCGCTCGTGCCGCAGAACGACAACTCCATCCTCCTCATCAACGCCGGCATGACGCCGATGAAGCCCTGGTTCAAGGGCGAGGAGGAGCCGCCGCGCCGCCGCGTCTGCACCTGCCAGAAGTGCATCCGCACGGGCGACATTGAGAACGTCGGCAAGACCGCCCGCCACGGCACCTACTTCGAGATGCTGGGCAACTTCTCCTTCGGCGACTACTTCAAGCACGAGGCCATCGCCTGGAGCTGGGAGTTCCTGACGAAGGTCGTCGGTCTGGAGGAGGACCGTCTGTACCCCTCCATCTATGAGAGCGACGACGAGGCATGGAACATCTGGCACGACGAGGTCGGCATCCCCGCTGAGAAGATCTTCCGCTTTGGCAAGGAGGACAACTTCTGGGAGCACGGCTCCGGCCCCTGCGGCCCCTGCTCCGAGATCTACTATGACCGCGGCCCCGAGTACGGCTGCGGCAAGCCCGGCTGCACCGTCGGCTGCGACTGCGACCGCTATATGGAGGTCTGGAACAACGTATTCTCCCAGTTCGACAACGACGGCAACGGCAACTACACCGAGCTGAAGCAGAAGAACATCGATACCGGCATGGGCCTCGAGCGTCTGGCCTGCGTGGTTCAGGGCGTCGGCTCCCTGTTTGACGTTGATACCGTGCGCAACATCACGAACAAGGTCTCCGAGATCGCCGGCAAGCACTACGGCGAGAGCGACAAGACCGATATTTCCCTGCGCGTTATCACCGATCACATCCGCTCCACCGTTATGATGATCTGCGACGGCGTTATCCCGTCCAACGAGGGCCGCGGCTACGTTCTGCGCCGCCTGCTGCGCCGCGCCGTTCGTCACGGCAAGCTGCTCGGCATCGACAAGCCGTTCATGTCCGACGTCGCCTCCACCGTTATCAAGGAGTCCGGCGGCGCTTATCCCGAGCTGGTCGAGAAGCAGAAGTATATCCACAAGGTCATCGAGAACGAGGAAGCAAGCTTCAACAAGACCATCGACAGCGGTCTTGCTATCCTGAACGACAAGATCGCGGCTTCCGACGGCAAGGAGCTGTCCGCTGCGGACGCATTCCAGCTGTATGACACCTACGGCTTCCCGATCGACCTGACCCTTGAGGTACTCGAGGAGCAGGGCATGACCACCAGCCGCGAGGAGTTCGACCGCCTGATGAACGAGCAGCGCGAGCGTGCCCGTGAAGACCGCAAGAAGATGGGCGATCTCGGCTGGCAGAGCGAGGATCTGGGTCTGGACAAGTCCATCAAGACCGCATTTGATGGCTACACCACCCTCGAGGAGTCCGCAAAGATCCTTGCCATCGTAAACGAGGGCGAGGTTTCCGGCGCGGCCGCCAAGGGCTGGGCGGTCGCCTACGGCTCGTGGTACT
This sequence comes from uncultured Eubacteriales bacterium, assembly GCA_900552475.1. Lineage (GTDB taxonomy): Bacteria > Bacillota > Clostridia > Oscillospirales > Oscillospiraceae > Vescimonas. The sequence continues at coordinate 165 of USAC01000066.1, read as the reverse complement.
ACATGGACCCGACGAGCTGCAAGATGCAGACGGGGTGGAAGAAACTCGGCAGCACGTGGTATTACCTCCATGACAGCGGAGTCATGGCAACGGGATGGCTCAAGCTTGGTGATACGTGGTATTACCTCCACGGGAGCGGGGCCATGGCGACGGGGTGGCTTACCC
>USAC01000065.1 GCA_900552475.1 uncultured Eubacteriales bacterium | reverse complement strand
CTCCCGCGCCCTTGTCGCGGCGGCGCCGCGCCCGCAGGTTCGGCGCGGCGGGGGGACCCGAACCCCCAGAACGGGGCGGCGCTGTGTTGGCGGCGCCGCCCGCTGAGCAGAGAAAAAGTCTCACAGAGTTCGCGGCTCGGAAGCCGCGAATAAGGCTTAATTGCTTTTTGCGGCGGCGTGTACGTCGCAAAAAACACTTTACGCGCAGCACAGTGTCGCAGACCCGCCTATGGCGGGGCAAGGCACGGAGCGCAGCGGGATCTACTCATCCAAAAAGACCGCCGGTCTTTTCGGGTGAGTAAATAGGATTTAGGAGGCGAGAGCCGATGAGTGAAGAAATCGAAAACCGGGAGAGCCGCGGCGAGCAGAAGCCGTCCGACGTGGTGGTTTTCTCGCCGGAGGTGCTGGCCATGGCCGACCGCAGACGCCGCCAGAAGGCCGAGGAGCTGGAGACATGCCGCCAGGCGGCGGAGGACGGCGACTCGCAGGCACAGGTGCAGATGGGACTGCACTATATCTACGGGACGCACGGCGTCGAGCGCGACGGGAAGAAGGCCTTCGAGTGGTTCTCGCAGACGGCATCGGACGATCCGGTCGGCCGCTACTGGCTGGGCGTCTGCTATGACAACGGCACCGGCGTCGAGCGCGACGGCGACCGCGCGTTCGAGCTGTTCAAGGAGTCTGCGGACATGGGCTATGCCCCGGCGCAGTGCGACCTCGGCGTCTGCTACGAGACGGGGCAGGGCACCGAGCCGGATCTCGACATGGCGATCGAGCTCTATAAGCAGTCGGCCGAGCAGGATTACCCGATGGCCAAGTGCAACCTCGGCGCGCTCTACTACTTCGCCGCCGGGGTGGAGCGGGACTATGACAAGGCGGCGCGCTACTTCACCGAGGCCGCCGAGCAGCGCCTGCCCCGCGCGCAGCACCTGCTGGGCCTGTGCTACGAGTTCGGCAACGGCGTCGAGGAGAATCCGCACAAGGCGGCGCAGCTGTATGAGGAGGCGGGCCGCGGCGGCAGCGCCGACGGCCTGTGCGCGCTGGGCGTTCTCTGCCACCTCGGCAAAGGCACGGCGCAGGACGACAAGCGCGCAGCGGAGCTCTTCCGCAAGGCTGCCGACATGGGGCTTCCGCGCGCGTGGTACTTCCTCGGCAAGAGCTATGACGCAGGCTACGGCGTGGAGGAAAACGACGAGCAGGCGTTCAAGTGCTACCTCTCCGCGGCGGAGGGCGACTACCCGGATGCGCTCTATCAGGCGGGGCTCTGTTATACATACGCGCACGGCACGGAGCGCGACTTCAACAAGGCGTTTTCCTATTACCGCCGTGCCGCCGACCGCGGCCACGCGGACGCAATCTGCTCACTGGGGCTCTGCTATGAGACGGGGCGCGGCGTACAGGAGGACCTGAGGCAGGCCGTCGCGCTCTATGAGCGCGCGGCACAGCTCGGAAGCGCGATGGGACAGTGCAACCTCGGCGTGCTCTGCCGCAGCGGCGCGGGGACCACGCGCGACGACAAGCGCGCCTTTACGCTGTTTCAGGCAGCGGCGGAGCAGGAGTATCCCCGCGCGCAGTTCTTCCTTGGGCTGAGCTATGAGGCCGGGCGCGGCGTGGAAAAGGACGAGAAAAAGGCCGCGCAGATGTACGCCCTCGCTGCCGAGCAGGAGTATCCCGATGGCGAGCGCGCGCTGGGCGTCTGCTATGAGCACGGCATTGGCGTCAAGCAGGACATGAAGCGCGCGGCGCAGCTGTATCAGCTGGCTGCCGACCACGGCGACGAGACGGCAAAATATTTTCTTGCGAACCTCTATTTCAGCGGCAGGGGCGTGGAGGAAAATCCCGTGCTGGCCTTTGCGCTGTACCGTCAGGCGGCGGAGGAGGGCGAGACCGGCGCGCAGGTGCAGCTCGGCTACTGCTATGAGCGCGGCATCGGCACGCAGGCCGACCCGCAGGAGGCCTTCAAGTGGTACGAGCGTGCGGCGCAGGACGGCGACGAGGTCGGCTGCAACAACCTCGGCTACTGCTATGAGCAGGGGCTGGGCGTGCAGGCCGATCAGGAGAAGGCCGTCCGCTGGTATCAGGCCGCGGTCGACCGCGGGATGCCGCTCGCGTGCAAGAACCTCGCGGCCCACTATGAGGAGGGCTCGGGCGTCCCGAAAGATCTCGCCCGCGCGGAGGAGCTCTACAGCCGCGCGGCGCAGGCGGGCGTCAAGGGCGCGCAGGAGCAGCTCGACCGGCTGCGCGGCGAACCTGTGCAGACGACACAGGCCGAGCAGCGCAAGCGCTTCGGCTGGCGGGGGCTTGCGGGCGTCTCGGTGCTGTTTACCATGCTGTTCGGCGCGATTTTGACCTCGCCGGATATCGGCCATGACTGGCCGACGTTCCTGATTCTGACGGTGGTGTTCGCCTTGCTCGGCGGGTTCTGCATGAAAAAGGCGCGGCAGTACGCCGCCGCCCCGGCGAGTCGGGCGCAGCGGGTGCTGTGCACCGCGTTCAGCGTGGTGCTGCTTGTGTTTGCCGCACTGTGCCTGCTCGTGTTCGTCGATCCGGGCGATGTGCGGGACTATTCGTTCCTGTGGCTCGCGGCAGGCTCCGCGCTCTGCGGCGCAAGACTGCTGGCCATCCGGAATAAAGGGTAAAATAAGACAGAAAAAGGCCGGAGCTTTATGCTCTGGCCTTTTGGAATGAGAAAAAAGAGATGGGCCGGAGCAAAAGCTTCGGCCCATCTCTTTTTGATTAAGATTACTCCAGCTCCATCAGGAGTTCCTTGGCCTTGACAGGCTGACCCTCCTTGATGAGCACCTTCTTGACCGAACCGGCGGTACGGGCGGTGATGGCGGTCTCCATCTTCATCGCCTCGATGATGAGGAGCACCTGGTTCTCCTCGACCTTGTCGCCGGGCTGGACGTTGACCTTTGAGACCATGCCGGGGATGGAGGAGCCGACCTGCTTCGGATCGTCCTCATCGGCCAGCACCGCCTGACGGGTCTGCTCGGAGGCGTTCGGGTCGCGGACGGCGACCTCACGGCGCATGCCGTTGAGCTCGAACTGGACGTTGATCGTACCGTCGCTGTTGTGGTCGCCCAGACCCAGATACTTGATGACGAGGGTCTTGCCGTCCTCGATGTTGATCTTGTTCGTCTCGCCGAGGGCCATGCCGTTGAAGAAGACGTGGCTGCCCATGCGGGTGATGTAGCCGAACTCCTTGCGGTGGCGGCAGAAGTCCTTGTATACCTTCGGGTACATGGCGTAGGAGATCAGATCCTTGCGCTCAGCGTCGTCGCGGAACTCGCTGACCTCCTTCTTGAGTTGGTCGAAGTCGACCGGGTCAAGCAGCAGACCGGGGCGGCAGGTGATGGGCTCCTCGCCCTTTAGCACGACCTTCTGCAGATCCTTGGGGAAGCCCCATGCGGGCTGACCCATCATGCCCTTGAAGTAGGACACCACGGAGTCGGGGAAGGCGAGCGCAGCGCCGCGCTGGACGATGTTCTCAGGGGTGAGGTTGTTCTGCACCATGAAGATGGCGAGGTCGCCGACGACCTTGGACGACGGGGTCACCTTGACGGGGTTGCCGAGCATGTCGTTGACAGTCTTGTACATCTCCTTGACATCCTCGAAGCGGTCGCCGAGGCCGAGAGATTCGACCTGCGGATGCAGGTTTGTGTACTGGCCGCCGGGGATCTCATAGCGATAGATGTCGGTCGTGGTGCTCTTGAGACCATGGTCGAAGCTTTCGTAGCGCAGACGGACGTCGGACCAGTAGTTCGACAGCTCCTGCACGCGCTGCAGGTCGAAACCGGTGTCGCGCTCGCTGCGCTGCAGGGCGGCGACGACGGCGTCGAGGGAGGGCTGGCTCGTCAGGCCGGACATCGGGGCGCTGGCGACGTCGACGACGTCCACGCCGGCCTCGGCGGCCATGAGCAGGGCGGCAACCTGGTTGCCGGTGGTGTCATGCGTGTGCAGGTGGATGGGCAGGCCGACCTCCTGCTTGAGGGTGGAGACGAGCTTCTTGGCGGCATAGGGCTTGAGCAGGCCGGACATGTCCTTGATGGCCAGCATGTGCGCGCCGCGCTTCTCGAGCTCCTTGGCGAGGTTGACGTAATACTCCAGCGTGTATTTGTCCTTCGTGGGATCGAGAATATCGCCGGTATAGCACATGGTGGCCTCGAGCAGCTTGTTCTGCTTGAGCACCTCGTCCATGGCGACCTCCATGCTGGGGATCCAGTTCAGCGAGTCGAATACGCGGAACACGTCGATACCGCGCTCAGCAGCCTCCTGCACGAAGGCGCGCACAAGGTTATCGGGATAGTTGGAATAGCCGACGAGGTTCGAGCCGCGCAGCAGCATCTGGAACGGGATGTTCGGGATCTTCTCGCGCAGCAGACGCAGGCGCTCCCACGGGGACTCGTGCAGGAAGCGGTAGGCCACGTCGAACGTCGCGCCGCCCCACATCTCGAGGGAGAAGCAGTCGCGCAGGATATCGGCCACGCCGTCGGCACCCTTGACCATGTCGCGCGTACGCATACGGGTGGACAGCAGGCTCTGATGCGCGTCGCGCATCGTTGTATCGGTCAGCAGGAGCTTCTTCTGGTCGAGCACCCACTGCTTCACGGCCTCGGGCCCCTTCTCGTCGAGCATCTGCTTCAGGCCGGGGCCGAGCGGCTGCTTCGCCTCGGGGAAGCGGGGAATGTCGTACTGGTGGCGCTCGGCGTTGGGCGCGGCCACCTGAATCTCGGCGATGTACTTCAGCACGCGGGTCGCGCGGTCGCGGGAGTCGGTGATGTCGAACAGCTCCGGCGTCTCGTCAATGAACTTCGTGTGGCACTGGCCGTTGATGAAGGCGGGGTGGGCGAGGATGTTCGTGACGAAGGGGATGTTCGTCTTGACGCCGCGCACGCGCACCTCGTTGATGGCGCGGGCCGACTTGCGGCAGGCGGCGGCGAAGGTGCGGTCCCAGCTGGTGACCTTGACGAGCAGAGAGTCGTAGTAGGGGGAGATGACGGTGCCGACGTCGGCGTTGCCGCCATCGAGACGCACGCCGAAGCCGCCAGAGGAGGAGTAGGCCGTGATCTTGCCGTTATCGGGGGCAAAGTTGTTGGCGGGATCCTCGGTGGTGACGCGGCACTGGATGGCGTAGCCGTCCATCTTCACGTCCTCCTGGCAGGTCAGGCCGATGATGGGGTCGCTCAGGGGGTGACCGGCGGCGATCAGGATCTGGGCGCGGACGATGTCGATGCCCGTGACCATCTCGGTAACGGTGTGCTCCACCTGAATGCGGGGATTCATCTCAATAAAGTAGTAGTCGCCGTTCTTGTCGACGAGGAACTCCACGGTGCCGGCGCTGACGTAGCCGACAGACTTGGCGATCTTGACGGCGTCGCGGCGCAGGGCTTCGACCGTCTTCTGCGGGACGGACCAGGCGGGGGCGAACTCGACGACCTTCTGATAGCGGCGCTGCAGGGAGCAGTCGCGCTCACCGAGGTGATAGACGTTGCCGTACTGGTCGGCGAGGATCTGCACCTCGACGTGCTTCGGCTCGATCAGGTACTTCTCCATAAAGATGTCGCCGCAGCCGAAGGCCTTCTCGGCCTCACGGTGCACCAGCTCATAGGCGGTCTTGACCTCCTCGACGGTGTCGCAGCGGCGCATGCCGCGGCCGCCGCCGCCGGCAGCGGCCTTGAGGATGACGGGGAAGCCGAAGCTCACGGCCTTCTCAACGGCGTCATCGCCGTCCTTCAGCGGCTCGGTGCAGCCGGGGATGATCGGCACGCCGCACTTGACGGCGATCTCCTTGGCGCTGAGCTTATCGCCCATTTTCGCCAGCACGTCGGACGACGGGCCGATGAAGAGAATGCCGTTATCCTCACAGGCACGGGCAAACTCGGCGTTCTCGGACAGGAAGCCGTAGCCGGGGTGGATGGCGGTCACGCCGCGGCGCTTGGCCAGACCGATGATGCCGGGAATATCCAGATAGGCACCCAGCGGGGACTTCTTCTCGCCGACCAGATAGGCCTCGTCGGGTCTGGTGCGGAAGAGGGAGTAGGTGTCCTCGTTGGAGTAGATGGCAACCGTGTGCAGGCCCAGATCGTAGCAGGCGCGGAAAATACGCACTGCGATCTCGCCGCGGTTGGCCACCAGAACTTTTTTGATCTCGGTGGTGTGCATGAAGATGGATCGCTCCTTTCGTTCACTCAAAAATGGGTAGGGATACCCGAATTTCATAACATCTATTATACATGTTCCGGGGGCGTCCCGTCAGGCGGCAAAACAACCAAAATGAGATTTTGGCAAATCTGACAAAAACAAAAGCTTTACCCAGGTAAATTCTCACCATTTTTTCAAATGAAAAGAAAAGGTGTGATAAAAGTTTCAAAAAAAGGCGGGAACGCGGCAAAAATGAGATTTTTTTCGCATCGCTGTATCGGGATGTTCCAAACGAATCATACCAATTCCTTATACCTTTTGCACAAAGAATAAGCGGCCCCGATCGTATGGATCGGAACCTTTCGTTTGTCAAAAAGCAAAGCTTTTTTGACAAGCAGACTTCGCGCGTTGTCCCGCCGCCTGCGCCGCCGCGAACTCTGTGAGACTTTTTGACAGTTCAACGGGCCCCCGATTATACAATCGGGGGCCCGTCGGGCAGGATTCATTCACTTTTCGGCGGCCGCGGAAGCGGCGGGAGCGATCACTCGATCGTGATCGAGGAGCTCTTGGGCAGCTTCTTCTCGGCCTTGGGGATCGACAGCTTCAGGATGCCGTCTTCAAACTTGCCGGAGATCTCCGACGGCTCCACATCCTCGCCCACATAGAAGCTGCGGCTGCAGGCACCGGCGTAGCGCTCCTGACGGATGTACTTGCCCTTCTTGTCGGACTCGTCCTTATCCAGCCCCTTCTCGGCGCTGATGGTCAGGTAGCCGTTCTTCAGATCGACATGCACCTCGTCCTTCTTGAAGCCCGGCAGGTCGACGTCCAGCTCATACGAGCCATCCATCTCGCGGACGTCGGTCTTCATCAGGTTCTTTGCGTGCTTGCCGTACAGGGGATCGCGTCCCTGCGGCATCATCATGCCGAACGGATCACCGAAGAAATCATCAAACAGGTTCTCACCAAAAATGCTGGGCAACATAAGTCATACCTCCATTCAAACTGATCGCGCAGCCGGGGGAATTGCGCCCCGTGTCGGCGAACTTCTGTTGCTACATGTATTGTTTTCTTTGGACTCCCGGAGGAACTCTTTTTGATCCCTCTCTCAAGTTCGCTTTCATCATAGCACACTTTTTAGCACTGTCAAGAGGAGAGTGCTAATGTTCACAAAAAAAGCAAACTTTGTTCACAAAATATGCAATATCTGCCGCCAGCCCTTCCGAACAAAACAGACCGCCGGAGACGAAGCCCCGGCGGCCTGTTTAAAAAAGTCTCACAGAGTTCACGGCTCGCAAGCTGCGAATCAATTGAAATCCGTTTTTTGCGGCGGCGTGTACGTCGCAAAAAACACCCTGCGCGCAAGCGGAGTGTCGCAGCCCCGCCGCTTGCGGCGGGGCAAGGCGCGGAGCGCAGCGAAACTCTCTCATCAGTTTGCCAAATGGGCAAACTGATGAAGGATTATAGCGCGAGACGGTGATACTCCTCACCCTCCAGCGTTTTCCACAGGCATACGCCGCCCTCGAGCGTCATATATCCATGGTGACTGCCCTCCTTCGGGAGGGAGACGGAGCCGGGGTTGAGATAGAGGTTCCCGTCGCCGAACGGCGTCCACGCCGGGACATGCGTGTGCCCATGCAGCAGAATATCCCCCGGCTGCAGCGGCGGGAGTTGCTGCAGGTTATAGACATGTCCGTGCGTGGCGTAGATCAGCCGCTCGCCGCAGGGGAGGACGCAGTAGTCCGCGAGGATGGGAAACTGCAGCACCATCTGGTCAACCTCCGCGTCGCAGTTGCCGCGCACGCACAGAAGCCGCCCGCGTGCGTCGTTGAGCATGGCCGTGAGCGCCTTGGGGTCGTACCCCTGCGGCAGGTCGTTGCGCGGCCCGTGATAGAGCAGGTCGCCCAGAAGCAGCAGGCGGTCGGCCTGCTCGCGGTCGAGCGCGTCCAGCAGCAGCCGCCCGAAGTGGGCCGAGCCGTGTACGTCCGATGCAATCATCAGCTTCATATGTGCATCCTCCTTCCGGATCACTCCGCGCCGTCCGCTTCCGGCGCGGGCTCCGTCCAGTCCTCCATCGTCGCGACGCAGCGGTTGATGTTCTTGCCCTCGGCGAAGAACTTCGCCTCATAGTCCGTCATCACGCCGACAGGCCCGTCCGCGTGCAGATCCGTCGTGACCTCCGAGAGGGAAAAGCCGAACTGCGGAATCTCCTCGACCGACCACGCGAAGAGCTTGTCGTTGTCGGTCTTGAAGTGGATCTGTCCCGCCGGGCGCAGCACCCTGCGGTACTGGCGCAGGAAGTTTCCGTGTGTCAGGCGGCGCTTTTTCTGGTTGCTCCGCGGCCACGGGTCGCAGAAGTTGATGTAGATCCGGTCCACCTCGCCGGGGGCGAACAGCTCCGGCAGGAGCGCCGCGTCGGCGTCGATGAAAAACACGTTGGTCAGCCCCGCGTCCCGCACGCGCTCCATCGCCACGACCATCGCGTCCGGCACCTTCTCCACCGCGATGAGCAGCACGTCCGGCTCGGCCTTCGCCGTCTCCGCCGTAAAGCGCCCCTTGCCGCAGCCGAGCTCCACCCGCAGCTCCCGCGCGCCGGGCATCAGCTCGCGCCAGCGGCCGCGGTGCTCCTCCGGGCGGCGGATCCAGCAGGCGTCGCACGCCTCCATCCGCGGGACGAGATTTTTCTTCTTGCGCATCCGCATGATTGTCTTCCTCCTGAAAATGCGGCCCGTGCCGCACCGGTTTCTCTCTCATTTATACCACAGTCCCCCGCCGTTTGTAAACGGAAACTTCCGCTTTTGCGCGTAAAATGGGAAAAGTGGAGACTTCCAGTGGGCAAGTTTGAGAAATAACCAAAGATCGAAAGAGTTCTTTGTGAATTATTCTGAAAAGTGAAAAACATTTCTTACGGGGCTTGATAAATTTCTGACGATATACTATAATGCGGATTATATGGACGGGAAATAAGCCCCAATGTCGGGAAAATTCCCGGTAAATATGCGCGTGCAGTGCCGCATACCGCGGCCGCCGCAAAGCATACAAGGAGGAACAAGCATGACGAATGTTCTGTTGGAGAAAAAGGGCAACATCGCCGTCGCGACCATCAACCGCCCCAAGGCGCTTAACGCGCTGAACTCTGCGGTTGTCGCCGATCTCGATGAGATGATCGGACAGATCATGGCCGACGAGGAGATCCGTGCGCTGGTCATCACCGGCAGCGGGGAGAAGGCCTTTGTGGCCGGCGCCGACATCGGTGAGATGAGTACGCTGACCAAGGCCGAAGGCGAGGCCTTCGGCAAGCTCGGCAACGACGTTTTCCGCAGGCTCGAGAAGCTGCCGATCCCCACGATCGCCGCGGTCAACGGCTTCGCGCTGGGCGGCGGCTGTGAGCTGAGCATGAGCTGTGATATCCGTATCTGCGCGGACACCGCCGTCTTCGGCCAGCCCGAGACGGGTCTCGGCATCACGCCGGGCTTCGGCGGCACGCAGCGTCTGGCGCGTCTGGTCGGCCCCGGCATGGCCAAGCAGCTGATCTACACCGCCAAGAATATCAAGGCCGACGAGGCGCTCCGTATCGGCCTGGTGAACGCCGTCTATCCCGCCGAGGAGCTGATGCCCGCCGCGGAGAAGATGGCTTCCACCATCGCCAAGAACGCCCCCATCGCCGTCCGCGCCTGCAAAAAGGCCATCAACGAGGGCCTTGAGGCAAAGATGGACGACGCCATCGTCATCGAGGAGAAGCTGTTCGGTAGCTGCTTCGAGACGGCGGACCAGAAGGAGGGCATGGGCGCCTTCCTTGAAAAGCGCAAGCACGAGCCCTATCAGAACAAGTAATTAACAGGCCCTGCCTGATAATTAAAAAAGAGAGTTTATACAATATTTTAAATTAGGAGGAACTTATCATGAAAGTTGCTATTTTTGGTGCCGGTACGATGGGCAGCGGTATCGCTCAGGTTTTCGCGGCCAAGGGCCACACCGCGCTGATGTATGCTTCCAGCGTCGCGAGCGCCCAGCGCCATAAGGATAAGCTGGCCGCCTCTCTGAACAAGAAGGTCGCCCGCGGCAAGATGGCGCAGGAAGCGGCTGACGATATCATGAGCCGTATCCTCGTCGAGGAGGTTGAGGCCGCCGCCGATGCCGATCTGGTCATCGAGTGCGTCGCCGAGAACATGGCCGTCAAGAAGGAGCTGCTGGCGAAGCTGGACGCGATGTGCAAGGACGAGACGATCTTTGCCACCAACACCTCCTCCCTTTCTATCACCGAGATGGCGCAGGGCCTGAAGCACAACCTGATCGGTATGCACTTCTTCAACCCCGTGCCCGCGATGAAGCTGGTCGAGGTCATCGCCGGCGGCAATACCCCCGCCGAGCTGGTGGAGTACATCAAGAACCTGTCTGTGGAGATCGGCAAGACCCCCGTGGTGGTCAATGAGGCCCCCGGCTTTGTGGTCAACAAGATCCTGATCCCCTACTGCAACGAAGGCGTTTGCGTTCTGCAGGAAGGCGTTGCCTCTGCGGAAGATATCGATATTGCTATGCAGCTCGGCTGCAACCATCCGATGGGCCCCCTGCATCTGGGCGACCTGATCGGCTGGGACGTGGTCCTGAACATTATGGATGTGCTGTTCAACGAGACGCACGATAGCAAGTATCGCGCAAACGTGCTGATCCGGAAGATGGTTCGTGCGGGCAAATTGGGCATTAAGTCCGGCGAAGGCTTCTTCAACTACAAAAAGTAAAATTCTATAAAGGAGAAAAGAGAGTATGGATTTCCATCTGACTAAGGAACAGCTGCTCGTTCGCAAGATGTACCGCGAATTTGCGGAGACGGAAGTAAAGCCTCTGGCTGCCGAAATCGACGAGGAAGAGCGTTTCCCCATGGAGACGGTTGAGAAGATGGCCAAGTTGGGCATGATGGGCATTTACTTCCCGAAGGAATACGGCGGCGCCGGCGGCGACGTTCTGTCCTATGCCATGTGCGTTGAGGAGCTAGCCAAGGTCTGCGGTACGACCGCTGTTATTGTGTCCGCTCATACCTCCCTCTGTTGCGCTCCTATCTTTGAAAACGGTACGGAGGAGCAGAAGAAAAAGTACCTGCCCGACCTGTGCTCCGGCAAGAAGATCGGTGCCTTCGGCCTGACCGAGCCCGGCGCCGGTACCGACGCGCAGGGCCAGCAGACCACCGCTGTTCTGGATGAGTCCGGCGAGAACTACATCCTCAACGGCTCCAAGTGCTTCATCACCAACGGCAACGTCGCCAACACCTTCGTGATCATCGCCGTCACCGGCAAGACCACGGACAAGCGCGGCCGCCCGATGAAGGAGATTTCCGCTTTCATCGTCGAGGATACCGACCCCGGCTTCTCTCAGGGCAAGCACGAGAAGAAGATGGGTATCCGCGGCAGTTCCACCTGCGACCTGATTTTCGAGGACTGCGTGATCCCCAAGGACCGTATGCTCGGCAAGAAGGGTGCCGGCTTCAAGATCGCCATGAAGACGCTCGACGGCGGCCGTATCGGCATCGCCGCCCAGGCGCTTGGCCTTGGCGAGGGCGCTGTTGAGGAGGCCATCAAGTACACGCAGGAGCGTGTCCAGTTCCATAAGCGTCTGTCTCAGTTCCAGAATACCCAGTTCCAGCTGGCCGACATGCACACCCGCATGCAGGCTGCGCAGTTCCTGGTCTATTCCGCGGCTATGAAGAAGCAGAACCATGAGCCTTACTCCATGGATGCCGCCATGGCGAAGCTGTTCGCAGCTGAGTCCGCCTCCGACGTCACCCGTCGCGCGGTGCAGCTGTTCGGCGGCTATGGCTACACGCGTGAGTACCCCGTGGAGCGCATGATGCGCGACGCGAAGATCACCGAGAT
>USAC01000064.1 GCA_900552475.1 uncultured Eubacteriales bacterium | reverse complement strand
AGCGCGCCGAGCCCGCTCTCGATGAGGTTGATCGCGTCGAGCGCGACGACGTCCGCGCCGGACGCGTCCGCCCGCTGCCGCAGCGCCCGCGGCAGGTGGGCGTAGATGATCGTGTTGAGCTTTTCCAGCGCAGCGGGGTCGGAAAAGACGATGTTTCCGAGCTTTTGCCGGTCGAGCAGGCCGTCCGCGCCGAACACGTCGCCGAAGGCGTCCGTGATCGCACCGCGCAGCGCCGCGTCGCTTCGCAGCTGTTCGTGATAGACGGCGTCGCAGTCGAGCACGCACGCACCGAGCTTTTCCAGCGCGCGCAGGGCACTCGTCTTGCCCGCGCCGGTCGGGCCGGTGATGCCGAGGAGCAGGGGAGACGCGTCTGCGACGTGAAAGCCCGCGGCCTTTTTCAGCCGGTTCGCGACGGCAAGGCCGAGCCCGCCGTCGTCCGGGCTCTGCGCCCAGATCTCCGCGACACTCGTGCCGTCGAAGGTGCGCAGGGCGTCAAAGACGTGCTGCGCCTGCGCGAGCTTGTCGTCTGCCGGGCCGAGCCGGTGGATGATGTGCCCCGAAAAGAGGGGGGCAAACTCGTCAAAGCAGATGACGCCCGCGTTTTCGCCGATGCGGCAGCGGATGTAGTCCGCGCTGCGCGCGGCGGGGCCGGTCACGACGGTGACGGGTGCCTTCGGCGCGTAGTGGCGGTATTTCATGCCCGGCGCGCGCGGCTTTTCGCCGGGGGCGACCTGTCCGGTCACGGCGCGGTCGACCGTGACCTCGCCGAGCACGGCGCGCAGGCTCTCGAGCGGCAGTCCGCCGGGGCGCAGCAGGCGCGGCGGCGTGACCGTCAGGTCGATGATCGTGCTCTCGACGCCGACGGCACAGCTGCCGCCGTCGACGATGGCGTCGATCTTGCCGTCCATGTCCTCAAGCATGTGCTGCGCGGTGGTGGGGCTGGGACGGCCGGAGGTGTTGCCGCTGGGCGCGGCGATGGGAACGCCCGCCGCGGCGATGATGCGCAGCGTCGCCGGGTGGTTCGGGCAGCGCACGCCGACCGTCGGCAGCCCCGCCGTCGTCTGCGCGGGAACGATATCGCGGCAGGGGAGGATCATCGTCAGCGGGCCGGGCCAGAACCGCTCCGCAAGCAGATACGCCTGCGGCGGCACGTCATGGCAGTACCGCTCGAGCCACGAGGCGTCCGGCACATGGATGATGAGGGGGTTGTCCTGCGGACGGCCCTTGGCCTCAAAGATGTGCCGCACGGCCTCACCGTCGAGGGCGTTCGCACCCAGACCGTAGACCGTCTCCGTCGGGATGCCGACGAGCCCGCCGCGGCGGAGAATGTCGGCGGCCGTCTGGGTGGCCTGCGGATCGGTATCGGGGCGCAGTAGAAGTGTTTTCAATGCAGATTCTTCTTTCTTGTGCCTTACAGGCCGAGATTTTCGCCCACCAGAACGCCCTTGATGCGGTTGGGGTTCATGGAAAAGCGTGTGACGACGATCTGCGCGCAGCTGCACTGGGGGCTGACGCAGTCGGCGCAGCAGCCGGTCGTGCTGCAGGGAGTCTTGACGTCGAAGCGCTGGAGATTCGCGGGCGCGGCGATATGGCGCGCGCGGGCGATGGCATCATCGAGCGTGCCGACGACCTTGTTCATGCCGGCGACGACGATGACCCGCCGCGGGCCGAAGCACAGCGCCGCCACGCGGTTGCCGTTGCCGTCGATGTTCACGAGCTGGCCGTCCTCGCTGATTGCGTTGCTGCTCATGAGGAACGTGTCGCAGGTGAGCGCCTTGCGCATGAGTTCCTGCCGCTCGGCGGGGGTGGCGGCGGTGTCGCGGTCGATGACGGGCTGGCCGCGGCGGCGCAGCAACTCCTTCAGGTTCATCTCGTCGGCGGTCATGGCGCCGCCCCAGGAGACGACGTCCTCCGGCGCGATCAGCTCGAGCACCTTCTGCACGCCCTCAATCGCGGTGGGACAGTAGAAGGCCTCCATGTTGCGGCGGCTCAGCGCCGCAGCGACGCGGGGGCCGGCCTTGTCATAGCGTTTCTGGATGATGGGATTCATAGTCAGTCTCCTTTCTGTTTATCTCTCGCCCTCCTGCAGGCGGCGCGTCTGGTCGGCAAGCGTCAGCGCGTCGATGAGTGGGTCGAGATTTCCGCCGAGAACGGCGTCGAGGTTGAAGTTCTTCGCATCGCCGGTCAGCCGGTGGTCGGTGACGCGATTTTGCGGGAAGTTATAGGTGCGGATCTTGCCGGAGCGGTCGCCGGTGCCGACCTGACTTTTGCGCTGGGCGGCCTGTTGGGCGGCCTGCTTCTCCTGCTCGGCCTCGTACAGGCGCGAGCGCAGGATTTTCATGGCGCGATCCTTGTTTTTATACTGGCTGCGCTCGTCCTGACACTCCACCACCGTCCCGGTGGGCAGGTGCGTGATGCGGATGGCGCTCTCGGTCTTGTTGACGTGCTGGCCGCCCGCGCCGGAGGAGCGGTAGGTGTCGATCTGCAGATCCTTCGGGTCGATGGTGAACTCGACCTCCTCGGCCTCGGGCATGACGGCGACGGTCGCCGCGCTCGTCTGGATGCGGCCGGAGGACTCCGTCTGCGGCACGCGCTGGACGCGGTGCGTCCCGGCCTCAAACTTCAGGCGCGACCAGGCGCCCGCACCCTCCACGGTCGCGACCGCCTCCTTCACGCCGCCGAGCTCCGTCTCGTTGCAGCTCACAAGCGACAGCGTCCAGCCGCTGCGCTCGGCGTAGAGCGAATACATCCGCAGCAGATCCGCCGCGAACAGCGCACCCTCTTCACCGCCGATCCCGGCGCGCACCTCCAAAATGACGTTTTTCTCGTCGTTGGGGTCGCGCGGCAGAAGCAGCAGCTTCAGCTCCTCGCACAGGTGCTCCTGCTCGGCGCGGGCGCTGTGCAGCTCCTCCTGCGCCAGCTCGCGCAGTTCCGGGTCGGAGAGCATCTGCTCGGCCTCCTCCTGCGCCTGCTGCGCCCGCAGCAGCGCGTGATAGACCGAGACGACGGGCGCGAGCTCCTTCTGCTCGCGCATCAGGCGAGCGAGCTTCTGCTGATCGGTATAGACGGCGGGGTCCGCGAGCTGGCGCTCGACCTCGCGCAGGCGTTCTTCAATTTTCTGCAGCTTTTCCAGCATCATCGTCACTCCGCAAGCAGGCGCTGGACGTTCTGTACGAAATCGCCCAGCCAGAAGTCATAGCCCTCGCTCCCTGGCCGCAGGGAGACGGCCAGTTGGTGCTCCGCGGGGAGATAGCGGTCCATCTGACCGTAAATCTCCTCGTATTTGCGGCTCCCGGCGCGCGTGAGGACATAGCCGACGCGCGGCAGCTCGCCGCCGCGCTCCTTGAGCAGCGCACGCACGGGGCTGGCGCAGCGGCCCGCCCAGACGGGCGAGGCGAGGATCACAAGGCGGTAGTCCGTGAGCGGGCGCTCCGTTTGAAGCGGGTCGATTGGCTGAACCGTGCGGCGCATGGCGTCGAGCCCCGAGCGGAAATAGCCCTTCAGGCCGCTGCGGTCCTGTGCGTCGGTAATCTCCGCGAGCTCCGCGTCGAGGGCGGCAGCAATTTGCTCCGCGGCAGCGCGCGTGTTTCCGCTGCGGGAAAAATAGATGCAGAGAATATCATGCATAGCGAGAATGCCTCCTTTTGATGGAACGAATGGGGTACACGGGTATGCGGAACGGCGTCCCGCACACGCATCTGCCTTTTGCCGGCGGTGGAAAGTGCTATTCCTCCACCAGCAGACTCAGCTCCTCCCAGCGTGCCATCTGCTCCTCAAGCTCCTGCTCGAGGGCCTGCTTCTGCTGATAGAGCTCGTTGAGCTTGCCGGGGTCACAGGCGACAGCCTCCATCTGCCTGTCCATATCCGCGATGCGCGCTTCGAGCTTGCCGATGCCCGTCTCGCAGATGGTGAGCTGGCGGCGGGCGGCCTGCTTTTCGCGGTTGCCGCGCGCGGGGCGCGTGTCGCCCTTCTTGGGCGCGGCCTGCGGCGCGGGGGCGTTTTTCTTCTCCTCAGCCTTCGCCGCGCGGTACTGCGCAAAGCCCATCGGATAGTCCGTGATCGTCCCGTCCGCGAGTTCCCACACGCGCGTTGCGAAGCGCTGGATGAAATACCGGTCGTGGCTCACGAACAGGAGTGTCCCGTCGAAGGCCTCGACCGCCTCCTCGATCCACTCGCGCGAGGCGATGTCAAGGTGGTTCGTCGGCTCGTCGAGGATGAGAAAGTTGACCTCCTCGTCCATGAGCATGCACAGCCGCAGGCGCGAGAGCTCGCCGCCGGAGAGGACGCTCACCTGCTTGAACACATCCTCGCCGCGGAATTCATACGCCGCGAGCCGGTTGCGCGCGGACTGAGCGGTCATGTTCTTCTTTTCATAGATCATCGTGTCCACCAGCGAGCGCTCGGGGTGGTCGAAATGGATGATCTGCGGCAGGTACGCCGTCCGGATGGACGGGCCGAGCCGGATGCTGCCGGTGTCGGCGGGCTCGAGCCCCATCACCATGTTGATGAACGTCGTCTTGCCGGTGCCGTTTTCGCCGAGAAGGGCGATCCGCTCGCCCGGCTCGACGCGCAGATAGATCTCCGAGAAGAGCGTCCGCTCGCCGAAGGACTTCGAGAGGTTCTTGACCTGCATGACCTCGTCGCCGCGGAATTCCCGGCTCGTGAAGCGCGCGTCGAGCCTGCGTGCCTTCGTGGGCCGTTCCGTCGTGCGCATGCGCTCAATGCGCTTTTCCATCGAAAACGCGCGCTTGTGCAGCGCGTCGTTGCCCATGAACGCCCAGAGGTGCATCTGGTCGGCGGCCTTTTCGAGCTGGGCAATCTTCGCCTGCTCCTTGAGGTACTGCTTCATACGCTCCTGATAGCGGCGCTCCTTTTCGATGGCATAGAAGCTGTAGTTGCCGCTGTAGAATTCGGCTTTGCCGTTTTCGATCTCCACGATGCGCGTGACGGTGCGGTCGAGGAAATAGCGGTCGTGCGAGATGGTCACGACCGTGCCGTGGAAGCCGCGGACATACTCCTCCAGCCACTCCGTCGCCTGCAGGTCGAGGTGGTTCGTCGGCTCGTCAAGCAGAAGAATATCCGTATCCTCCAGAATGAGCCGTCCGAGATTCACGCGCGTCTTTTCGCCGCCCGAGAGCGCGTCAAACAGGCGCGTGCGCATCTCACGCGAGATGGACAGGCCGTTTGCCACCTTGTCGACGGCGGTGTCCGTGTCCCAGCCGCCGAGCCCCTCAAAGCGGGCGGTCAGGTCGCCGTAGCGCCGGAGAATGCCCTCGTCTGACTCGCCCGCGGCCATGCGCGCGGTGAGCGCGTCCATCTCCTCCTTGAGCGCCGCCATCCGGCCGAAGGCCGAGCGCAGCACGTCCTCCACGGTGAAGCCCGCCGGATAGACGGGAATCTGCGAGATGAGCCCCAGACGACGGCCGGAGGCAATCTGCACCTCGCCGCTGTCATAGTCCAGCTCGCCCGTGAGGATCCTGAAGAGCGTGGTCTTGCCTGCGCCGTTTTTGCCGAGCAGCCCCACGCGCTCCCCGGCGTCGACCTGAAAGCTGACGCCGTCGAGTATTTTCTTTTCCAGATCGAAGGACTTGACCAGTCCCGATACGCGGATGTCGATCATATCAGAGTGTTTCCAGTTCCTTTACAATTTTGCCGAATTCCATCGCGTGGCTGGCCTTGACGAGCACGGCCGCGCCGGGGACGAACGCCGCGCGCAGAGCGGGGAGCGCGTCCGCGATGGTATCGAAGTGTTCGGCGGCTTCGCCCGCCGTCCGGGCGATGGACGCGGCCTTCGGCCCGATGGCGATGACGCGGTCGAGCCCCAGCTCGCGGCACAGCCGCCCCATGTCCTCGTGCGCGGGGACGGTCAGCTCGCCCAGCTCGCCCATGTCGCCGAGGACGGCGACGCGGCTGGCACACGCCGTGCGCGCGAGCAGGCGCAGCGCCTCGGCCATGGCCTGCGGGTTGGCGTTGTAGCAGTCGTCGATAATCAGGCGGCCCTCCGGGCGGCGGATGAGGTGCATGCGCGAGCCGGTCGGAACATAGGCCGCGACGCCGCGCGCGATCTCCTCCGCCGTCAGGCCGAGATATTCGCCGATGGCGGCGGCCATCGCCGCGGGATAGATCATGTACGCGCCGGGGGAGGGAATCTCGAGCGGATAGGCCGCCTTCGCCGTCCGGACGGTGCAGGACAGCCCCTCGAGCCCGCGGTCGGCGATGTCCGTCACGCGCACATCGCAATTTTCACCCTTGCCGCAGCGGATGATGCGCTGGGGGAGGGTGACGGTATGCAGCAGCTCGTCGTCGCCGTTTAGAACGGCGATGCCGTCGGGGCTGAGATTCTCAAAAATCTCGCTCTTGGCGCGCAGCGTACCCGCGCGCGTGCCGCCGAGGTTTTCAATATGCGCGTCGCCCACGTTCGTGATGACGGCGATGTCGGGGCGCACCATCTCGCCGAGATAGCGGATCTCGCCGAAGTGGTTCATGCCCGTCTCAATGACGGCGGCGCGGTGCTCCGGCGTCAGGCGCAGGAGCGTCAGCGGCGCGCCGATGTGGTTGTTGTAATTGGCCTCGGTCTTAAGCGTCTCGAAGCGCTGGGCCAGCACCGCGGCGACCATCTCCTTCGTCGTCGTCTTGCCGGCGGAACCGGTGATCTGCACGACAGGGAGCGTGAAGCGCCCGCGGTACCACGAAGCGAGCGCGCGCAGGGCGAGCAGCGTGTCGTCCACAAGAATGTAGAACTTGCCGGGCTGCAGCGCAGTGGGCGCGTGCATGGTCAGGCAGCCCGCCGCGCCGCGCGCAAGCGCGCCGTCGAGATAGGCGTGGCCGTCGAACTTCTCGCCGACGAGCGGGATGAACAGGTCTCCCGCGGCGGCGGTGCGGCTGTCGGTGGAGACGTTCGTCACCGCCGCGTCCGCGTCCTGCAGGAGCGTCCCGCCGACGGCGCGGCAGATCTCCGCAGCGGAGCAGGGAATCATAGCTTCGCCGCCTTTCGCGCCTCAAGGGAGTCGTGGATGATCTTCTCGCAGAGGTCGGCGTAGGAAAGACCGACCTGCGCAGCCTCCTGCGGGACAAGGCTCGTCGGCGTCATACCGGGCAGGGTGTTGATCTCGAGGCACCAGGCCTTGCCCTCGTCGTCGAGGATGAAGTCGGAGCGGGAGTAGACCGAGAGCCCCAGCGCGCGGTGCAGCGCGAGCGCCATCTCGCCGACCTGCTTCCACTCATCATCCGTGATGGGAGCGGGGCAGATCTCCTTCGCGCCGCCCGCCTGATACTTGCTGACGTAGTCAAAGAACTCGCCCTGCGGGATGATCTCGACCGCGGGGAGGTACTTGTCGCCGAGCACGGCAATCTGGATCTCACGGCCATGGATCTTCTTTTCGACCACGACGTGGTTGCCGTAGGCCAGCAGGTGCCGCAGCGCCTGCTCGAGCTCCTCCTTCGTGTCGGGCAGCTCCACGCCGATGGAGGAGCCGCCGTTGACGATCTTCACCGCGCAGGGGACCTCCAGCTCCTCAACAAGGCGGGGAATGTCGGTTTCGGTATAGTAGATGTTGTGCCACGGGGCGGTGCGCACGCCGCTGCGCTCCATGACCTGCTTCGTCAGGGCCTTATCCATCGCCATGCCGCTGCCGAGATAGCCCGAGCCGGTATACGGCACGCCGAGCAGGTCGAGCGTCGCCTGGATGCGGCCATCCTCGCCGCAGGCGCCGTGCAGCGCGAGAAATACGATGTCGGCCATGCGGCACACGGTCAGAACGTCCTTGCCGAGCATGGACGGGCTCTGGTCTTTGCGGCTTCTGCGCACGGCATCGAGGTCGGGCGCCTCACTCTCCACGCGGTTATCCGGGCACAGGCCGTCCGGCGCGTCGAAGATGTCCTCCAGACGCCCCTCGTAGTTCTCCAGACCGAGGAACATGTCCACCAGAATGGCCTTGTGCCCGCGCTCGCGCAGCGCGCGGCACACGCCCGTGCCGGAGGTGAGCGCCACAAGGCGCTCCGTGGAAAGTCCGCCCGCCAAAACAACAATTTTCATAATAGCTGTGACTCCTCTCTATAAAAAAGAAAAATATCTCCGCTTAAAATTGAACCTATTATATCAGTATCGTAGTATATCACACTCCGCGCGCGATTACAACCGATGGCGGGCAATTTGCCGCCGCGTCTTGCTTTTGCGCGCGGCCATGCCGTATAATAGGGCGCAGAAGAGAACAAAGGGGGGCCTTTTGTGGCGAAGAAGAACGGGCGCAACACGAAGGGGCGCATTGTCGCGGCGGCGTGGAAGCTGTTTTATGAGCAGGGGTATGAGAACACGACCGTAGAGGACATCGTCTATGAATCCGAGACGAGCAAGGGCTCGTTTTACCACTATTTCGAGGGCAAGGATGCGCTGATGGGGTCGCTGTCGGTGCTGTTCGACGAGAAGTACGAGGAGCTGCGCGGGCGCATCGATCCGCGGATGGACACGGTGGAGGTGCTGATCTGGCTGAATCAGGAGCTGTTCAGCATGATCGACACGAGCGTGCCGCTGGAGCTGCTGTCGCGGCTTCTCTCGTCCCAGCTCGTCACCCACGGCGAAAAGCACCTGCTCGACCGCGGGCGGACGTACTTCAAGCTCCTGACGCAGGTGGTGCGCACGGGGCAGGAGCGCGGCGAGCTGAGCCGCGCCGTCACCGCCAACGAGATCGTCAAGGCCTACGCCATGTTCGAGCGCGCGCTCATGTACGACTGGTGCCTGTGCGAGGGGGAGTACGCCCTCAGCGGCTACGCCGCGCGCATGATGCCGGTGTTCCTCGAGGGCTTCCGCACGAAGAACGCGAATTTGTCCTGAATCATCATCGCAGATCGTCTAACGGAAAATAGCTGTGGCACAATTGATTCATTGAATCCATACAGAACAACGTATAGAATTCGTTCTATACGTTGTTCTGTATTTACGTCTGTCGAAAAGTGTGTTATACTGCACGGGATGTTAAAAATTTGGTTAGGAGATTCCGTATGAAAGCATCTGAAATTGTCGTATTTGTTTTGTACCTGATCTTCATGCTGTCGATCGGCGTATACTTCTTTGTTAAGAATAAGTCCGGCGGCGAGAAGACCTACTTCCTCGGCGGCCGCCAGATGGGCCCGTGGGTCACGGCGCTCTCCGCCGGCGCGTCCGATATGAGCGCGTGGGTGCTCATGGGTCTGCCGACCTCGATCTATGCCCTCGGCGTGGGACAGGTCTGGATCAGCGTGGGCCTTGCCATCGGCTATACGATCAGCTGGCTCGTGGAGGCGCCGCGCCTGCGCCGCTTCTCCATCGTTGCAGGCGACGCGATCACCATCCCCCAGTATCTGACGAACCGATTCCTCGCGAAGTCCCGCGCGCTGCAGATTCTCTGCGCGGTGATCTTCCTCGTGGCCTACACGGTCTATGCCGCCTCGTCCATCAAGGCCTGCGGCACGCTCTTCAACACCGTCATCGGCATGGACGCGACCGCCGCCATGTACCTCGCCGCGATCATCATCATCAGCTATACCTTCCTCGGCGGCTTTTCCGCCGTCTGCTGGACGGACTTCTTCCAGGGCATGCTCATGCTCGGCGCGCTGCTGATCGCCCCGATCTTCGCCGCCTTCATGCTCAAGGGCCACGGCGTCAGCGAGATGCCCGCGGGCT
This sequence comes from uncultured Eubacteriales bacterium, assembly GCA_900552475.1. Taxonomy (GTDB): domain Bacteria; phylum Bacillota; class Clostridia; order Oscillospirales; family Oscillospiraceae; genus Vescimonas. The sequence continues at coordinate 2,367 of USAC01000064.1, read as the reverse complement.
ACTGGAACGCCTTCGCCAGCTGGAAGGACATTGTCTCTGGTCTCGGCTGGGGTCTCGGCTACTTCGGTATGCCGCATATCATCATCCGCTTCATGTCGCTTGAGAGCCAGAAGTCCCTCAAGAAGTCCGCAAAGATCGGCATTTCCTGGACGCTGCTGATCGTCATCTTTGCCGCCCTCGTCGGCATCATCGGCCGTCTCTTCCTCGGCTATGACGAGTCCATCAACGCAAACTCCCTTGTGTTCATTACGATGGTACGCAAGATCTTCCCCGGCGTGATCTCCGGCATCCTGCTCTCCGCGGTGCTCGCCGCATCCATGTCCACGGCCGACAGCCAGCTCCTCGCCGCAGCCTCCGCCTTCGCCAGCGACGTCTACAAGCCTGTCCTGCGCAAGAACAAGGCCAGCGAGAAGGAGATGCTCTGGGCGGGTCGCTTCGTGGTGCTGGCCATCTCCATCATCGCGCTGCTGATCGCCTCGAACCCGAACGCGGGCTCCATCATGAGCCTTGTCTCGAACGCGTGGGGCGTGTTCGGCGCGGCCTTCGGCCCGGCCATCATGCTCAGCCTGTTCTGGAAGCGCTTTAACTTCGCGGGTGCCGTCGCGGGTATCGCGGTGGGCGCGGTCGTCGATGTCGGCTGGCTGCTCCTGCTGTCCTCCACGGGCATCTATGAGATCATCCCCGGCTTCGCCGCGAGCCTGCTCGCCGCCGTCATCGCCTCCCTGTGCACGAAGAAGCCCGATGCCGACGTCGAGGCCCTCTACGACCGCGCCGTGGCCTACGAGGAGTAAGATTTCCTATTTTACTTGAAAAGCAGTCCCGCCGTTTTTCAGTGGGACTGCTTTCTGCATGTGAAACGCCCTTGACAGGCGGCGGGCTTTCTGGCAAACTGGAGAAAAAACGCAGGGAGGTTCGGTTATGCGGAGAAAAGAGCGGCAGAGAGACGAGAGTTTTGCTTGGGACGTGCTGAAAAAGGCACCGTTTGTCACGGTTTCCATGATCGGAGAGGACGGCGCGCCCTATTCCGTGCCCGTGAACGCGGTGGTGGATGATGCGTACCGCGTCCTGTACTTCCACTGCGCCAAGAGCGGCCGGAAGCTCGATGCCCTGCGTGCGAACCCCGCCGTGAGCGTCTGCGCCGTGTCCCGCGCGGCGGTGATCCCCGGCGATTTCACGACCGATTACACCAGCGCCATCCTGCGCGGCCGCGCCGAGATCGTCGAGGACGAGGGCGAGCGCGTGAAGGCAATTTTGCTGCTGGTCGAGGAGCTGGCCCCGAAGTATACGCAGCGCCTGAACGAGAGCATGGACAGGTGTCTGCCCGCGACGTGCATCGTGAAAATCGTCCCCGAGAGCCTGACGGGGAAGGAGTACACCCCGCCGCGGGGTGAGCAGAAGTGCGAGGCCTGAGATAGAAAATAACACAAGCGGCGCCCGTAACCTCCGGGCGCCGCTTGTGTCTGCTGAAACAGAGAACGACTTCTTCCGTTATGGCGTGTGTCAATAGGCCGAAAAAGCCCCGCCGCCTCATAATAAAGCCGCGGGACTTTCACGTATCCTTTCAGCTCAAAGCCATCTTCAGAGCGGCGGCATGGCGATAACCCAGACCCGCCGTCCGGCGGATATCCGTCATAGACCACCTTGCGGGAAAGAGACAGCTGTTCGTCCTCCGACCTGTTATCATCGACTGCCGCGCGGTATGCGCCGGCTGAATCAGCTCTGCCTTGGCCGTGCGGCCCATCAGACGGGTAATATTCGCCCTGAAGCGTAAGCGACTGCAGCGTCCTTATTTCGCAGAGAATCTCCCGCGCGCGATCTGTATTACCGTCCGCGATCGTCAGGTCGATGTCGTGAAATTCCGGCACAAGTCCTTGTGCTGAAATCCACCGCCGCCGCGAAAATTGTCCGGTATGGGGACTTGTTGCCCCGGCATAGGATGGGGCGAAGGAGGAGATCATCAATGCTTTCTGCGGCTCTGCTGCTCCTGTCGGGCAGCCTGTTTTTTTCGCTCCATCTGGCGGAGAATCCCCACTCGTTTCCAAAACCCCTCTCGGCGAAGGAGGAGGAGACCTACCTGCGCCGCTGGGCGGAGGGCGACCTCGAGGCGCGCAACCTCCTCGTGGAGCACAACCTCCGCCTCGTCGCACACATTATCAAGAAGTACTACACCCAGTCCGACCATCAGGACGACCTGATCTCCATCGGCACGATCGGCCTGATCAAGGCCGTCAACACCTTCCGCCCGGACAAGGGCATCCGCCTGGCAACATATGCGAGCAGATGTATTGAAAATGCTATCCTCTCACGGATGCGTTTATGGTTCCAAACCAGTATCCCCAGAGCCGAAAAGAACCGAGATGGCGTATT
>USAC01000063.1 GCA_900552475.1 uncultured Eubacteriales bacterium | reverse complement strand
TTTTTTTTTTCCCCCGGTGGGGGGCGGGGGGGGGCGGGGGGGGGGGGGGGGCCGCCCCCGCGCCGGGGGGTAAATTTTTTTTTGCCCCCAAACCCCCCCCCCCCCCCGGAGGCAGACACGCCGATTTAAGCACCAATTTCCTGTGCGAGGAAACCGGCATATACACCGACGAAAAATAAAAAACCTCCTCTTGACAAGTTTACTTGGCGGTGCTATACTGCGCGTGTAAAGAAAACTTGGCATACAGGAGGGCTGACCATGGACAAGAAGGAGATTCTGCAGCGTGCGCAGCGGGAGAATCAGGACGACGGCATGGCCGCGGCGGAGAACCGCGGCAGGAAATACGGCTTTTCGGCCTTCTGTATACTGTGCATCGCGGTGCTGATATTCAACGACATTTATGACCGGCCGAATGACCTGCCGATGGCGGTGATGATGGCGTATCTCGCGGCGGAGAGCTATCCGCGCTTCGCCTTTACGCGGAAGAAATCGGATCTGGTGTTGGCCATACTCACAACTATAGCGGCGGCCGCTGCACTGGCGGCGTACGTGGTGAGCGTGGTGCGCGGCGTATGAGGGAGAAAAACGAGAGCCTGCCGCTGCGCAATCGCCTGCGGGAGGTGCGGACGGCACAGGGGCTGTCGCAGTCGCAGTTGGCCGACATGGTTGGTGTCTCGCGCAACACGATCAGCTCCATCGAAACGGGGCAGTTCAGCCCCACGGCGAAGCTGGCGCTGCTGCTGTGCATCGCGCTGGATCGGAAGTTCGAGGATTTGTTCTATTTTGAATAAGACATGCGGGGACGGGGGAAAAGCCTTCGTCTCCGCTCTTTTTCTGACCGTTTTCTCCCCGCCGCCCCGCTATAATGAGGGACGAAGAGGGGAGGGGCCGCCGTGACGGTGATCTACATCGACCGGGTGTTTGCGCTGAATCTGGCGCTGGACTACATGCTGCTTCTGATCTGCGCGCGCCTTGCGGGAACGCCGCTGCGGCGTCTGCGGTTTCTGCTGTGTGCGGCGGGCGGGGCGCTCTACGCGGCGGCGGTGTTCCTGCCGGGCTGCGCGGCGCTGAACGGGCCGGTTTTCCGTCTGCTTGCGGGGCTTGCGATGAGCCTTGCGGCCTTCTGCTGCGAGGTGCGGCGCTGGCGGCTGACCGCGCTGTTTTTCCTCGTCAGCGGGGCGCTCGCGGGACTGCTGCTTGCCGTCGGGCTTGCGCTCGGCTCACCGGGGAAGCTCCTCGGGCGGGTGTATTATGCCCGCGTCAGCTGGCCGGTGCTGCTGGGGACAGCGCTGGGAATGAGCTTGCTGCTGCGGCTGGTGTTCGGCCAGGCGGCGCGTCATGGAGGGAATGAAATCATGTCGATCACCATCTCACTGGGCGGTAAGTGCTGCACCGTGCGCGCGCTGCACGACACAGGCTGCACGCTGCGCGACCCCGTCACGGGCGGCCCCGTCCTCGTGCTCGAGCGCCGCGCGCTCGACCCGCTGTGGACCCCGCCGGTGCGGGACATTCTGGCGCAGCCGCTCCCACCGGAGGAGAAAATGGCCCGTCTGCACGGCGAGGGCAGCGGGCGGCGCTTCACGCTTCTGCCGTTCACGGCCGTCGGGACGGCATCGGGCCTGCTGCTCGCGGTCTACAGCGACTACATAGAGCTCGCCGGGCGGCGGCACCGCCGCGCGCTGCTCGCGCTTTCGGACGGCCCGCTCAGCGACGGCGGCGGGTATCAGGCCCTGTGGGGCGGAGAGGAGGGGAGAAGCCGTGAAAAATCTGCTGCAGCGGCTGCTGCGCTGGATCAGAGCGCACAGCAGGCCGGATAAGGTCATGTACATCGGCGGCAGCGACACCCTGCCGCAGCCGCTCCCGCGCGCGGAGGAGGCCGCGCTCATCGCACGGCTGGCCGATTCCGACCCCGCCGCGCGCCAGACGCTCATCGAACGGAACCTGCGGCTGGTCGTCTACATCGCGCGCCGCTTTGAAAACACCGGCATCAACATCGAGGATCTGATCTCCATCGGCACGATCGGGCTCATCAAGGCCATCAACACCTTCCGCGCCGACAAGAACATCAAGCTCGCGACGTATGCCTCGCGCTGCATCGAAAATGAGATCCTCATGTACCTGCGTAAAAACTCGTCCCAGCGCACGGAGGTCAGTCTCGACGAGCCGCTCAACACCGACTGGGATGGCAAGGAGCTGCTGCTGAGCGACGTACTCGGGACGGAGGGGGACGTCGTCATGCGCCCCATCGAGGCGGATGTCGACCGCAAGCTCCTGCGAGACGCGGTGGCGAAGCTCTCTGGGCGCGAACAGGAGATCATCACCATGCGCTTCGGTCTCGGCGGGCGCAGGGAGCTGACGCAGAAGGAGGTGGCCGACCGGCTCGGTATCTCCCAGTCGTATATCTCGCGGCTTGAGAAGCGGATTATCACGCGGCTTCGCCGCGAGATTGTCAAGATGAGCTGAGAGAACGTTATTAACGATTTTTGACGATAAAAATCAAAAAGAAAAACGACAAAAACAGCACCTGTGAAGCAAACTTGCTTCACAGGTGCTGCTGACATATTTGCGAAATATCAATCCAGGAACAGGGACGCGGGACGGTTGACAACCATCATGTTGTAGTATTTCAGCAGGTGATAGTCGTCCTTGTCGAGCTTCACCGTTGTGAGCAGGCGCTCGTTTTCCTCCAGCGGCTCGTTGGAGATGAGCGTCTTGAGCGCGATGGGGGCGAAGAATGGCGTGCTGCCGATGCCGGAGACAAGGCCGATCGCGGGCGTCCGGTTCTGCATGGGGTTGAGCATGCAGATATAGAGCTTTTCCGCCTCGTTGATCTGGTTGTTGAGCACCATGTGCGTGATCGTGTCGTAGGGCTTCATCTCGCCGGTGAAGAGATGCTGGCAGTGATCCGGTTCCTGAAACGAGTGGACGCCCATGTAGAGCATCACGTCGATCGACGCGCCGGACGAGGAGGGGGAGAAGCACAGCAGTGAGCGCACCAGCTGGCGCACGCGGCCGTCGTAGTAGTACATATAGGCGCGGGGCTGGTTGAAGTAGAAGTTCTTCGGCAGGACGGCCTCCGTGTGGAACACGGGCGGCTGATAGTCGATGAAGCACTTCATGTCGATGTCGAGCGCCTTGGCAATTTCATAGAGCGTCTCGATGTCGATGGTGATGGTGCCGTTTTCGTATTTGGAGAGCGTGGCCTTGCTCTTGTTGATCATGGAAGAGAACTGCTCAATCGTATAGCCGCGGCTCTTGCGATACTTCTTGATGCGCTGGCCGACGTGGTAGGAGAACGAACCCATCCAATACACCCCCTGGAAACTTTTTCTGATACCAATCATACCAAACATTCAGCAGGAAGTCAATAACTATTTTCGCTTTGTGAAACAGTTTCGACTAAGAATTTCCCGGAAATAGGCGATTTGGCGTAAAGAGAGGATTTTTGCCGGCAGCTGGAACCGCCGGATTGGCAAGGCTTTAACAAATCCGGCAGATTGTGAAACAAATCATCAACCGAATTGTACAGTTTTTCTGTTTTATGCAAAGGGACAAAGTCCCTTTGCATAAAACAAGGCCCCGGCAGAAGCCGGGGCCTTGTTTTATGCGTTATGAACAGGGGAGAATTACTTCGCGGACGCCATACCGGCGAGCAGAGCCGCCTTGTTGCCCTCGAGGAAGCGCGCCTTGCGCTCGCCGAGCTCGATGCGGATGGCCTCCATCATCTGGTCGACGGTAGTGACAGGAACCTTCTCGAGCACCGCGCCGAGGATGGCGACGTTCGCGCCCTTCGGGTTCTTGACGGACTCGGCCACGTTGTTCGCGTCGCAGTAGACGACGGTGATGTCATCGCGGACGGCCTTGCGGTCGATGATGCTGCTGTTGATGACGAGGACGCCGCCGGGCTTGACGTGCTCTTCAAACTTATCGAGCGAGGGGCGGTTCATCGCGACGACCACGTCGGCCTTATTCACCAGCGGGGAAGCGACGGGATTGTCGGAGACGATAACGGAGCAGTTGGCCGTACCGCCGCGCATCTCGGGGCCGTAGGAGGGAAGCCAAGAGACATGCTTGCCGTCGAGCATGCAGGCCATGGCCATGAACTTGCCGATCAGGAGCATGCCCTGTCCGCCGAAACCGGCGAAGATAAAGGTTTTTTCCATATTACTTGGCCTCCTTGTCTTTGTAAACACCGAGAGGATAGTAAGGAATCATGTTCTTTTCGAGCCAGTCCATTGCCTCGACGGGGGACAGACCCCAGTTCGTCGGGCAGGTGGAGAGCACCTCGACCATGCAGAAGCCCTTGCCCTCCTTCTGATAGCGGAAGGCCTTGGCGATGGCCTTCTTGGCCTTGACGATGTTGGCGGTGTTGTTCACGGCGACGCGCTCGATATAGTACGAGCTGGGGACGGCCGCGAGCATCTCACTCATCTTGATGGGCAGGCCGCTCCACTCCTCGCTGCGCCCGTTGGGGCAGGTGGTGGCCTTCTGGCCGATCAGAGTGGTCGGGGCCATCTGGCCGCCGGTCATGCCGTAGATGGCGTTGTTGACGAAGATGGTGACAATCTTCTCACCGCGGTGGGCGGCGTGGACGATCTCGGCGGTGCCGATGGAGGCGAGGTCACCGTCGCCTTGGTAGGTAAAGACCATCGTGTCCTTGCCGACGGCGCGCTTGATGCCAGTGGCGACAGCGGGGGCGCGGCCGTGCGCGGCCTCGTACATGTCGCAGTTGAAGTAGTCATACGCGAACACGGAGCAGCCCACGGGGGCCACGCCGATCACTTTGCCGTCGAGCTGCATCTCGTCGATGACCTCCGCGACAAGACGGTGGATGATGCCGTGGTTGCAGCCGGGGCAGTAATGGAACTGCTTGTCGGTCAGCAGTTTGGTCTTTTCAAACAGAACAGCCATCTTATTTCCCCTCCTTCATGCTGAGAATCTTCTCAACGATCTCGTCGGTCGTGGGCATCTGGCTGCCGCAGTGACCGGTGAAGTCGATGGGCTTGGTGCCGCAGACGGCGAGCTTGACGTCCTCAAGCATCTGGCCCTCGTTCAGCTCCACGTCGAGAACCGCCTTGACGGACGGCTGGTTCACGGCCTTGGCGACCGCGTCATAGGGGAAGGGCCACACGGTGATCGGACGGACCAGACCGACGTGGATGCCCTTTTCCTTCAGCTCGTTGATCGCGCTCTTGGCGATGCGCGCCACGGTGCCGAAGGCGGTGATGATGTACTCGGCGTTCTCGCAGTTATACTCCTCCCACATCTGCTCGTTGGCCGTGACCTGCTTGTACATGGCCTGCAGCTCGTCGTTGTGGACGGCGAGCGTCTCGGTGTCGATGTAGATGGAGTTGATGATGCCGCGCTTTTTCGGATCGTCGCCCGGCTTCCAGCCGGTGCAGGCCCACGGCTTCTTTTCGGGATCGACCTTATAGTCGACCATCTCGGGCAGCTCGACCGGCTCCATCATCTGCGCGATGATACCGTCGGCGAGGAACAGCACGGGGATGCGGTATTTCTCCGCCTTGTCATAGGCGAACATCATGATGTCGATGAACTCCTGAATGGAGGCGGGGGCGTAGGTCAGCAGGTGATAGTCACCGTTGCCGCCGCCCTTGGTGCCCTGGAAATAGTCGCCCTGCGAGGCCTGAATGTTGCCCAGGCCGGGGCCGCCGCGCATCACGTTGACGATGACGGCGGGAACCATCGCGCCGGCACAGTAGGAGATGCCCTCCTGCTTCAGGGAGATGCCGGGGCTGGAAGAAGACGTGATGACACGCGCGCCGGTACCGGCGGCGCCGTACACCATGTTGATCGCCGCGATCTCGCTCTCGGCCTGCAAGAAGCAGCCGCCGACCTCGGGCATACGCGCGGACATGTACTCGGGAATTTCCGTCTGGGGAGTGATGGGATAGCCGAAGAAAAAGCGCGCGCCGGCACGAATCGCGGCTTCTGCAATCGCTTCGCTACCCTTCATAAGAGTCAAAGCCATGATCTGTCCTCCTTAGTCTTTTTCGATTCGGATTGCCACATCGGGGCAGGTTCTCGCGCAGGACGTGCAGCCGATACACTTACTCATATCGGTCACCTCCGCGGGATGGTAGCCCTTTGCATTGATTTTCGTTCCGGAGAGCGCGATGATGCCCTTCGGACACGCTCTGGCGCACAGGCCGCAGCCCTTGCAGAGGGTTTCGTCGATCATTACTCTAATCACTCAATTGCACCTCTTTTCTTAATACTCTGTTGTTCTCTCCATGCGATATGCTTCACCCCGGAAGAGGGGGTTATGCCGAATAAAAATAAATCAGTACATCTCCCGGTTGGGATTGACGGTGTTGATGCCGTGGGCAATGTAGGAGTCCCAGTCGCGGTGCATATACATGTCGATGGCGACGGGCCTTCCCACGTAGGCCGGGTCGGGAGATTTTGCAAGAAATGCCTCAAGAAATTCCTTTTTGCCCGTGGTATAGGCCACGGGGATGCCGGTACGGTCGGCAACCTCGCGCAGCAGCTCATAGCCGTCCCAGAGGTCAGCGGCACTGGTCATGGTGGAGAGGTTGGTGTTGTTGATCATACCGGTGATGCGCAGGCGTGCGTGCGTCTGCATCCCCTCCTGCAGGTGCAGCACCTTTTCGAGGGTGCTCGCGAGCGGGCGGCGGATGTTGACGACGTTCAGTACCTCCAGCGCGCCCTCTGGGAGGGCGGCAAAGTCGCGGTGATAGCGGCCGAGCGCTGTTGCGCCGACATCGTCACCGCCGACGTCAAAGATGACACTGTCCCAGTCCAGAGCAAACGCGGAGGCCACCTCGGCCGGGAGCGAGAGCGTCTCGATGCCGGAGCAGGCGAAGTTCGGCGAAATGAGCCGGATTTCCTTCTGCTCGACGAGCTTGCCGCGCTCGGTGAGACGGAAGTAGGTATTGACCATATCGAGGTCGATCAGCTCCGTCCGGTCGCCGCGGGCCGCGGCCTGCATGGCGAAGTTCAGCGCCAGCTCACTCTTGCCGCTGCCGTAGTTGCCGATGAGCACCTTGACGTCTTTCATGTCTGTCTGCTCTCCTTTGACGGTGATAAAAGCGCCCGCGCGGCGGGATTTGCACGGCGGCAGATCCAGCTGCCGCGCGGGCGCATAGGATGTGATGTGTTAGCGGAGGTTTTCGCGGATGGTCTGGCACAGAGCCGTGATGCCCTTGACGATCTTGTCCTCGGGCATGCAGCTGTAGTTCAGGCGCAGCGTGTTCTCGTGGCCGCCGTTGGGGAAGAAGGAGCCGCCGGGGACGAAGGCGACCTTGCGGGCCAGGCACTTCATCTGCAGATCCTTCGCGTCCATGTACTCCGGCAGGACGACCCACGCGAACAGGCCGCCGTCGGGATGGGTGAACGTGCACTCCTTCGGCAGCTCACGCTCAAGCGTGTCGAGCATGACGGTGCGGCGCTTGCGGTAGCACTCGCGGATCTTGGTGACGTGGCCGTCGAGATCGAACATGTCGATCCACTTCGCGACCTCCATCTGGCCGATGGTGGACGCCTGCAGCGACGCGGCCTGCTCCATGAAGTTGAACTTCGAGAGGATGGCGTCGTCCGCGCAGACCCAGCCCAGACGGTAGCCGGGGGCGAGAATCTTGGAGAACGTGCCGAGGTAAATGACCAGCCCCTTCGTATCAAGGCTCTTCAGCGCGGGCATATACTCGCCCTCAAAGCGCAGCTCGCCGTAGGGGTTATCCTCGACAACGGGGATTTCGTACTTGTTGATGATCTCCATGAACCGGTGACGGCGGTCGAGATCCCAGGTGCGGCCGGTGGGGTTCTGGAAATCGGGGATGACATAGATCATCTTAACGCGCTCAGTCGTCGCGAGGATCTTCTCCAGCTCATCCATCATCATGCCGCCGTCGTCGGTGGGCACTTCGATAAAGCGCGGCTCGCAGGCCTTGAACGCGTTGACCGCACCGAGGTAGGACGGGCTCTCCAGCAGGACAACGTCACCCGGGTTCAGGAAGACGCGGGCGGAGAAGTCCAGACCTTGCTGCGAACCCGAGGTGACCAGAATGTGGTCGGGATCGGTATGGATGTTGTTCTTGGCGAGCATGCGCTCGGCAATCTGCTCGCGCAGACGGGGAAAGCCCTCGGTGGTGGAATACTGCAGCGCCTCGCGGCCGTGCTCCTCGAGCACCGCCTTGGAAGCTGCCATCATCTCCTCCACGGGGAAGAGCTCCGCGGCAGGCAGGCCGCCGGCAAAAGAAATAATGTCGGGCTGCGCAGTCAATTTCAGCAGCTCACGGATTTCAGACCCATGCAGAAGGTCCATTCGGCTTGCGAATTGTACCATGAATCTTGTCCTCCTTATACATTTTCTATGGATCCATTGCTATATACAAAGCCTATGATTATTTAAGCACAAAAGAACGGGAAAGTAAACCGCGCAGAGCCGCGTTTTTGACGCATTTTTCAAATTTTGGAAATACTGCCAAAATTTTTCTTAGCGCCATGTTTATTTCAACTAAGGAAAATTTTGCATATTTTTGGCATATTTAGCAGTTTAATTGAGATTTAATTATACTAAACCAACAAAAAAGAATGGTTCAAAGAATCACTCGGTGAAACAAAAAAAGAAGTTGACAAATCAACGTAGTAGTGCTATGATGCAAACCACGTTGATTTGTCAACAAGTTCGGCGCGGTAGGAGGAATATGCCATGGAGGATCGCTTTGAAACATTCACCGTGCTCATCGCGCGGATCAGCCGGAGCATCCGGCGGCTGAAGGCGGAGGAGATGGAGCGGCTCGGCCTGAAGGGCCCGCACGTCTCGTGCCTGTACTATCTCTCACTTTATGACGAGCTGACGGCGGCGGAGCTCTGCGAGCGCTGCGACGAGGACAAGGCGGCCATCTCCCGGTCGATCGACTATCTGGAGAAAAACGGCTACCTCACCTGCGGCAGCGGCGGCGCGCGGCGCTACCGCAGCCCCCTGCGCCTGACGGAGAAGGGACGGGATGCCTGCCGCACGATCGGCGGGCGCATCGACGCAATCGTCGCCGAGGCCAGCGCCGGCTTGGGTGCGGAGGAGCGCGCGGTCATGTACCGGGCGCTCGGGACGATCGGGAGCCGTCTCGAACAGATTTACGATAACAGAAAGCAAAGCCGCGAAAATGCTGCGGTGGACGGAGGAAAATAAGATGAAGGTCAGAATTATTGTGGACTCTACGGCGGATATGGCACCGCGCTATCGGGGCCGCGCCGCCGTGGCGCCGCTGACGATACATTTCGGCGGCGAGGAGCTTATCGACGGCGTGAGCATCGACCGCCGCCGCTTTTACGAGCGGCTTGTGGAGAGCGATGCACTCCCGACGACGAGTCAGGCCTCGCCCGCCGTGTTTCAGCAGCTCTATGAGGACGCGAAGCGGGCGGGGGAGAGCGCGGTGGTCATCACCATCTCCTCGAAGCTCTCCGGAACCTACCAGAGCGCCTGCCTTGCGGCGGCGGACTATGAAAACGTCTATGTCGTTGACAGTCTGAGCGCCGCCATCGGCACGGGCATCCTCGCCGAATACGCCATCGGCTGCGCCGAGGCGGGTATGGACGCGGTGTCGCTCGCCGCACACCTTGAACAAAAGCGCGCGGATATCTGCGTGATCGGCCTGCTCGATACGCTGGAGTATCTCAAGCGCGGCGGGCGTATCTCAAAGACGGTCGCCTTCGCAGGAGGACTGCTGAGCATCAAGCCGGTGGTGACGATTCAGGACGGCGAGATCGCCCTGATCGGCAAGGCGCGCGGCTCGCGGCAGGGGAATAACCTACTCGTGGAGAAGATCCATGCCTGCGGTGGGATTGACTTCCAACTGCCGATTCTGCTGGGCTATACGGGGCTGAGCGACGCGTTTCTGCGCAAGTATGTCGACGACAGCCGCGCCCTGTGGGAGCACGGGACGGATTCGCTCGATGAAGCACTGATCTCCGGCGTGATCGGCACGCACGCCGGCCCCGGCGCCGTGGCGGTCGCGTTTTTCCGCAAGGAGTGAGGGTGTTTTCTGGCGGGGGGATTGGTGGTGGAATCGGCTTGTCCGTGCCTCCGATTGGTTACTTTCTTTCGCCGGTGAAAGAAAGCGACCCGCCGGAGACCGCCCCCAATACATCATAAATAAAAGTCTCCCGCACCAATCGGTGCGGGAGACTTTGCTTTACGGCCTGCAGGCGCAGTAGCTGCGGGTGCTGGCGTAGTCGTTCGGTGTCTCGACGCTGTTCGGCGGGAAGAACTCGCCCACGGGGAACGGGACGTTCCGGAAAAGCCCGCAGGGATCCTCTTGGTCGCCGCAGCTGCACTCCGTCGTCGGGATGCAGTAGTCATAGACCGGGATGAGCAGCTGCGTCTCGCGCTCGAGCCGCACGAGCGTGAACTGCCCGAGCGTCACGAAATAGCGGCGGGGATTGGTGTCGTCAAACACGAGATCCTGCGCGAAGCTCCGGGCGATAAACGCGGGAATCTCCGTCAGGCTGCACTCACGGCAGCGCGGCTTGCAGCAATCGTCCACGCGTGCATCAAGCACAATCGGGTCGACGGCCTCGACCACGGCGGTGGGCAGATTCGTGCGCATCCGGCCGGGAACGTCCAGCTCGTCGATGACCGTGTCGGAGGAGAAGATCTTGGCGCTGCCCTCGCTGCCGAAGAGAATGCAGCGCTTGTCGAATACGCACAGACCTTCGGCTTCGCTGCAGCGGGGCGTCCCGTTGCAGACCTGCAGCGTCACGCGGTAGAAAAAGCGCATGTCGATGGAATAGAACCCACGGTTGAAGGTGACCGGCTCGACGTCGGTGTAGATGTACAGCAGTTCCGCCGTGCCGCCCTTGACCATCTGGCACCCGGCCAGAAGCTCCTGCGCGGCCGTGGTGGGATAAAAGCGCAGATCCTCCACGCAGTCCTTGTCGCGGCAGGAATCGAAAATTTTCCGTGTGTGGACGCATACGGCTTCCCGGACGTTGTTCAGGTCGCAGACCGGGCCGGGCATGACAGTATCAGCCATTTGATAAACCTCCCATAGAAGTCTGAAAGCGCTGGCTTTCAATCCAGTGTATGCCGGGCGGCGCGAAGGGTGCGGCGCTAATTTTTTGGAAGTCGGGCTGTACAAAAACGGCTTTTTGCGGTATACTTTATATCAAATGAGGAAGGAGGTGCCTGAGATGGGCGTTGGATTCATCCGCGACAAGCTGGAGATCAAGTTTCTGATTCTCTATATCGCGGCGCGCGTCTCCGAACCGCTGCCGCTGGAGGGTATGCAGGAGCTGACGATGTGCGATGACGGCATCGACTATTTTGCATTCTCCGAGTGTCTGGCCGATCTGGTCAAGACCGAGCACCTGCGCCTGACGGACGACGGCTGCTACGCCATCACGCCGAAGGGGCTGCGCAACAGTGAGATCTGCGAGTCGAGCCTCCCGTATTCCGTGCGCATCCGCACGGACAAGAACGTGGCGGCCTATAACAAAAAGCTCCTGCGCCGCTCGCAGGTGCGTGCGCGCGTCACCCCGCGGGAAAACGGGACGTTCACGGTGGAGCTGTCCTTCCACGACGACGTGGACGAGCTGATGCAGCTGCAGGTGATGGTCGCGACGGAGGCGATGGCCAAAGATCTGGCCGCGCGGTTCGAGAAGAACCCGGAGCAGATTTATACCCAGCTGATGTCGGTGCTCTACGGAGGATAAAACGGAATAACAAGGGTGCGCCCCCCGCTGCCGCGGTTTTTGAGGCAGCTGGGGGGTTTTGTTTTTGTGTGAGATGTTTTGCCTTCGGCGGCATACTTTTTGCCAGCAGCAGCAGAGTCGATTCTAAACTCAGGCCGCGTCCTACCGAAAACATACTTGCCGACAGGAAAGGAAATCAAGAAACCTTGGTTTCTTGTGCATCTTTTGGTACTTTCTGTGCGCACAGAAAGTACCCCACCGGAGGCCGGACACGCTGATATAACCACCCATCCATCCGCCTGAAAAACTGTCATACCCCCGGACGAGCCGTCATAGAGTGGACTATCACACAAAGAGGAGCGTGAGAACGTGCAGGAGGAATATGCCATCCGCCGCTATGAACAGGCGGCGGCGCTGCTGCCGATGCGCTGGCAGCGGCTGGCCCGCCAGCTGCCCGACTGGCAGAAGGCGCGGGCCGAG
>USAC01000062.1 GCA_900552475.1 uncultured Eubacteriales bacterium | reverse complement strand
GGTGAGGTGGACTTCGTGGATGACATCGGTACGATCCACATGAAGTGGGATAACGGCAGGGCGTTGGGAATCGTCCCCGGCGAGGACAGCTTCACCGTGCTGTCGCCCAAGCTGACCACGCTCAAGCTCTACATGCCCTTGACCGCCGATCTCTACGAGCGGAACGAGTATGGTGACTTTGACGACAGCAGCACATTGCTGGAGGGCCGTGAGCTGCGCGGCTATCAGGATCAGATCACGGCGGCGCTGGTGAAAAACCGGATGCCGGAGGAAACCGAGCGAGGTCTCATGCATTGGTATGATGAAGCCGACAGCATTTGAAAAGCTGTAAGGCCACTTGCTTTTTTATTTTACGGGTTCGTCCCCTGTGAACAGGCAAAGCGCCTGTCCCGCGGAAATGGATCGACGCAGGACAGGTGCAAAATCTTATGTGTGCGGAAGCTGTTATTCCGCTTCCACGCCGCGGAGCCGGGCCAGTGCGGGAGCGGTTTTGAACCGGAAGCGCCGGTCCAGCAGATCGCCGAACACCGCCACCACAAAGCTGCAGAGATAGGAGGGCACAAACTGCCGCTGGAGCACCATCAGGCTCAGCACCAGCACGCCCTGAAAGATATACGTCCATGTGCCCAGGGTCAGCACCGGAAACACCTCGGAAAAGGCATAGGGAACGCTGGAAATGGCAGAGATTCCCGCTCCGGCGTGCAGCAATCTACACCCCCGGGCCCCAGGAGATTCGTTGAAAATTCACTAAGGATCACAAGCCGCTGCGGGCGTGTGGGAAGCTCTTCGCGCTTGCGCACGTCTCCGCCCTATGCTATGCCAATTTGTTATATAACCGCTTCCCCTTCCGGATAGAAATCGCGTGCCGGAAAGGCTGCGCCCGCAGGGTCTGGATATGGCTGCATTTTTCAAAAATCTGCGAACCGGCGGGACGCTGCGCAATTTCGACGGAAAAGCCACAGGCGCGCTTCTGGATATTTACGGAAACCCCGTCGCCGGGAAACGGCTGTCAGACTTCCTGTACCGCACAGAGCTGGATCAATTCAAAATCGATCACGGTAAGTGCGAGAGCGAGAAGCGGCGGCTGGAGGCCGCGCGTAAAACCGCCGCTGACATACTGCTGGAACGCGTCCGCATTTACACCATGACGGGTGGGATCTTTGCAAACCAATCTCCGGGCGAGGAAATAAATTTCTGGCTTGATTGGCTCTCTACGGATTTCAATATCTCCCTGTCCGACAGGCAGCTGGAGCGGTTTCTTGCGCTGTATGAACGGCTGAACCGTAGGTGGCCGCCGATCGAATTGCACCTCGAAACTATGTCCGCTTCACCGCCCGATCTCTCCCTCGGGCGGAATTGACAAGCCCGCGGCGGGTGTCTATAATATAAGGATATTCTGATACACAAAGGAGGACCGCTTCATGAAAATCGGTCTGATTTACGCCATGACCGGCGAGATTGAGAGCCTGCTGACCAAGGAGAATGCCGAACCGCTGCAGACGGTGGCGGGTGTGTCGTTTTACCGGATCCGCCCCGATGTGATCGCCTGCATCGGCGGCGTGGGCAAGGTCAACGCCGCGATGGCGGCGCAGCTGCTCATCTCGCTCTACAAGCCCGACCTTGTGCTCAACGCGGGCGTTGCGGGCTGCTTTGAAAACGTCCCCATCGGGACGCTCGTCCTCGCGGAGGGCTTTCTGCAGCACGATGTGGACACCTCCCCCCTCGGCGACCCCGTCGGGCTCGTCTCCACCGTCAACCGCGTCATTTTCCCGACGAGTGAGCTTGAAAAGGCGCGCGCCGCGATGGACAAGGTGGGTCTCCCCTACCGCACGGGGCTTGTCGCAACGGGCGATATCTTCGTCAACCACTGCGACCGCGCCCACTGGATCCACGATACCTTCCACCCGCTGCTGTGCGAGATGGAGGGCGGCGCCGTGGCGCAGGTGTGCTGGCGCAACGAGGTGCCGTTCATGTCGCTCAAGTCCGTGTCGGACTGTGTCATGGAGGACCACGACTTCTTCTTCAATTTCCCCACGGCCATGAAGGACCTCAACCGCGTCGTCATGGCGTTCGTGGATGCACTGGAGGGCTGACTGAATATGGAACGTATTGCGAGCTTCACGGTGGATCACACCGTGCTGGTGCCAGGGCTGTACCTGTCCCGGCGGGACGGGACAACCGTCACCTTTGACCTGCGCTTTAAAAAGCCGAACACCGGCGACCTGCTCTCAAACGCGGAGCTGCACTCGGTCGAGCACATCATCGCAACGCTGCTGCGCAACAGCCCGCAGAAGGACGCCGTGATCTACTTCGGGCCGATGGGCTGCCAGACGGGGTTTTACTTCCTCTTCGACGGTGAACAGCTCAGCAATGCCAACGCCGTCCGCCTGCTGCAGCGCGTGTTCACCGCCGCGGCGAAGTTTGACGGGGCCATGCCCGGCGCGTCCGCGCGCGAGTGCGGCAACTACCGCAACCTCGACGTCGAGCTCGCGCGGCGCTGCTGCGCGTACTACGCGGACGTGATCGCCGACTGGAGCGAGGAAAAGCTCGTCTACCCCGAAAAATAAGCAAAAAGCGGCGTTTTCCGCCCGGAAAGTGATTGACAAACGCCGCAGCAGCTGATATACTTGATAAGCCGCTTTGAATGGGTATCAAGTTCCGGCTCCGACCGGACGCCCCCGACAGCGAGTCCGTTATAAAGGAAAGGCAGGTGCAACAAGCATGCAGGCAATTATCGTGACCGGTGGTAAGCAGTACAACGTCTCTGAGGGCGACACCCTGTTTATCGAGAAGCTGGACGTCAACGCGGGTGATTCCGTGGTGTTCGACCAGGTCCTGGCCATCGTCGACGGCGAGAACACTAAGTTCGGCACTCCCGTGGTGGAGGGTGCGAAGGTGGACGCCAAGGTCGTCAAGAACGGCAAGGGCAAGAAGATCCGTATCTTCAAGTACACCCCCAAGAAGGGCTATCGCAAACGGCAGGGTCATCGTCAGCCCTACACCAAGGTGGAAATCGGCAAGATCTCCTTCTGAGGGCGATGACAACCGTAACATTTCTCACCGAACAGGCGCGCATCACCGGATTTGATGTGCAGGGTCACAGCGGCTGGGGCGAAGCGGGCGAGGATATCGTCTGCGCCGCCATTACCAGCGCCGTCCGTCTGGTGGATTCCACCGTGAACGACGTGATGGGGCTGTGCGCCTCGGTGAAGGTCCACGAGCAGGACGCGTCCATCTCCTTTCGGCTGCCCGGCGGTTTGGCCCCGGCGGCGGAGAGTACCTGTCAGAATCTACTGACGGGTCTGATGGTCTATCTCGCCCAGCTCCACGACGAATATCCGGAAAATATCGAAGTGATGGAGGCGTAACGCCCTCCTGTTCCCGATCATCTTATCAGAAAGGATGGTACTGAACAATGCTGAACATTGGTCTGCAGTTCTTTGCCCATAAAAAAGGTATGGGCTCCACCAAGAACGGCCGTGATTCCGAGTCCAAGCGCCTTGGCCCCAAGCGTGCTGACGGTCAGTTCGTTCTGGCCGGCAACATTCTGGTTCGCCAGCGCGGCACCCACATCCACCCCGGCACCAACGTGGGCAAAGGCACGGATGATACCCTGTTCGCCAAGGCCGACGGCGTCGTCCGCTTTGAGCGTCTGGGCAAGGATCGTAAGCAGGTTTCTGTTTACCCCGCCGAGTAAAATTTATCAAAAAAAGAGCATCGGTCAAAGACCGATGCTCTTTTTTTGATTCGCGCACAAAGGCCTGCACCCTTTGTGCGCGAGGAGAATTCACTCCGCTCCGCGCCTTACCCCGCCACAAGCGGCGAGGCTGCGGCACCGCGAACTCCGTGAGACTTTTTCGCATGGGAAAGGCGAAGCCTTTTCCATGCGACTTATTTCCACACCTTCAGCTGTCTGCGGTACATGATGTAGCCGAGCGCCCCCGCGGCCGTCTCCGCGACGGGAAAGGCGAGCCATGTGTAGTTCAGACCGATGAGCGAGAGCAGCCAGAACACCGGCAGCAAGCCGAAAATCTGCCGCGTCAGCGTGACGGCAAGGCTCCTGCCGCCGCAGCCGATCGCCTGAAAGAACGTCGGCATGATGAGCGAGAATGCTGCCGACGGAAAGCTCGCCCCGATGGTCGGGAAGGCGATCCGCCCGATGGCGAGCACCTCCGCGCTGCGTGAAAAGATCCCGATCAGCGCCCCCGGCAGCAGGATGAAGCACGCCGCGCCCACCAGCATGAGACTCGCCGAGATGAGCGGCGATTTATGTACCGTCTCGCGGCAGCGCGCGTACTTCTGCGCCGCACAGTTGTAGCTCAGCAGCGGCACGATGCATGTCTGCAGCCCGCCTGATGCACCTTCGACCAGATACCCTCGAGGAAGGCGCCGAGACTGCCGATGCAGACGATGCGGCCATAGGTCACGCCGTAGGCGATTGCCTCCGGCGAGCTGGCCGAAAGGCGCACAAACGGCCGCATGACCAGCGTCGAGAGCACCGCGAACACCGCCCACGACAGTGCGGCCAGCACCATGCCCGTCCCCGCCTGTTCGGAGCGATATGATAGCGTGTGCGCGCCGTCAACCGCCGCTTTCCGGGAAGGCCAGCCCCTGCTGGAAGCTCTGCTCCCCCGTGGATACGACGTCCCCCGCGATGACGATGCCGTCGGCGACGAAGATGTTCGCCTGCACACCACGCTCCACGCCCGGATAGTTGAGGATGTTATAGGTATACCGCTCCGCCTCGCACCCGGCGTAGTCGCCGAACGGGAGCCCCTGACTCTGCTGCAGCTTCAGATAGTCGCGCCACTCGGCGGACAGATCCTCCGGCAGCTGCAGGTGCAGCGTCTCAACCGGCTCGGGCGCAATCTGCCAGCCGAAGCCCGCGAGATAGGCCGCGCGCTCCTCCGCCGTCGCGGCCGGGACCGCCTCCGCGGGCTGCGCCTTTCCGTGCAGGCAGCCCGAGAGCAGGAGCGTCAGAGCCAGCACCGCCGCAATCGCCGCCCCCAGCAGCGCCAGCCTCCGCCAGCGCACATGCACAACAAACATTTTCCATCCCTCCCCCATATCCGTATTCCCTTTGCGTAAAAAATATGTTATGATACGAGCAAATCACCATCGGGAGGACGGCACATGGAGCGGCTCGACAAGATCATCAGCGCAACGGGCAAGAAATCACGGCGGGAGGTGCGCGAGATGGTGCGGCAGGGCCGCGTTCTCGTGGACGGCAAGCCCGCCCCCGCCGCCGACATGAAGGTCGACCCGCAGACCGCCGTGATCCTGCTCGATGGCGAGCCGCTGGGCTATGAAAAGTTCACCTATGTCATGCTCCACAAGCCCGCGGGCGTCCTGACCGCGACGGAGGACCGGCGGCAGGAGACGGTGCTCGACCTGCTCCCGCCGGAGCTGCGCCGCCGTGCCCTGTCCCCGGTCGGGCGGCTCGACAAGGATACGGAGGGGCTGCTCCTGCTCACGAACGACGGCCAGCTGGCGCACCGCCTGCTCAGCCCGAAGTCGCACGTCGACAAGGTCTACTATGCCCGCGTGGACGGTGCGCTCGAGCCGGGCGACATCGCGGCCTTTGCCGCGGGCATGACGCTCGGGGACGGGCTTGAGTGCCTGCCCGCGGGGCTGGAGATTCTCTCCCCAACGGAGGCGCTCGTCACGCTGCGTGAGGGGAAGTTCCACCAGGTCAAGCGCATGCTCGCCGCGCGCGGAAAGCCCGTGCTCTACCTCAAGCGGCTCTCCATGGGGCGGCTGCGCCTCGACCCCGCGCTGGCCCCCGGCGCATGGCGGATGCTGACCGAAGAGGAGCGTTCGGCGCTGAATCTTTCGCTTAGCGAAACATTACTCGACAGAACCACAAAAAACGAAGAAAGAATTTTGTAGAAAAGATAAAAAAATGCTTGCATTTCCGTGATTATGACGATATAATGAGGAGGACAAGCCGACAGTTTGCACAAAATCCCCTATGGTTGAAATAGGGCGCAGGAGGGACGATCATGTCAGGAAGAATTTTCCAAAACGTCGTTTTACAGTTTAAGGAAACCACCGACCGCGTCATCGGAGTCATTGATAACGAAGGAACCGTGATCGCCTGCAGCGAGCTGACGGGCATCGGCAAGAAGTGGCCCCGCTATGTGGAGGCCATCGAAGCCGCTGAGAACAGCTGCGTCGCGATCGAGGGCAAGACCTTCAAGGCCATGCCCGGCTGGGGCAACCACTTTGACTATGCTGTCTTCGCCAGCGGCGACGACAGCGTCGGGCGAACGGTCTGCGCCATGGCCACCGTGGCACTCAACTCCGCCAAGACGTATTATGAAGAGAAGCACGACAAGGGCTCCTTCATCAAGAACATCATCTCAGACAACATCCTCATCAGCGACATCTACATGCGCGCGAAGGATCTGCACGTCGCGGCCGAGGTGCCGCGCGGCGTGTTCGTTGTCCGTCCGATCGACGACAAGGCCGAGGCCGTGCCCGTCGACGTCATTCAGGGGCTCTTCCCCGACCGTCAGAATGACTTTGTTCTCAGCGTCGGCGAGGAGGACGTCGCTCTGATCCACCAGATGCCCGAGGGCACGACCGGCAAGGATCTTGAGAAGGTCGCGACCCAGATCGTCGACGCGCTGCGCGTCGACGGCGAGAACCGCGTCTTCGTCGGCATCGGCACGCTGGCTCTGCACCTGCGCAGCCTTGCCAAGAGCTATAAAGAGGCGCAGATCGCCATCGAGGTCGGCAAGGTATTCGACACCGAGCGCTACATCATCAACTACGAGAACCTCGGCATCGGCCGCCTGATCTATCAGCTGCCGACGACCCTGTGCGAGATGTTCCTGCAGGAGGTCTTCAAGAAGAACCCGATCGACGCACTCGATCAGGAGACGCTGTTCACAATCTACAAGTTCTTTGAGAACAACCTGAACGTGTCCGAGACGGCCCGCAAGCTCTTCGTCCACCGCAACACGCTGGTGTACCGCCTGGAGAAAATCAAGAAGCTGACTGGTCTCGACCTGCGTGAGTTCGACGACGCCATCACCTTCAAGGTCGCCCTCATGGTCAAGAAGTACCTGACGAGCCGCGGCATCGAGACCTAAGTTCATCAAAAAGGCCTGCGGCCTTTTTTGATGAAGAAGGTTCGCTGCGTTTCGCGCCTTGCTACGCCGTTGGCGTGGCTGCGGCACTCCACTACGCGCAGAGTGTTTTTTGCGGCGTACACGCCGCCGCAAAAAACGGATTTCATTTGATTCGCAGCTTGCGAGCCGCGAACTCTGTGAGACATTTTGGCGATAAAAAGACTGGATTCCATAGGAATCCAGTCTTTTTTTATTTTTCTGTCAGTTGTTGTGCGCGGCGGAGAAGGGTTTCCCGGTCGTTCTCCAGCTTTCCGGACATGACCTCGCTGAGCAGGCGGCGCAGCATTTTGCCGACGGCCGGGCCGGTCAGGCCGAGCGCCGTCATGTCGCGCCCGTTCGCCGCGAGCTGCGCCAGTGAGAAGCACGGATTCTCCGCGAGGATCTCCTGCATGAGCCGCTCCACATCGTCCAGCTCCCGCTGCCGCCCGTGATAGGCCGGGGCCTGCGCGAGGTTATCCGCCCGCTTGACCGCGAGCAGCTGCGCCAATACCTCCGGGCCGAGCTTCCCGAGCGCGCGGGTCACCGACCGGCGCGTGCAGACAAGATCCCGGTCGTGTATGCGCACGAGCAGCTCGATCCGCTCGGCGCTCCGCCGGTCGAAGCGCAGGCGGCGTAGGATGCCCCGCACCATCTGCGCGGATTTTTCCGCGTGGTCGTAGAAATGCCCCACGCCCGCCGCGTCACGTGTGAAGCACGCGGGCTTTCCGATATCGTGCAGGAGCATCGCCCAGCGCAGCACCGGCTCCGGCGGCACCGCCGCCGCGCTGCGCACCAGATGCTCCCAGACGGTATAGCAGTGGTGTGGATTGTGCTGTTCAAAGCCCACGGAGGGGAGAATTTCCGGCAGAAACACGCCGATCACCTCCGGATACGCCAGCAGCACCGCAGCGGCCCCGTCCCCACAGAGGAGCTTCGTCATCTCCTCGCGCAGCCGCTCCGCCGCGATCCGCCGCAGCCCCGGCGCGCTGCGCCGCAGGCCCCGCGCCGTCTCCTCCCCGATGGAAAAGCCAAAACACGCGGCAAAGCGCAGCGCCCGCATCACGCGCAGCGCATCTTCGCCGAAGCGGCGGTCCGGCTCGCCCACGCAGCGGATCACCCCGCGCGCCAGATCCTCCCGCCCGTCGAACACGTCCACGAGTGTTCCGCGCCGGTCGAGCGCCATGGCGTTGACGGTGAAATCCCTCCGTGCGAGGTCATCCTCGATCCGGGTCGAGAATGTCACGCTGCGCGGGTGCCGCCCGTCGTCATATGGCCCGTCGGCGCGGAAGGTCGTCACCTCGATCGACTGGTGATTCTCCCGCACGGTGACGGTGCCGTGCGGCAGGCCCGTGGGAATGCACCTGCCCGGAAAGAGCGCCATGACCTCCTCCGGCCGGGCAGACGTCGTCACGTCCCAGTCGTGCGGCACGG
The DNA here is from genome assembly GCA_900552475.1 of uncultured Eubacteriales bacterium. Classification (GTDB taxonomy): domain Bacteria; phylum Bacillota; class Clostridia; order Oscillospirales; family Oscillospiraceae; genus Vescimonas. Next base: position 3,921 of record USAC01000062.1, on the reverse strand, counting down.
CCCCGCGCAGCAGGTCGCGCACGCACCCGCCCACGGCGTAGGCCGCGTGTCCCGCGTCCTCCAGCCGCGCCAGCACGGCGTCCGCCTCTCGTGAAAGCATGCCGTATCCCTCCTCATTTCACCGTTTTTCCCGCCAAATCGGGAAAAGAATTTGCGCAAACTCTGTTGCGCGGAAACTCTCTCCGTATTATAATGTAGGGTGATTCAAAATGCAAGAACGGCGCACCGCGCCGATTGGGAGGAATATAGAATGATGCATCCCACTGTGGATATCAAGACGTTTTTCAAGCCCGGTACCCGTGTCCATCTGGCCGGTATCGGCGGCGTGTCCATGTGCCCGCTGGCCGAGGTGCTGGCCGGGATGGGCCTGCAGGTGCAGGGCTCCGACATGAGCGAGAGCGACACCGTCCGCCAGCTGCGCGCGCAGGGGATCCCCGTCGCCGTCGGGCACTCCGCAGAAAACCTGAAGGACTGCGCCCTCGTCATCCGCACCGCCGCCATCCACGACGACAATCCCGAGATCGCGGGCGCGATCGCGCGTGGCATCCCGGTCTATGAGCGCGCGCAGGCGTGGGGCGCGATCATGCAGCACTATCAGAACGCCGTCTGCATCTCCGGCACCCACGGCAAGACCACGACGACCTCTATGGCCACGCACATCTTCATGGCCGCGCAGGCCGACCCCACCGTCATGATCGGCGGAACGCTGCCGCTGCTGCACTCTGGCTACCGCGTCGGTCGCGGCGACACGATCATCCTCGAGTCGTGCGAGTACTGCAATTCGTTCCTGAACTTCTTCCCCACTGTGGCGGTCATCCTCAACGTGGAGGCGGATCACCTCGACTTCTTCAAGGATCTGGCGGACATTGAGCACTCGTTCCACGCCTTCGCCGACCTCGTGCCGCAGCGCGGCTATATCATCTCCAACGCGGACGACCCCGGCGCGCGCGAGGCTGTGAAGGGGCTTTCACACCCGGTGTTCACCTTCGGCATCGCCGACCCGGACGCCGACTGCACCGCCCACAATGTCGCCTTCCACGACGGCTGCCCCACGTTTGATGTCGTGATCCGCGGCGAGACGTATGCCCACGTCGAGCTGCACATCGCCGGGCGGCACAATATCCTCAACTCCCTCGCCGCGGCCTCGGCTGCCTATGTGCTGGGCATCCCCGGCAGCGCCGTGGAGGAGGGTCTCGCCACGTTCCACGGCGCGGGCCGCCGCTTTGAGCACAAGGGGACGTTCCACGGCGCGGACGTGTTCGATGACTACGCGCACCACCCCGCCGAGCTGCACGCCCTGCTCACCACGGCGCAGTCCATGGGCTATGAGCGCGTGATCTGCGCCTTCCAGCCGCACACCTACACGCGCACGAAGGCGCTCTTCGACGACTTTGTCCGCGAACTGCAGCTGCCGGATGTGACCATCCTCGCGGAGATCTACGCCGCGCGTGAGAAAAACGACATCGGCATCTCCTCGCAGGATCTCGCGGCAAAGATTCCCGGCGCGGTCTACTGCTCCACGCTCGACCAGGTCGCGGATCAGCTCGCGGAGCTGGCCCGTCCGGGCGACCTGATCCTCACCGTCGGCGCAGGCGACATCTTCCGCGCGGGCGAAAAACTGCTTGAAAGGAACTGACAGACATGCAAATCTCCCCCGTATATACCGGCGCGCCGACCGACGCGCGCGAGGACGTCGAACGCCGCGTCTATGACCTTCTCGCCGAGCTGAACATCCCCTTCACCCGCGTCGACCATGAGGAGGCGCACGACATGGACGCCTGCGTCGAGATCTCCCGCGTGCTCGGCGTCGACATCTGCAAGAACCTTCTGCTCACGCCGCGCAACCGCTCGACGTTCTATCTGCTGTGCCTGCCGGGGGACAAACCCTTCCTGACGAAGGATTTCTCCAAGCAGATCGGCTCGTCGCGCCTGAGCTTCGCCACGGCGGAGGATCTGCAGGCGCTGCTGGGCGTACAGCCGGGCTCCGCGTCCGTGCTCGGTCTGATGAACGACCCCGAGCACCGCGTGCAGCTCTGCTTCGACCGCCCGGTCATCGAGAGTGAGTGGTTCGGCTGCCACCCCTGCCGCAACACCTCCTCCCTGCGCCTGAAAACGCGCGATGTGCTGGACGTGTTTCTCAAGCACACCGGCCATACGGCCACGGTCGTCGACTTATAACTCATCAAAAAGGCCGGTGGCCTTTTTTGATGAGCCTGTGAGACTTTTTATCTGATTTGCCAGTTCCACGGCTTTTGCCGTGGAACTGGTTTATTTTTGTCCGGAATCATCAAAATCAGGGCAATTTGCGTGCATTTTGCTTTTTTGCTTTGCAGTGATGCATTTCGCTTTCTATTATGCACCAAAAATTTCATCTTATTATAAGTTGAATTTATGACGTTATTCCCATCTCATCGCAACGCAGAGGAAACAAGTTCGTTTGTAATCTCTTCATAGGAAATTTTTAGTGGATCTTTACCGCAATTTACATTTGATCTGTTTTTTGTGTTTCGTTAAGAATACGCTAAAAATTTCTTCATCAAATTCTCGATTTTTTGTTGCTTTTCCTATTCCGTCCATGTTACAATAGCCGTATGTGAAAAAAAATCACGCAAATTCCGCGAATTTTGCAAGAATTCCTGCATTTTTAAAGGAGGCCATTCTATGCTGCTGTTTCTCGTGCTTTTCGCGCTCTGGCTGCTCCTGAACGGGCAGGTCACGCTGGAGCTGATTCTGATCGGCGCAGCTGTCAGCGGCGCGGTCTGGCTCTTCTGTTACCGCACGCTCGGCTATCGGCCGCAGCGTGAGCGGGTGCTCCTGCGCCGTCTGCCGCGCTATGCGCATTACGCCGCGGCACTCGCGGCGGAGATCTTCAAGGCAAACCTCACCGTCATGCGCGCGATCCTAAGCGGCCGGCCGTGCCGCCCTGCCATCCGGCGCGTGCACCTGCCGCTGCGGGAGGAGGGCTCGCGCATGCTGCTTGCGAACTCCATCACGCTCACGCCCGGTACCGTGACCGTCGCGGTGGAGGATGAGGATTTTCTGGTGCTCTGTCTCGACGCGGAGAGCGCCGATGCTCTGCCGGACTGGAATCTCACAACTATGCTGACGAAGATGGAGGAAGAGACATGCAGCTGATTGCGCAGTGTTATCACTATCTGTTCTGGGGCGCGCTGCTGCTGCTCGGGGCGGGGCTGATCGCGGTGCTGGTCTATATCATCCGCTCGCACCTGACGGTCGACCGCATCATCGGCATCAACCTCATCGGCACGCTCGTCGTCATCGCCATCTCGATTCTGACCTATCTGCTCGGCGAGGATTACCTCGCCGATATTGCCGTGGTGTATGTGGTTCTGAGTTTCATCGCCGTGGCGATGCTCTGCCGCATTTACATCAATCTCTATGACCGCAGAAAGGAGGAGACGCAGGATGATCGGTGAATGGATCCGCTTCGGGCTCTGCACCTTCTGTGTACTCGGGGGCCTGTTCGCGGTGTTCACGGCCATACTCGGCCTGTTCCGCTTTGATTTCGCGCTCAACCGGCTCCATGCCTCCGCCGTTGCGGACACGCTGGGGCTGGGGCTGATGGCGCTCGGCGCGGCCATCGCCGTCGGCTGGAGCGCCGTGTGCTGGAAGCTCGCGCTCGTGGTCGTGCTGCAGTGGTGCACCTCCCCGCTCTCGGGGCACATGCTGGCCCAGCTCGAATACCGGACGGACGCGGCTCTGCCCGCGCATCTCGAGCTGCCGCAGGAGACTGAGGAAGGGGGCGTGCGCGTATGATGACCGTTTTCCGGCTGGTGCTGCTGGTGGGACTTGTGCTCTGCGCCATCGCCACTGCCCTCGTCAAAAAGCCGATGCAGGCCGTCATTATCTACATGGCCTACAGCGTCATGATGTCCGTCGTGTGGATCCTGCTGCAGTCGC
>USAC01000061.1 GCA_900552475.1 uncultured Eubacteriales bacterium | reverse complement strand
CGAGGACAGGGCCGACTTTATCGCCAGCTTTGACGAGTACGACCTGCTCATCATTGACGATTTGGGTGTGGAGCGCAGTACCGAGTATAGTCAAACCCTCTTTTCGATAACCTGCTTAGGGCAGGTTTCCGCACACCGCCCGCAGTGGAGACAATGGTGCTGGTCAATCGCCACAGGCTTCTTTGTAATGTCGATGCACTTCTGCGGGCAGACCGAGTAGCACAGCTTGCAGCCGATGCAGCCTTCGCCCACATAGTAGCCCGGTGTTTCCTGTGCCGCTTTGCCGATGGTGAAGCTGTCCCGGACGATGTGTGCCGGGTCGCTAATGTCAAAATACTCACCGTCCGCTTCATACAGGCGGAACACATCCAGCGCTGAACGGGTATCGCCGGGATAGATGGCCAGCATATAGGGGTTCTTCTCAAAGATCTCGTCCAGCTTTTCGCTGCCGATATCCCCGATCTTCCCCCGCAGAGAGATCGATATTTTATCCTTTGTTGCAGACAGGGCGATGAAGCCCTGCTCCATGAGCTGGGCATAGAACGCCTTGCCCTTGGCGGTGAGAAAATACACGCCCCGCTCGTCATAGAGCATCATGTCAATCACACGGGTCTGCGGATGCCCGTCTGCACCGATGGTGGCAATGGTGGTGGAGTGGATGCCCTCCACCAGCAGCTTCAGATACTCATTTCGTGTCATGGTTCATCAGCCTTTCAACACAGGGGTCAGTTTCTTATAGATCAGCATTGTCACGCCGCCGATGACAAGCCCTTTCAGCAGATTGAAGGGAAAGGCATTGAACAGTACCACATCCAGCTTGGTATGGATGAAGGGCAAGAGCTCGGCAAAGGAGGCAATGAGCTGATCCAGCGGCATAAAGCTCTCAAACAGCGGCAGCAGGATGAAGTAATTTGCCAGTGCTGCTGCAATACCCATAACGACGCTTGCGAGGATGCAGGCAATCAGCGCGGTTTTCTTCGTTTTATGGCGTTTATAGATGAAACCCGCAGTGACCACATAGAAAGCGCCCATCAGGAAGTTGGCAATCTCTCCGATGCCGCCCGTAGAGGTGGTCAGAAGCTGCAAGGTGTTTTTGACAAGTTCAATGAGCAGACCGGAGAGCGGCCCAAAGGCAAATGCGCCGATGAGTGCCGGAAGGTCAGATAAGTCCATCCTTGCAAAGGACGGCGAGAGAGGAACGGAAAACTCCACAAAGGCCAGCAGATAAGCGACTGCGGACAGCATGGCAGTCATGGAGATGGTACGGACGGAAAGAACAGCGGTCTTTCTGCTTTTTGCGATGGAAACGGTATTCATGATTGCTCCTTGGAAAAGATATGCTGAGATTTGAAACAGCCCCACAGGATGGGTTTTCCTGCGAGGCTGCTTCCTCATATCTTCTTTCATCCGGACTATACCGTCGGCTGCGGATTTTCACCGCATCAGGCGCTGCAAGCGCTTCGCAGGCTGTACTGCCGGTCAGAGATTTCACCTTGCCCCGAAGATTTAATTATTTCGTTCTGCTTAGAACTCGTAGGGAGGGTTGCCGGAGAAGTCGGCGATGATGCCGTGAGCATTCTCCAGATAGAACACCTCAAAGATGGGGTTGGTGGCCTCGCCGTACTGACCCTTCACGATGGGGTTCTGGATGCACATTTCCTTGGCAGCCATGTTGTTCTCGAACACAGCCTTGCCGTGGAGACGAATCCACGCATAGTCCGGGCTGGAAACGGAGATCTCCACCTCCGGGTTCTCCTGCATATCTTTGTAGACATCCTTCTGGTTGTTGGTGCAGAACCACAGCTTGCCGTCCAGTTCGCCCGCGAACATGAAGGGGCGGCACTTGGCTTTGCCGTCGCGACCGACGGTTGCCAGATACTGCACGGGATTGGCATTCAGAAATTCAACAACTTTGTTCATGATAAGTACCTCCAAAATGGATTTTTGATTCCGAAAGGTTGTTTTTTTCTTTCGTTAGCATTATAATAATGCCGTAGCGCCGATTCGTAAAGTAAGCACAATATTGTGCCGTAGTTACCAAATAGAAACTAATGGGTAGTTACCAGAAAGAAACGATTGCACCGTTACTGGGTTTTTCGCTAATTTAGCACTTCCAAAAAATTTTTCAGAGGGATTGAAATGATCGCAGCAAAAGCAAAGAATGAACTTCCTGCCTGTCCGGTGGAAACTACCTTGACACTGATCGGAGACAAATGGAAGGTGCTGATTCTCAGAGATTTAATGCCGGGAACAAAGCGGTTTGGAGAACTAAAAAAATCTGTGGGAAATGTATCGCAAAAAGTTCTGACCGCACAGCTCCGGGCGATGGAGGAAAACGGGCTTGTCCACCGCGAGGTCTACGCCGAAGTACCGCCGAGAGTGGAGTATTCGCTGACGGAACTGGGCAAAAGCCTGAAGCCCATTCTGGATTCCATGCGGGCTTGGGGTGAAGACTACAAAAAGCAGCAAGAATTGGCAGACGCGTGAAATGGCTCACATTGAAAGCCGCCTGTGAAACGATCCTGACCCAGTTTTGACCCAGAATCCGAAAAAAGCGGGCAGGGCTGGACGGAAACAACGGAAAATCCGCCGAGCGAACGGTGGCAAAAAGCACAAATCGGAGCCGAAACGGCTCCGATTTGTGCGTGAGACAACCTACGGACCAGAAGGCCGGGGGTTCGAATCCCTCACGGCGTGCCAAAAGATCCCAAATCCGAAAGGATTTGGGATCTTTTGTTTTTATCAATTCACCCGTTTTTCCCTGCTCCATGCATCGGGCGATGCCCACATCCCCCGCGCCAGACACTTTTCCTTGACAGGCGGGCGGGGGTGGCTTACTATAGTAGCATTGACTTAAAAAAAGGGGTGGGCGCATGGAGCCGGTCATTCATATCCGCGGGGTGCAGAAATCCTTCCCCGGGCCGCAGGGGCGGCTGCCGGTGCTGCAGGACATCGACCTCGATGTCGCACCGGCGGAGTTCATCACCATCGTCGGGCGCAGCGGCTGCGGCAAGAGCACACTGCTGCGCATCCTCTGCGGGCTGGAGACGGCGGATGACGGCACGGTTGAGCGCCGCGGCGCGCCCGTCACCGGGCCGGGGGCCGACTGCGGCATGGTCTTTCAGGATCACCGACTGCTCTCGTGGCTGACGGTCGCGGATAACGTCGCCTTCGGTCTGCGGCAGGTGCCGCGTGCGCAGAAGCGCGCACTCGTGGCGGAGTATCTCAATCTCGTCGGCCTTGCCGACTACGCGAAGAGCTACCCCGCACAGCTCTCCGGCGGCATGGCGCAGCGCGCCGCCATCGCGCGCAGTCTCGTCACGAAACCGGAGATTCTTCTACTCGACGAGCCGTTTGCCGCGCTCGACGCGCTCACCCGCATCCAGATGCAGCAGGAGGTGCGGCGGCTGCAGGCCACCTCCGGCATCACGATGGTGCTCGTCACGCACGATATTGACGAAGCCGTCTATCTCGGCGACCGCATTGTCGTCATGAGTGCGCGGCCCGGGCGGATCACGGAGATCCTCCCCGTCCCCGCCGAAGCGCACGCCAACCGCAGCGGCGCGGCTTTTGCCGCCTGCAAGGAGCGGGTGCTGGCACACTTTTTTGGAGCGGAGGCGGACAGATGAAATCCTGCAAGCGTATTCTGCTGGGGCTGCTGCTCCCGGCGCTTCTCCTGCTGGCGTGGTGGTGGGCCACGACCTATACCGACATCTCCCACGCCATCCTCCCCTCCATCCCGGAGGTCTGGCGGACGCTGCACGAATTTCTCGCAGACGGAACGCTTGCCGGGGACCTCGGGTGCAGCCTTTCGCGCGTGCTCAAGGGATACGCCATCGCGGCGGCGCTCGGCATCTGCGCGGGGTCGGTCATGGGGATGTGGCACGGGGCGTATGACCTGCTTCACCCGTTCATCACCGCCGTGCGGCAGATCCCGGTCATCGCGTGGATCCCGCTCATCATCCTCTGGTACGGCATCGGCGAGACGTCGAAGGTCGTCGTCATCGCCATCGCGGCATTCTTCCCCATCACGCTTAACACGCTTGGGGGCTTTCAGTCCCTGCCCTCTGGGTACCTGGAAGTCGCACGGCTGTACCGCCTCGGCGTGAGCGAGACGTTCCGCAAGGTCTATCTGCCGAATGCGCTGCCGCAGATTCTCGTCGGGCTGAAGCTCGGGCTCGGCAGCTCGTGGATGGCCGTCGTGGCGGCGGAGCTCATCGCCGCGAACTCCGGTATCGGCTACCGGCTGAGCTATTCGCGGGGACTGCTGCGCTCGGATGCGGTGATCCTGTGCATGCTCGTGATCGGGCTGGTCGGCATCCTGATGGACAAGCTCCTCACCGCCCTCTTCCGCCGCCTGCTGCCGTGGCAGAAGAAGGCTTGACAGACGGAAAAAATTAGGCTACAATAACGCGCAGAGTGTAGAGTTACACGAAGGGGCATACCACCGCGGGTATGAGCTTCGGGTAACTCTACTTTCTTTTATTACTATTTGAGGAGACTGAAAAACATGAACAGATGCAGAAGAATTTTCGCCGCCGCGCTCGCGGCGGTGATGCTGCTGGCGCTCACCGCCTGCGGCCAGAGCGCTGACACAAACAACAGTGCCGAGCAGACCGTCGTGCGCATCGGCACGCCCGCCACCGGCGACCACGGTGCCCGCATGCTCGAGGCCGCGCGCGTCGCGGCGGAGAAGCAGTATTTTGAGGAGGAACTGGCGAAGGTCGGCTGCCGCCCCGAGTATGTCGGCTTTGACGGAGCCGGCCCCGCCGTGAACGAGGCGATGATCTCCGGTGACCTCGATGTCGCCATCTACGGAGACATGCCCGCGCTGGTGCTCGCGAGCAAGTTCAGCGGCGTGACCTTCATCGCCATGGACAACAGCGCCGTGCAGCAGGGCATCGTCGTCCAGAAGGACGCAGGCATCAACTCCGTCGAGGATCTGCGCGGCAAGCGCGTCATCGCCGAGACGGGCACCACCTGCCAGAAGTTCCTCATCTCCCTGCTTGAGAGCGCAGGTATGACGCAGGACGACGTCCAGCAGATCAACGCCACCACCGCCAACGCGCAGGTGGAGTTCGCCGCCGGTGAGGCCGACGCCGTCGTGCTGCCGTGCATGGCGGCCTATCGCCTGATCGACGAGAAGGGTGTGGGTACGATGCTGGCCGTGGCCGGAAACGACGAGCGGCTCGACTCGCAGTACGTCGTCTCCGCGCGCAATGACTTCCTCGAGAAGAACCCCGACGCGGCCGCCGCCATCATCCGCGCCCTCAGCCGCGCGCAGGCCTTCGCCGCCGAGAATCCCGAGGAGATCTACTCCCTCTTCGCCGACTCCAACTACTCCGCCGACGTCTACCGCTCCGTCTACAGCTTCGACACGAGCTTTTCCTACTTTGACCCCGAGATCACGCCCGTTTGCGTCGAGAAGCTCAAGAGCCTGAACGACTACGCCCTTGAGAAGGGCCTGATCTCCTCCTCCGTCGACATCGACGCCATCGTCGACACCTCCTACTATCAGGCGGCGATGGGGAGCAACGGATGAGCGCCTACGACTACTCCGACCGCGCCAAGCCCGCCAGCGCACACACCAAAGCGGTGAACGCGCAGCTCGCGCATGAACTGGGTCTGGAGGGCGACGCGCCCGCGTGGCGCGAGCTGGAGCTGGCGCGCGAGGGCCTTGTGCGCGCGGCAGAGGATCTTGTGATCCGCGACGGGGACGGCCACGTCATCTGGGATCTCGACGCCTTCCGCTTCCTGCAAAGTCCCGTCCCGGACGAGCGCGTCAACCCGAGTCTCTGGATGAGCGGGCGCGCAAACCTCATCGCGGGGCTGTTCGAGGTCGTGCCGGAGAAGATCTATCAGGTACGGGGCTTTGACCTCGCGAACCTGACGCTCGTGCGCTCGCAGACGGGCTGGATCGTGCTCGACTGCACCACGAACGTCGAGACGGCCCGCGCGGCCATGGCCTTCGCGTCCGAGACGCTGGGCGAGGACATCCCCGCCCGCGTCCGCGCCGTCATCATCAGCCACTCGCACCTCGACCACTACGGCGGCCTGCGCGGCGTGACGGATCCAGCTCGGCTGGGGACGGAGGTTCCGGTCTACGTCCCCGCGGGGTACGATGTGGAGGTCGTGCGCGAGCACGTCTACGCGGGCGCCGCCATGTCCCGGCGCAAGAAGTTTCAGGTCGGGAGCCGCGGCGAGCACAGCGGCCCGCTCGATATCGTCTCAACCGGCATCGGCCTGACGCACCCGACCGGACATGCCTCGTTCGCGCGCCCGACGGTCTATATCGAGCGTGACTGCACGCTCACGATCGACGGGCTGGACGTTGCCTTCATGCTCACGCCTGAGACCGAGGCCCCGGCGGAGATGATCAACTACTTCCCCGCCTACCGCGCTCTCTGGATGGCGGAGCTGTGCAACGGGACGCTCCACAACCTCTACCCCATCCGCGGCGCGCAGGTGCGCGACAGCGCCGCGTGGTCGCGCTATCTCACGGACGCGCTCGTGCGCTGGGGCGACGGCACGGACGTCGTCTTTCAGTCGCACAACTGGCCGCACCGCAACGCCCCCGGCCATCCGGAAGGAAACGACTTCGTGCGCAACACCGCCGCGGCCTACCGCTGGATCCACGACCAGACGCTTCTGCTCGCGAATCAGGGGCTTACGCCGCAGGAGATCGCCCGCCGCGTGGAGCTGCCTCCGGAGCTGGCGCGCTGCGGGTATCTGCGGCCGTACTACGGCACGGTGGAGGTCAACTGCCGCGCCGTGTATCAGAAGTACCTCGGCTTTTACGACGGCAACCCCGTCCACCTCAACCCGCTGCCGGATACCGAGTCCGCGAAGCGGTACGTCGACTACATGGGCGGCGCGGACGAGATTCTCCGCCGCGCGGAGGAGGACTTCGCCGCCGGGGACTACCAGTGGGTCGCGGAGGTGACGCAGCGCGTCGTCTTTGCCGATCCCGCCTGCCGCCGCGCGCGGCAGCTCTGCGCCGACGCGATGGAGCAGCTCGGCTATCAGGCCGAGTCCGGCATCTGGCGCAATGCCTATCTCGCCGCGGCGGAGGAACTGCGCTTCGGCACGCGCGAGGCGCACTTAAAGCGCGGCAACGGCCAGATCCTCCAGAGCCTGTCGCCGGACTTCCTGCTCGACTATCTCGGCATCGTCCTCGACGGCGAGCACGCGCAGGCACTTTCGCTGCGTCTGAATCTGCTCGTCACGGACGGCGGCGAGACGTACCGATACCTCCTCGAGCTGCGCTGCGGGACGCTGCTGGTCTACCATGGCGGACGCGACGATGCCGCGCGGACGCTCACGGTCACCAAGGACGTGCTCGCCGCGCTCGTCCACAAGCAGCTGGACACCGTACAGGGGCAGATCCCGGATGCGGACATGGAGCTGCTGCGCGGGATCGAGACGTATGTGACCGACCTCGACCATCAGCCGCCGTTCCATGTGGTGGAGCCATGAAAACTTCGTCCAAAGGGCCATGCCCTTTAGACGAGGGGAATTCGCTCCGCTCTGCGCCTCGGCTGGCTTTGCCAGCCTGCGACGCTCGCTCCGCGCAAAGTGTTTTTTTCGACGTACACACCGCCGCAAAAACGGATTTCAATTTATTCGCGGCTTCCGAGCCGCGAACTCGGTGAGACCTTTCCCGCAAGCAAAAAGGCCGCCCCTCCGGTTTTACCGGAGGGGCGGCCTTTTTGCTACTCTTATTTCTTTCTTGCGCGGGAGCGGATAACCAGCTCTGTGACGATGCACAGAAGCATCGTGATGAGCATGTCGGGCAGGGTGTTGCCGACGATGATGTCCACGTTCATCAGCAGGCGGTACAGCACAAAGCCGATCACCCAGATGATGAGATTGCGCGCGTCGTAGTCCTTCCCGTCACAGTTGCGCTTGAGCAGGAAGTGGTTCGCGATCTGGATGGCGATCATCGGTGCGAAAACCGAGCCGATGAGATACAGGAAACCCGTGATATCGTCCATCGGGAAGAAAATCGCGCCCACCGTACCGACCACAGCGACGACAACCGCCGTCCACTTGCCGCTGAGCCTGCTGCTGAGTGACTCGGCGGAGATGCCCGCCGACCACGCGTCGAGGAACGTCGTCGTGACGGTGGAGAGCACGAGAATTACCAGCGCGGCGATGCCGAGCCCCGCCTTGACCATGATGACGGCGATGTCGGACTCGCCCGTATAAATGGCCGCGCCCATGCCGATGATGTACATCCAGCAGGAGACGACGCCGTAGGTCAGCGTGCTCGCGAGCGTCGCCTGGAAGGGCTTTTCCGCTTCGCGGGTATAGTCGCTGATCAGCGGCAGCCACGACAGCGGCATCGCGACGGCCAGCTCCACCGCCGCGCCGAAGGACATGACCTCGCCGAGGTCGCCGACGACGGGGGCGTTGCCGCCGAAGAAGATTACCTTGCACAAAACGAGCGTCAGCACAAACAGCGCCGCCATGGCGATCTTGTTGATCCAGCCGAGGTCGGTGACGCCGACGACGATCCACACAACGATCAGCGCGCCGATCACAAGGCACCACACCCACCGGCCGACATCGAAGATGCCGCCGACGGCGAGCGCCCCGTCATAGATCATGATGGCCGTCCAGCCGACGAGCTGCAGCACATTCAAAAACGCGAACAGCAGGCCGCCGCGCCGTCCGAAGGACATCTTCACCGTCTCCATGGCGCTCTTTTCCGTGCGCCCGCCGATCAGGCCGGAGAGGAAAAACAGCGTGCAGCCGATGATGTGGCCGATGACAATCGCGGCAATGCCCTTTCCCATACCAAGCGGGGCGAAGGCCGTACCTGTGAGAATTTCGGCGAGGGAGACGCCCGCGCCGAACCAGATCAGACTGTTCTGAAAGGTCGAGGTCTTTTTCACCGGACGAACTCTCCTTCCAGCGCGAACATGTGGTTCATCGGGCCGGAACCGCGGCCGAGGTCGAGCATCGCGCCGAGCGCGCCGGAGATATACGCCTTCGCGCGCTCCACGGACGTATCGAGGTCGAAGCCCTTGGCGAGGTTCGAGGCAATGGCGCTCGAGAGCGTGCAGCCGGTGCCGTGGGTATTGGGGTTATCGATGCGCTTGCCGCGGAACCACTTGCCCGCGCCGTCGCGCCAGAGCAGGTCGTCCGCGTCGTTTACCTGATGGCCGCCCTTGCAGAGCACGGCGCAGCCGTACTTCTCGCTGATGGTGCGCGCGGCGGCCTCCATCCCGGCGGCGTCCGTGATCTTCAGCCCGGAGAGGATCTCTGCCTCGGGGATATTTGGGGTCAGGACGGTCGCCAGCGGCAGCAGCTCGCGCGTCAGCGTCTCGACCGCCTCGGGGCGGAGGAGATTCGCGCCGGAGGTCGCGACCATGACGGGGTCGACGACGATATGACGCGCGCCGTACTGGCGCAGCTTCTCAGCGATCACGCGGATCAGCTCAATGGAGGAGACCATACCAATCTTCACCGCGTCGGGGAAGATATCGGTAAACACCGCGTCGAGCTGCTCGGCGAGGAAGTGCGGAGTGGACTCGAGAATGTCGGTGACGCCGGTGGTATTCTGGGCGGTCAGGGCGGTGACGGCGCACAGGGCGAACACGCCGTTTGCCGTCATGGTCTTGATGTCTGCCTGAATACCGGCGCCTCCGCTGGAATCGCTTCCAGCAATGGTCAATGCTGTTTTCATGAGGTTGCTCCTTTCGATTTGCGACACAGCAAGGTTTTATTCCGCGATACAAGGTGGTGCCCCCAGTGTACCGCGCAGACAGCCGGCGCGGCGTGCGCCGGCGAATCTCACAGCGTTTCGGCGAGGGCGCGCAGGCGTCCTGCCGCGGCGGCGACGTCCTGCGCCGCGAACAGCGACGACACGACGGCCACGCCGTCAAGGCCGCAGCCGCGCAGCTCGGCCATGTTCTCCTCCGTGATGCCGCCGATGGCGACAACGGGGATGTCGACCGCGTCCGTGATGGCTCGGTACATCGCGTGCGGGATCGGGCGGGCGTCGCCCTTCGTGCTCGTGACGAAGGCCGCGCCCGCGCCGAGATAGTCGGCCCCCGCGGCCTGCGCGGCGACGGCCTCCTCGACGTTGTGCGCCGAGACGCCGATGATCTTATCCGGCCCGAGCAGTGCGCGGGCGCGGGCACAGGCGAGGTCGCTCTGCCCGACGTGGACGCCGTCGGCCCCCACCTCGATCGCAATCTCCACGTTGTCATTGATGATGCTCACGACGCCGCGGCTGCGGCAGAGGGCGACAAAGCGGCGCGCTTCGTCGAGGAAATTCTCCCGGCTCATATGCTTTTCGCGCAGCTGGACGAAGGTGGCACCGCCGTCGATGGCGGCCCCGATGCGGCGGAAGAAGTCCTCCGTATCCGGCGACCACGCGCGGTCGGTCACGGCATAGAGCCGCAGCTGCTCAGGTCTGACGTTCATAAAAAGTGCCTCCTGTTTCCGAGAAATAAAAATGCAGACGGCGCGGCGGGGCCTGTCTGCAGCAAGTTGATCCGTATTTCCCTACGTTGGCATGATCCAAATCAGGTCTTGGGTCGGGGCAGGCCAGCCCCCTCTCAGCCCGCTTCGGCAGGCTCCCCTATTCACAACGACAAAATTATACACCGCACGCCCCCTGTTTGCAAGGGTCTGGGGAATATTTTGTCTAAAAACCGCCGCCGCGCTTGACAGGCGGCCGGGGATGGGTATATAATCTTCCTGCAAAAACAGGGGAGTCCGCTGAAGCGGGCTGAGAGGGAGCTGATGGCTCCGACCCTTTCACCTGATGCGGGTCATGCCGCCGTAGGAAGGATTGCGGCCTTTCGGCGGGAGACAAGCGGGTGTCTCCCGTTTTTTGTTTTTGACGATTCTTTCAGAGGGGAGCGTGAGCGGAGGAAATAGGCGGCGGCCCGGCGTCCGGCCGGGAGCGGATCGAGGGGGAGCGCCCTGGATCCGGGCCAGAAAGCAGCGATGGGAAGCCGTGTTCCGGCGTGAGAGGAGACCAGCAAGTCTCGACCGATTGTTTCCTGCGCGGGCGAATTGCGTCCGCCAGCCTTGCCATGCAGGGAGGAAAACGCTGCCTAAAGCGCCCCGTTTCCTCCGAATCATCCCATATCTGAAGGAGTTTTTTTATTATGAACAAATCTGCTAAGACCCTGACAACAACCCATAAGCTGGCGCTGGCCGGCGTGCTGTGTGCCGTGGCCGTGGTGGGCAGCCTTCTGTCCTTCCCCGTCCTCGGGAGCAAGTGTGCCCCCGTGCAGCACATGGTGAACATCCTCTGCGCCGTGGTGCTCGGCCCGTGGTACGGCGTGGGCGTCGCGTTCGTGGCGAGCCTTGTGCGCAACATCCTCGGCATCGGCAGTCTCATGGCCTTCCCCGGCAGCATGTGCGGCGCGCTGCTGTGCGGCGTGGCGTTCTGGAAGTCGAAGAACCTGCCCCTGACGCTCATCGCCGAGGTGTTCGGCACGGGCATCATCGGCGGCTTCGCGGCCTACCCCATCGCGAAGTACCTCATGGGCCTGACCCCTGCGGCCTACACGGTCTATATCGTCCCGTTCCTCATCTCCACCGTGGCGGGCTCCATCCTCGCGGGCATTCTCGTCGCAGCGCTGCGCAAGGCCGGTGTGCCGGGTCTTGCGGCCAAGGCCTGAGTGTTATTTCAATAAGGAGATTCTTCCGCTATGCTTGACTTTTCCCGTCTGACGGCCATCGGCCGCGAAAAACCGCTGCTCCACTGCGTGAGCAACATCGTCTCGGCCAATGACTGCGCCAACGTCGGCCTCGCCGTCGGCGCGAGCCCCATGATGGCGCAGGCCCCGGAGGAGATGGCGGAGATCACGGCGCGCAGCGCGGCCACTGTCCTCAACACCGGAACGCCCTCGGCGGAAAAGTTCAGCGCCTGCATGATCTGCGGCGTGGAATCGCAGCGGCTGGGAAAGCCCGTCGTGCTCGACCCCGTCGGCATCGGCGCGAGCGCGTGGCGCCTGCGCTGGGCGGACGAGCTGCTCGCGGCGTTCCATCCGGAGATCCTGCGCGTGAATTTCGGCGAAGCGCGTGCCCTCGCGCACGGCGCGGCCGAGGAGAGCGGCGTGGACAGTCTCGCGCAGGCGAGCACCATGGCGCGTCTGGCCCTCGCGCGGCGGCTCGCGCGGCAGGCGGGCAGCGTCGTGCTGCTCTCCGGCCCGGAGGACATCGTGACAAACGGGCTTGACGCATTCTGCATCTGCGGCGGCAGCGCCCGCACGGCCCAGGTCACGGGCGCGGGGTGCATGCTCTCGGTGCTCTGCGGCGCGTTTGCGGCGGTGGAGCCGAACCCGCTGCAGGCTGCGGCGCTCGCGGCGGCGTTCTGGAAGGTCTGCTCCCAGCGCGCGGAGCGCGCCGCGCAGGGGCGCGGCACGTTCACGTTCCGCGCGGAGCTGCTGGATGCGGCGTCCCTGCTGGACGCGGAGACGTTCGCGGCGGAAGCCGCGCCGCTGATTGCAATGCGGTGAAGATTGAAGACTCACCCCCGGTTCCGTCATGAACAGGCCCAGTAAAAACGGACAATAGACAAAACACCCCCTGATGTAGGAAAATAGAACTACATCAGGGGGTGCT
>USAC01000060.1 GCA_900552475.1 uncultured Eubacteriales bacterium | reverse complement strand
CACCCGCCGCGCCGCGGGGCCCCCCGGGTGGGGGCGGCCGGTCGGCGTTATAAAGGGGAAGATGAAAAAGAAGAACAGGCAGATTTTAAATCGCAGATCAATGTCTGCCGAAGAAGTAGTCGTACAGATCGCTGTTATAGCCGCCGGAGCTGCCGGAGTTGCTGTCCGGCGTGGTCTGCTGGCTGTCGCTGTCGGTGCTGCCCGTGGTCTGGGGCTGCGTGTCAAACGTCAGCTGCGTGGTGATCTCCTGCCCGTCGCGGTAGACGGTGAGCGTCACCGTGTCGCCGGCCTTGTAATTCTTCTTGGCCGCGGACAGATCCTCCATCGAGGTGATGGCCGTATCGTTCAGCTTCGTGATGACGTCGCCGAGCTTTAGACCCGCCTTGTCACCGGCGCCGCCCTTCTCAACGGAGTAGACGAACACGCCCTCGCTGACGTTGATCTGATACTGCGCGGCCATCTGGCTGGTCATGGTGCCCGCCGTGATCGCAAGATACGGCTTGTCGGTCACCTGACCGTTTTCCATGATGTCGGTGATGATGGTCTGGACATCGTTGATGGGGATGGCGAAGCCGAGACCCTCAACGCTGGTGTTGGAATAGCTGGAATACTTCGCGGAGACGATGCCGACGACCTCACCGTAGAGGTTCAGCAGCGGGCCGCCGGAGTTGCCGGGGTTAATGGACGCGTCGACCTGAATCATGTTGAACGGCGTGCCGTCGACGTTGATGGCGCGGTCGCAGCAGGAGACAATGCCCTGGCTCATGGAGAACGTCAGCTCACCGAGCGGGTTGCCGACGGCGAGCACCGTGTCGCCGACGTTGACGTTCGTGGAATCGCCGAGCGTCACGGGCGTCAGATCCTTCGCGTCGACCTTCAGGACGGCGACATCATAGTCGCTGTCGCTGCCGATGACGGTGGCATCGTAGGTATCGCCGTTATGGAGCGTGACGGATATCTTCGACGCGCCGCTGATGACGTGGTGGTTCGTGACAATGTAGCCGTCCGAGGTGATGATGAAGCCGCTGCCGGAGGACGCGGACTCCGTGGACTGGCCGAAGATGTTCGTGCTCGTCGAGGAGCAGTTGATGCTCACGACGCTGTTGACGGTGGAGGCATAGACCTCCGCGGGGCTCATGGCCGTCTGGCCGTCGACCTTCTTGACCGTGACGGCCGAAGCGGTGCGGCTGCTCTGCGTGATGGTCGTGCTGCCGTAGCTCGCGTGGTTTGCGAGCATCGCGCCGCCGTAGCCGCACGCGCCGCTCACAATCGCTCCCGCGAGGATGATGGCCGTGATCTTCGCCCAGCGGGGGGCGGGCTTTTTCTCCTTATGGGGCTTGAGATCCTGCACAGGCTCCTGCGGGGGCTGCTGGCTGGAATCGCGGTAGCTGTAATGGTAGAGATTGTTTTCGTCGTTGAAGTCGCTGTGGTTATTGTACATGGTGCAATACCTCCTTCTATGCTGTCCGCCGGGGCGGGTGCGGAAGATTTCCCGGCCGCTCTTGTTTGGCGGGGGAAAATCATGTATACTGTGGGTGCGGGGCTTTCCGTTCCCGCTTTCTATCATTTATCATATCCGGAAAGCTTAATTGTAGCTTTAAATTTTCAAAAAGAGGTGAAAAATTTTTGCTGAGACTGGATCAGCTCAAGCTCAGCCCCGGCGAAAGCGAGCGGCTGCTGCGCAAAAAGGCGGCGAAGCTGCTGCGCGTGCCGGAGGGGGAGATTCTGTCGCTGCGGGTGCTGCGCCGCGCGGTGGACGCGCGTGCGCCGCTGCAGCTGGTATATGCCGTGGCCGTCGAGGTGCGGCAGGAGAAGCAGATACTGCGCCGCTGCCGCGATAAGCGCGTGAGCGTCTGGGAGGAGCGCGCGTACCATCCGCCGCTGCCGCTCGCCGCGCTGCCGCGGGTGCGGCCCGTGGTCGTCGGCATGGGCCCGGCGGGGCTCTTCGCTGCGCTGGTGCTGGCCGAGTGCGGCATGGCGCCGATCGTCCTCGAGCGCGGACAGCCCGTCGAGCGCCGCCGCGCGGACGTTGCCGCCTTCTGGGAGGGCGGCGCGCTCAACACGGAGTCGAACGTCCAGTTCGGCGAGGGCGGCGCGGGCGCTTTTTCCGACGGCAAGCTCAACACCGGGACGCGCGACCTGCGCCACGGCTGGATTCTGCGGCAGCTGACACAGGCGGGCGCACCGGAGAGCATCCTCACCGACGCCAAGCCCCATGTCGGTACCGATATGCTGCACATCGCGCTGCAGAATCTGCGCAGGCGGCTGCTGTCGCTGGGCGCGGAGCTGCGCTTCGGGCAGCGGGTGGAGAACTTTGTTGTGAAGGACGGCGCCCTGACGGCGCTCACCGTCCGTGACGGGGACAGGCTTTACACCCTGTCTGCCGAGAGGTGCATCCTCGCGCTGGGGCACAGTGCGCGCGACACCTTTGAAAAGCTGTATGCCGCGGGCGCGCACATGGAGCAAAAGCCCTTCGCCGTGGGCGTGCGCATCGAGCAGCGGCAGGCGGACATGGACGCCGCGCAGTACCGCGAGTACGCGGGGCACCCGTGCCTGCCCGCGGCGAGCTATAAGCTCGCCTGCCACCTGCCGGACGGGCGGAGCGCGTTTTCCTTCTGCGTCTGCCCCGGCGGGCAGGTCGTCGCCGCCGCGTCGGAGACGGGACGGCTCGTCACGAACGGCATGAGCGAATACGCGCGGGACAAGGAGAACATCAACGGCGGCCTGCTCGTGAACGTCACCCCGGCGGACTTCGGTTCGGCACACCCGCTTGCGGGCGTTGAGCTGCAGCGGCGGCTCGAGGAGGCGGCCTTCGCCCTCGGCGGCGGGGACTACCGCGCCCCGTGCCAGCGGGTGGAGGATTTTCTGGCCGGGCGGCCGTCGACCGGGCCGGGGCGCGTGCAGCCGAGCTATCGGCCGGGCGTGGTGTGGACGGATCTGCACCGCTGCCTGCCGGACTTCGTGAGCGGTGCGCTCGAGCAGGCGCTGCCGCTGCTCGGCGGGAAGCTCACGGGCTATGACCAGCCGGACGCCGTGCTCACGGCGGTGGAGACGCGCTCGTCGTCCCCGGTGCGCATTCTGCGCGATGAAAACTATGAGAGCAATATCCGCGGCCTCTATCCCTGCGGGGAGGGAGCCGGCTACGCGGGCGGCATCCTGTCGGCAGCGGCCGACGGCATGCGCGCGGCTGAAAAACTTTGGGAGGTATATGAAAAATGAGAAAAATCGCCGTTATGGAGGACTTTTTGACCAAGGCCCATATGGAAAAGCTGCGCGCCGCGACGGAACGGCTGGGCTTTGCGGTGGACTTCTACCCGAAGAACGTCCTGCCGGATGAGAAGGCGGGCGAGTATGAGGTGATCTACGGCAACTGCGACCCGGGGCTGCTGAAGAAGGCGACGGGGCTGAAGTGGATCTGCTGCAGCTTCGCGGGCGTGGATCCGTTTCTGTCCGACGACGTGTACCCGAACCCGGACGTGCTGCTCTCGAACTCCTCCGGGGCCTATGGCACGACGATCGCCGAGCACATCATGATGGTCACGCTCATGCTCCTGCGCCGCATGCCGGAGTTTCAGGGCTTCGTGCGCGAGCACAAGTGGGTGCGCACGCTTCCGATGCGATCGATCTACGGCAGTGAGATCACCGTGCTCGGCACGGGCGACATCGGTACGAGCTTTGCCCGCCGCGCCAAGGCGATGGGCGCGAAGCGCATCGTCGGCGTGCGCCGCAGCGACAAACCCGGCGACCTCTGCTATGACGAGATGTATACGTTCTCCCAGCTCGACCGCGTGCTGCCGCAGACGGAGATTCTCGTGATGGCGCTGCCGTCCACGCCCGAGACGGCGGGGATCCTCTCGCGCGAGCGGATCGCCCTCCTGCCGCCGGACGCGATCGTCGTGAACGTCGGCCGGGGCACGGCCGTCGATCAGGACGCGCTGATGGAAGCGCTCAACGCCGGGCGCATCGCGGGCGCGGCACTCGACGTGATGGTGCCGGAGCCCCTACCCGCCGATCACCCGCTGTGGGAGACGAAGAACCTCCTGCTCACGACGCACATTTCCGGCAACATGTCCCTCGGGCTCACCTGCGACCTCGACGTCGAGCTCTTCTGCGAGGATCTGGAGAACTACGCCGCCGGGCGGCCGCTCGAGCGTCTGGTGGACCGCAAGCGCGGCTATTAAGCGCCCCTTTTCGCGGAAAAACGCCCCGAAAAGCGCACCCATCCGAGAAAATCATAAATTACGCTTGTGATTCATGGGAAAAAGGTATATAATAAATTGCTTAAATAGATTAAGCGTAATCCTGATCAGAAAGGAAGTTAGATATGATCAAGGTCCAGACCGGCCGTGGTGAAGTCACCATCAGCAACGCCGTGTTTACCGCCATTACCGGCGCAGCCGCTACCAACTGCTTCGGCGTCAAGGGCATGGCCTACCGCAGCATGACCGACGGACTGGTCCGCCTGCTGCGCCGCGAGGCCATGAGCAAGGGGGTCAAGGTCACCTATAACGACGACAACACCGTCTCCATCGAACTGCATATTGTCGTGGAAAACGGCGTCAATATTGCCACGGTTTGCCGCTCCATCATGAGCGAGGTCAAATATGTGGTCACCAAAAACACCGGCGTGGAGGTCCGCGACGTCAACGTCTGCGTGGACTCGATCACTGTCTGAGCGCGCCGCACAGAAGGAGAAACCGAACCATGACACAACGAATCAGCGGCGGCGTCTTCAAGCAGATGATTGTCTTCGGCGCCGCTTGTATCACCCAGCAGAAGCAGGCCATCAACGACCTGAACGTATTCCCCGTCCCGGACGGCGACACCGGCACGAACATGAGCCTGACGATCCAGACGGCCGTCACCGAGCTCAGCCGCACCCAGCCCGAGAGCATCGCCGAGGCGGCCAAGACGACGGCGTCGGCCCTGCTGCGCGGCGCGCGCGGCAACTCCGGCGTCATCCTGAGCCTGCTGTTCCGCGGCGTCTCCAAGTCCTTCAAGGGGCTGCGCGATGCGGACGGCCTGCAGCTCGCCGCCGCGCTGCAGGAGGGCGTCACCACGGCCTACGGCGCGGTCATGAAGCCCGCGGAGGGTACGGTGCTGACCGTCTCCCGTCTCGCGGCCGAGCGCGCGCTCAAGGCCGCCGATGAGAACAACGACCCTGAGTACGTTCTGACCGAGGCGATCCGCGTCGGCTATGAGACGCTCGAAAAGACCATCGATATGAACCCCGTGCTCAAGAAGGCGGGCGTCGTCGACGCCGGCGGCAAGGGCTACCTCATCATTCTCGAGGGTATGCTCCGCGCGCTGCAGGGCGAGCCCGTTCCCGAGGTCGAGGAGACGGAGACGCAGGACAAGGCCGACTTCGCCGCCCTCGGTGAGGATGACATCACCTTCACCTTCGACACGGTCTTCATCGTCCGCAAGACCTCGGATAGGCCTCTCGACGACTTCCGCACGTTCCTCAACAGCATCGGCGACAGCCTCGTCATCGGCGAGGACGACGAGGCCTTCAAGGTGCACGTCCACACCGACATCCCCGGCGAAGCGCTCACCGAAGCGCAGAAATACGGCACGCTCGAGCTCGCGAAGATCGAGAACATGCGCACACAGGCGGCGGATCTCGCCGCGGGGCGCAAGGCGCAGAGCACCGACGACCTCGACCAGATCGAGCAGGAGCTTGAGAGCGGCGCGGCCGCCGTGGCCAAGCCCGAGAAGAAGTACGGCTTCCTCGCCGTCTGCGCGGGCGACGGCCTTGCCGCGACGTTCCGCGACCTCGGCGTCGACCGGATCGTCTCCGGCGGCCAGACGATGAACCCCTCGACCGAGGCAATCCTGCAGGAGGTCAACCAGACCCCCAGCGAGGTCGTGTTCGTCCTGCCGAACAACAAGAACATCATCATGGCCGCGCAGCAGTGCGTCGGTCTGACGGAAAAACAGGTCATCATCGTCCCCACGGCCACCGTGCCGCAGGGCATCACCGCGATGATGAACGTCGACCTCGACGAGGAGGATCCGCAGGTGATCCTGCAGGCCATGACCGAAGCGGCGCAGCATGTGACGACGGCGCAGGTGACCTACGCCGCGCGCAACTCCGACTTCGACGGCTTCGCCATCAGCGAGGGCGACTATCTCGCCCTGACGGACGGCAAGCTCTACGGTACGGACCGTGACCTCGGCGCTCTGCTTGAGAGCCTTGCGAAGTTCGCGGGAGAGAAGGACGCGGAGTTCATCACCGTGTTCTACGGCGCGGACGTCACCGAGGACGACGCGGCCAAGGCAGAATCGCTGTTCGCCGCCGCCTGCCCCAACGCGGAGCTGACGCTCCTCCCCGGCGGGCAGCCCGTGTACTTCTATATCATCTCCATCGAATAAAAGCGCGGCAGCTTGCCGCAATCAAACAGAATCAGGCCTGACGGCCAAAGCCTCATAAGAATGTTTTTTGGAGGGGATACGGTGTAACCCCGTGATCGGGGCTGCACCGTTTTCTCTTTTCAGAGGGGAGAAATGCAGATGTGGAAACAGAATAGAACATTATTCGAATACTTCCGGTTCATGGGCTATCTGATGATGATCGTGGGCGTCTACCTGCTCGTGGGCGGGATCGGCGACTACGCCGAACAATCCAGCCAGAACGACTGGATCTCCACAGAGGCCACGGTCACGGATGTCTCCAGCGAGGTAGTCAGTTCCTCACCACCACATAGCAGCAGTACCACCTACTACATTATGGCGTATGAGTATGCCGTGGACGGAGAAACCTATACGGGCCGCACAGGGCGTATGTCATCGCCCCGCCTGGTCGGCACTGCCATAACCGTGAAATATAACCCGGGGGCGCCGGAAGAGAACACGGCGACCCTCTCTCCCAACACCCACAATCTGGTAGTTCTTCTGATTTTCGGAACGGCCATCGCAGTGGCGGGCTTTTTCCTCTCCGGGGTGCTGGAGCTGCTTCGCAGCCTTCTGCGAAGGACGCACACAGAGGAGCCGAAGAAATCGGCTTCGGAGACAGATACCGGATTTGATTCAACGGCCATTGCAAAAATCCCGGCGAAGCAGTGGGTGCCCCGGCTTGCGGCCTGGCTCCTTGCGTTCGTCGCCGTTGTCCTTTTCGTGAAATTTTTCCTCACGTCGGGAGCTGCGGACTTGGATGAGTTCCGCAATGCCGCAGCGGCGACCGGCTACACCGCTGTGGACTCCACGGAGGACGTTCGCCAGAGATGGGGCATCGGGTCCATGCTGATCCGCTCTGTTTCCGTGCATGAGGACTCCTTGCGGTTGGACTACTGCAGGCTGGATTCCGCAGACGGCTGCCGCCGCATCTATGCCGCTGCGACCCTCCCAATCACCGGTGAGGTGACGGAGAGCAATACCTTTACTGGTCAGGTCTATGCCGTGGACAGCCCCACGAATTTCGCAGCAAAAATCCGCAGTGGACAGATAATGCTCTATGTGTATACCACGCAGGAGGACAAGGCCGATGTGCTTGCGTTTCTGGAAACTGTGGGCTGGTGGGACGGAAAAAAAGCGTCAGCCCTGGATATGGATTGACATTGTCCGCGAGATAAAATATAGTGTAGCTGAAGGGGGCATGTATCATGCTGGATTTTTTGAGAGACGAGGGCGTCAGCCCGCAGATCATCGCTGAGGTCGAGGCCTTTCGCGCGAAATACCCCGTCGGGGAGCGGCTTGCCGCCCGCGTCCCGGTGTCGAGATATCTCTATTACGGCAAGGACGTCTGGGAGGAGGCGCTGACGGCGCTGCTGTGCGGGGAGAACCTGCTGCTCGCCGGGCCGAAGGCCACGGGCAAGAACGTGCTGGCGGAAAATCTTGCCGCCGTGTTCGGCCGCCCGAGTTGGGATGTGTCCTTTTACATCAACACCGACGCGGCCACCCTCCTCGGGACGGACACGTTCCGCGACGGCGAGGTGACGCTGCGCAAGGGGCCGATCTACCAGTGCGCGGAGTGCGGCGGCTTCGGCGTGCTCGATGAGATCAACATGGCGAAAAACGAGGCGCTGGCCGTGCTGCACGCGACGCTCGACTTCCGCCGCGCCATCGACATGCCCGGCTACGAGCGCATCCGCCTGCACGAGGCGACGCGCTTCATCGCGACGATGAACTACGGCTACGCCGGTACGCGCGAGCTCAATGAGGCGCTCGCCTCGCGCTTTGTGGTCATCGACATGCCCACGATCACCGCGGAGGGGCTGGTGAAGCTCCTGCGGCGCGAGTTCCCGGAGCTGAAGCGCGCGTGGGCCGAACAGCTCGCGGGCCTGTTTCAGGACATCCAGCGCAAGTGCGACGGCGGTGAGCTCTCCACGAAGCCGCTCGACCTGCGCGGCCTGCTCGCGTCCGTGCGCCTGATGCGCGCGGGGCTCGAGGGCAACCGCGCGCTGCGGATGGGGCTCATCAACAAGTCCTTCGACGGGTTCGAGCGCCAGCTGGTGACGGACGTGATTCAGGCGCGCTTCCCCGAGGAGATCGGCTGCGGGGATGTGTTTGAGGGATGAACATTCCGGACAGAGAAAAACGCCGCGCGCGCAACATCATCTGGAACGCCGCACGGGAATACGGCTTTGAGCCGCCGCTGAAGGTCTTCGACCCGGACGGCCGCGCCGACCTCTACTGGAACAGCATCATCGGCGCGGCGCGCCGGTGCTATGGCGCTGAGACAGTCGACGCGCTCTTTGACGCCATCCGCGATGTGGATCATGAGGAAGTCTATGAACAGCTGCTCTGGCTGGGGCTGGAAAACGCGGTCTATCAGCGCGAGACGCCGAACCGTCCGGCGCTGCCTGCCCTGCGGCGGCGGTACGCGCGCCAGGTCATCGCGCGCAGCGGCCCCGTTCCGACGGAGGAGCTGCCGATTCTGCTCGAGGAGATGCACTTTCGCCGCGTGCTGGGCGAGAAGGTGCACCTCATGCCGCGGGAGCGGGACATGCTCGACGAGCTGGAGCTTCCGGGCGATCTGAGCGGGGAGGAGCTAACGGAGCGCCTGCTGGCCTTTCTGGGAAAGTACTATCACTTTACGGCCGGGGAGGGCATAGCCGGGGCGCGCCCGCCGCTTCTGCGCCGCTTCTTCCGCAGAATCACCGGCCGCAAGCCACCCGTCCGCCGCTTCGGCCGCGGCTACAGCGAGCACACCGTGACCGGCCACGACGCCGGGGCCTCTGCCGCGATCCAGCGCCGCCTGAGCGACCAGAGCCTTGCGCAGTCGGAGGCGACGATCCGCAAGTTTGTGGAGGATTACTTCGGCCAGCCGCTGCTCGACCCCGGCAAGACGGCGGAGCTCGAGCACGAGCTCTGCACCGACGCGCACCAGCTCTGCCACCTGTACTTCGCCCGCGGCGAGGACACCTGGGATCCGAGCATCCGCGGCTTCGCCAACGCCCGGCGCAAGGAGGCGCTTGCGCGGATGCAGCTCAACCGCGACGCCTACGCCGCGGACGCGGAGCGAAACCGTGAGAGCATCCTGCGTCTCACGGCGCGGATCCGGAATGCGATGCTCGCGTATCTGCAGCCGGAGACCGTCCGCTCGCCCGGCGGTACGCTCGACGGCGGGCGCGTCTGGCGCGGGGTCTACCTGCGCGACGACAAGATCTTCACGCGGGTGCAGCAGACCGACCCCGGTGAGCTGTCGGTCGACATCCTGCTCGACGGCTCCACCTCGCAGCAGGAGCGGCAGACGAGCGTGGCCGCGCAGGGGTACATGATCGCCGAGGCGCTCACGCGGTGCCATATCCCCGTGCGCGTGTCGTCGTTCTGCTCCATCAGCGGCTACACCGTCGTGACGCGCTACCGCGACTACCACGAAACCGACCGCAACGAGAAAATCTTCAACTATTTCACCGCCGGCTGCAACCGCGACGGGCTGGCGCTGCGCGCGCTGCGCCGCGGGATGGACGATTCGCCCTGTGAGCACAAGCTGCTCATCCTCCTCTCGGACGCGCAGCCGAACGACATCACGAAGATGGAGCAGGACGGCGAGTTCATCGACTATACGGAAGGAAGCGCCGTCCAGAACACTGCCATCGAGGTACGCGGCCTGACGGGGCGCGGTGTCTCCGTCATCTGCGTGTTCACGGGTGAGGACACGGATCTGCCTGCGGCGCACACGATCTATGGCCGCAATTATGCCCGCATCCGCTCGCTTGACCAGTTCGCCGACACGGTAGGAACGCTGATCCAGAACCAGATCCGAAGCATATAAGCTCATCCAAAAGGGCGAAGTCCTTTTGGAATAATATAGCCCAGCCGCTTTGCCATAGGCAAAGCGGCTGGGCTATATTTATTGCGCGCGTTTGGCGGCTTTTGCGCGTCTTTTGCGGATAACGAGCGTTATCACGGCGGCGATGGCCGTGAGCGCCGCCGCAATGGCCGCCCAGAGCTGCCACGCGGCATGCATGGCGGGAACGACGGCAAACTGCGCGGAGTCCGATGGCAGGGCGAAGCAGAGGTAACTGCCGACGGTGGAGGTCTGCGCCTTCTTCCAGCCGCCGTCCGCCGCGGTGTAGACGGTATAGCGCTTCGCGCCGTCCGCCGGAACGCGCCAGCGGATGGTGTGGCTCTCCTCTCCGTCCGCCGGGAGCGTGAGCGTCCACACCCCGGCGCCGCCGGTGACACTGTCGGAGGCAGACTGTGCGTCGTCGAGCGTGCGTTTTATGAGACTCTGCAGCGCGTTCAGCTCAGTCTGCAGCTCGTCGAGTCCGCCGGAGGAAAAGCGCAGCGTGATGTCGGGCACCATCTGGCCGACGATGCCGCCGACGTCCGTCTGCGTCCCGGCGGGGATGACCTCGCCCTCGACGGTGAGGTTCCGGACGGACGCACCGCTCTCCACGCGGCTGAAAAGGTCGTACTCCGAGCAGCTCTCCGTCAGGCGAAGGCCGGTGATCTTGTGTCCCTGTCCGTCGAAGTCTCCGAGGAAGATCGGGATAGAGGCGGCGGCGCCGTCCGCGTCAATGTCGTCCGTGAGCACGACGGTCAGTCCCTTGAATAGGTATCCGCGCCGCAGCGCTTGGCAAAGGCCTGCAGCTGATGCAGAGAGCCGATGGAGACGGTTTCGGCCTCCGCGGCCAGCGCGATCGGGCACAGTGACAGCACCAGCACCAGCGCGAGCAGGGCGGCGAGGATGCGCGCCGGGAGCTTATTCTTCATGGGAGCCCTCCTCCAATCTGGGATTTTCCTGCTGCGCGCCGTCCGCGATGCGTCCGGAGATGACGCGCAGGTTGACGTTGCCGTCGACGCTGGCGCGGACAAGGCCACTGACCGTGCCGCTGATCTCACCGGTCACAAGGCCGACGACAAACACACGCTCGCGCGACTGGTGCGTCCGCGCGGCGGTGGGCATGGAGATGCTGGTCTTATCCGCCAGTCCGCCGCCGAGCAGCAGAATCTGCGGCAGAACGAACAGCACGAACAGCATTGAGATGATCGTGCCGCGGCCGAGAGCATGCTCATCTGCTCGGCATCGAGCTGGATGATGCCCGCATCCGTCTGCTCGCAGACGAAGAGGAACATGTCGATGAGCGGCACCTTGTACGAGGCGATGTTTCCCATGAGCTTGCCGTAGTCGCCCTGCTCGGCGGCATAGACGACCTGCGCCATCTCATAGTCCAGCCCCGCAAGCTCCGAAAACTGCCGCGGCGTCAGCTTGTCGGCGAGCATGCAGCCGTCCATCGCCTCGGTGTTGGCAAGGCCGACGGCGTGGTCGATCTCCCCGCGGCTCTCAAGCTCCGTGAGCAGGGCGGCCTCTTTTTCATAGTCCCCGGCGGGGACGACGAACGCCAGCATGTTCGGCGTGGTGAAGGTGTCGTCGATGAGTTTCTCCGCGATCTGCGTCTCGTTGAGCTTGGGTGTGGTG
Source organism: uncultured Eubacteriales bacterium (assembly GCA_900552475.1). Taxonomy (GTDB): domain Bacteria; phylum Bacillota; class Clostridia; order Oscillospirales; family Oscillospiraceae; genus Vescimonas. The sequence goes on along the minus strand of USAC01000060.1, from coordinate 883 downwards.
AGATTGCTGTAGCCATAGGCGTAGGGGCATTTGCCCGAGAGGAAGAAGCAGGCCGCGCTCACCGTGAGAAAGACAAAGGGGACAACCTTGCGGCTCGCCCACGCGTAGCGCCCCGCAAACGAGATTTTCGGAACCCAGCTGCGATGCTCCGTCTTTTCAATCAGCGGCACGAACAGCACGAGCAGAGCCGGCATGACGATGAATACCGCCAGCAGCGCGAAGAGGATCGACTTCATCAGGCAGATGCCCAAGTCGGGGTCGATTTTGAACTGCATGAACACCATCGCCGCGATGAACGTCAGCAGCAGCGCCGGCACCTCACCGTAGGTGCGGGACGTCAGAATCAGCACGGCGACGATGATGACCGCCACATAGACCATGATGACGCTGACCTCGCTGTCGATCGTCTCGGCGAGCGTGTTGCCGAGGCAGGAAGATACGCGGTCTGGTCATTCTCCACCTCCACCCAATTGCGGGAGAAGGCCGAAAAGACCAGCAGAATAATGGTGATGAGCAAAAACAGATTCCGCTAAGAAATGCCTCCGGATGATCCGGAGGCATTTCTCTTGCAGCTTTCAGCGATATAAAAAGAAAACGGACATCCGAAAAGATGTCCGTTTGTGTTGGCGCTACCTATTTTTCCGGGCCGTCTCCAGCCAAGTATCGTGGGCAGAAGCGAGCTTAACTTCCGTGTTCGGGATGGGAACGGGTGGACCCTCGCTCTAATCAGCACCAACTATTGAAACCGCTCAATACGGTAACAATCTGTACTATATCCTATTTTGTGCACTTTGTCAAGTTAAAAGTGGTGACCCGTACCGGATTCGAACCGATGTTAAAGGCGTGAGAGGCCTCTGTCTTAACCACTTGACCAACGGGCCAT
>USAC01000059.1 GCA_900552475.1 uncultured Eubacteriales bacterium | reverse complement strand
GCTGACCGATTGCTCCATGAAAAAGTGGCACGCCAGAAGGGACTCGAACCCCTGGCCCACTGCTTAGAAGGCAGTTGCTCTATCCAGCTGAGCTACTGGCGCATAGGAAACAAGTTGGAGCGGGTGACGGGAATCGAACCCGCATCCCCAGCTTGGAAGGCTGGTGCCCTAGCCATTGTGCTACACCCGCGAGCGCCCTCCGAACAAATCGTCAGCTTTGTTATATTAACACGCCGTTGGCTCTTTGTCAACAGAATCTTCCGATTTTTTCAAAAAAACTTTTTTCAGAAGATCACGAACGTCACGCCGCAGTTATAGCGCTCGCGGTCGCAGTCGTCCCGCAGCGCCGGGCAGCGCGCCATCAGGCGGCGCGCCTCCTCGTCGAAAATCGTCAGCCGCTCGCCCGGCAGCACCGCGTAGATCCGCCCCTGCTCCTGCGCCGCGCGCAGGTATTTGCGGCTCGCGGTGCGGATGCGCCCGCCCTTGCCGGATGAGCCGTAGCCGTGGATGATCTTCATCGCCTTCGCGCGCAGGTGCCGCTTGGCGGCGAGCTCATGCTCCAGCCGCCGCAGCGCTTCATCCGCCGAGGGCCGACCCAGCTCCAGATTCACTTCCCAGATCACATGTACTCACTCCTGTTCCACCTGCGCGGCGAACGCCTCGAATACGGCCGCGCCGTCGGCCGCGTCCGGCCTGCGCAGCGCATAGCTCTGCCGCTCCGGATGCCACTGCACGCCCCAGACCGGGAGCGTCCCGTGGCGGATGCACTCCGCCGTGCCGTCCGCCGCCCGCTGCAGCACCGCCAACCCCTCACCGAGCCGGTCAACCGCCTGATGGTGATTGCTCGTGACGACCGGCTCCGGGCCGAGCAGCGCCGTGAGCGGCCCCACGGTACGCGTCGCGTGCAGCAGGTCGCCCTGCGGCTGCTGGTGCCCCGGAATCCACCGGTGCAGCGTCCCGCCGAAATAGACGTTGATCGCCTGCATCCCACGGCAGATGCCGAGCACAGGCCGCCTTGTCTCTGTGAATGATTCTATCAGAAACTGGTCCGTTCCGTCAAGCGCCGCGCCGATATCCCCGCCGCCGGGCAGCAGCAGTCCCGCGCAGTCAAAGCTCCGGTAGAGATCGCGGCTCAGCACCGGCTCGAGTCCCGCCGCCCGCAGCGCCGCGCAGTAATTGCCGTACTGCCCCTGTACGCCGTAGAGAAAAATCTTCGCCATGTAAACGCCCCCTCCTCCTTATTTCATGCGGCGCGGCGGTGGATTATGCCTGCGGAAAAATACTTCCGGCTGTTGAAAAAATCCGGCATACATGCTATTCTATGATAAATTGGAGTTTTATTTCCCCCGGAAAGGACACGATAGATTTCTATGTACCATTTTCATCTCCCCTCCCGTCTCGCCCGGCGGGACGTCAATATGACACAGGGCAATATCACGCGTCTGATCATCAACTTTGCCCTGCCGCTCATGGTCGGCAACCTCTTTCAGCAGCTGTACAACATGGTGGACACCTGGGTCGTCGGCAACTTCGTCTCCAACGAGGCATTCTCCGCCGTCGGCACGGTCGGCCCGATCGTCAACACGCTGATCGGCTTTTTCACAGGTCTCGCCAGCGGCGCTGGCGTCGTCATCAGCCAGTATTACGGCGCGGGGCGCGAGGACAAGGTGCGCGAAACCGTCCACACCTCCATCGTCATGACGCTCGTGCTGTGCGTGGTGTTCACAGGTGTGGGCGTCGGGCTGACGCCCGCGATGCTGCGCATCATGAAAACCCCCGCCGAGGTCATGCCCGAGTCGACGGCCTATCTGACGGTGTATTTCGCGGGCGTGTCGGGTCTGCTGCTGTATAACATGGGAGCGGGCATTCTGCGCGCCGTGGGCGATTCGCAGCGGCCGTTTTACTACCTTGTCGTCTCCGCCCTCGTCAACACGGGGCTCGACCTGCTGTTTGTCATCAGGTTCCAGATGGGCGTCAAGGGTGTCGCGTGGGCAACGATCATCGCGCAGGCCATCTCCGCCGTGCTCGTGCTGCGCACACTCCTGCGCGAGCAGTCGAGCATCCGGCTTATCCCGCGCGAGCTGCATATGCACTGGCCGATGCTCGGCAAGATCATCCGTGTCGGCATCCCCGCCGCGCTGCAGCTCGCCGTCACGGCATTTTCCAACATCTTCGTCCAGTCTTATATCAACTACTTCGGCGCGGACTGCATGTCCGGCTGGACGGCCTATAACAAGATTGACCAGCTCATGTTCCTGCCGATGCAGTCCGTCGCGCTGGCTGCGACAACCTTCGTCGGTCAGAACCTCGGCATCGGCAACGTCGAGCGCGCAAAAAAGGGCGTGCGCAGCGCGCTGCTGATCTCCATGGCCACAACGGCGATTCTCATGGTGCCGGTGCTGCTCTTCGCCCCGGATCTGACGGCGTTCTTCAATGCCAAGCCCGAGGTTATTCGCTACGGCACGCTCCTGCTGCGCTGGCTCTCGCCGTTCTACATCCTCTGCTGCGTCAACCAGGTCTATGCGGGTGCGCTGCGCGGCGCGGGCAACAGTCAGGTGCCCATGATCCTCATGCTCTCCTCGTTCGTCGTGTTCCGCCAGTGCTACCTCTACGTCATGTCGCACTTCATCTGCAACGAGGTACTCCCCATCGCCCTGAGCTATCCCGCCGGTTGGATCGTCTGCTCGGTGGCGACGCTGCTGTATTACCGCAGGGCAAAGCTCGACAAGACGACGCTGGTTAACGATCTGTAACGTACATTTTTCCGTAAAACGCAAAGCCGCGGCTATTCTATGGCCGCGGCTTTGTTGGTTCTTTCAAGAGAGCAGCGGTAAAATCGGCTTGTCCTTCCTTCGGCGACATACTTTTTGCCGACAGCGGCAAAAAATATGCAAAAAACGCCGCCAAAACCGCAGCAAACTTACTGAATCGGGACTTCCATGCGGACAAGCCGAACCAGAAGTGGGTCACGGATGTGACGGAGTTCAGACTGTTCGGAGAAAAACTCTATCTGTCCCCGATTCTCGATCTGCACAGCAGCGATGCAGTATCAGCGGATGCTTCGGGAAAAGGGTATCCGGCAGAGCATGAGCCGCAAGGGAAACTGTCTGGACAATGCCGTGATGGAAAATTTCTTCGGACTGCTCAAAAGTGAGCTGCTGTATTTGCAGGAGTTCCAATCCATGGAGCACTTCAAGCAGGAACTGATTGAATACATGGATTACTACAACAACCACAGAATCAAGGCAAAACTGAAGGGCTTGCCGCCTGCAATTCACAGACAGCAAGCCCTTTCAGCTGCTTGAACAATTTTTACTTCAAAATATTGTCTAACTTTTGGGGGTCACTTCAAATCCGGGGCCGCCTGCATATTTACTCCGTAAAATGAACGTGCGAAAAGATATGATCCTGACAGAAGCAGTGATACCCCACGCACTTGCTGCAGTAGCGGAACTGCAGATCGGGATAGTCTGTGTCCGTGCGGCCGCAGACGGCGCACTTGTGGTGATAGCCCACGTTCTCCTGCCGCTGCTGCTGGTGGACGGCCTGGCGGAACTGCGTGGCCTGACGCGAGTTGCGGTAGCGGCGGTTGCTGTTCAGACGCTGGATCTCCGGCCAGATGAACACGATGAAGTTCAGCATCGCCACGATCGGCAGCACCACGCCGACAACGCTGCCGCGCACGAGCGACTGGATGATCCCGAGAACAAAGACGGCGCCGTCGATATACGCGAGCCACTTCATCTTCACCGGGATGATGAAAAACAGCAGCACCTGCACGTCCGGAAACAGCACAGCGAAGGCGAGGAACATCGACAGGTTCACATAGCCCGTGCCGTAGATCGTGAGGTAGTGGTTGCCGGTGATCAGGCTCACGATCACCACGCCCAGCACCGTCAGCAGCGCGCCGCTGAGGTAGTAGAGCGTGAAGCGCGCCGTGCCCCACTCGCGCTCGAGCGAGGAGCCGATCCAGTAGTAGAAATACAGTGCGACGATCAGCCAGAACGGGCGCATGTCGCCGGGGACGAAGATGAATGTGACGATGCGCCAGATCTCCCCGTGCAGCAGGCCGTTGAGATTGAAGGACAGGAAGCTCAGAGCGTTTGCGTCGTTATTGCGCGTGAGCACCATAAGAATATAGACCGCCGCCGTTCCGATGACGATGTAGCGCATCAGGTTCGGGATGCCGAAGCGGGGGTGGCGGGCGCAGAAGCGATCCACCGCGTCATAGATTTTTTTCAAAAGGGGAACCTCCCATACAGATTCAGTAGCTCTGATTATACCCGATACGGCCGGAAAAGTCATGACTTTTTTTTAAACATTCCAAATAGGCGCGCAGGCCGTAAAAACAGACAAAAAAGCAAAAACGGCGGTTGACAAAACCTGTGAATTGTGTCATACTACTAACAGAATGTTCAGCAGCCCCACAATTTCATACCTTATCAAGAGTGGTTGAGGGATCGGCCCGATGAAACCACGGCAACCTGCCCGAAAGCAAGGTGCCAAATCCGACGTATGCTGAGCGCGGAAGTGATAGTCCCGCGTTCGTCCTTCGACAGATGAGGAGCAATTTACAAGCACGATCCGTCGAACAGCGGAGCGTGTTTTTTGTTTGCTGCTCCGTATTTATCCGCGGGGTGCGCTGCATGTTCTGAAAATTTTCGCTGTAAAGGAGCAACAACACCATGGCAAGACGACTGTTTACTTCCGAATCCGTGACCGAGGGGCATCCCGACAAGATCTGCGACCAGATCTCCGATGCCATCCTCGACGCCATCCTTGAAAACGACCCCAACGGCCGCGTGGCCTGCGAGACATGCGCGTCCACGGGATTGATCCACATCATGGGCGAGATCACGACGAGCTGCTACGTCGACATCCCGAAGATCGCGCGCCAGGTCGTGCTCGACATCGGCTATGACCGCGCGAAGTACGGCTTCGACGGCAACACCTGCGCCGTCATCACCAACATCGACGAGCAGTCCGGCGACATCGCAATGGGCGTCGACAAGAGCCTCGAGGCCAAGGAGTCCGGCGAGGCGGAGCTCGACAACGGCGCGGGTGACCAGGGCATGATGTTCGGCTACGCCTGCGACGAGACACCCGAGCTGATGCCGCTGGCGATTTCCCTCGCGCACAAGATGGCCAAGAAGCTCACTGACGTGCGCAAGGCCGGTCTGGTCGACTATCTGCGCCCCGACGGCAAGACCCAGATTACCGTGGAATATGACGAGAGCGGCAGACCCTCCCGCGTGGACACGGTGGTGCTCTCCACCCAGCATGCCCCCGAGGTGACGCTCGAGCAGATCCGCAAGGACATGATCGAGCTGGTCATCAAGCCCACGATTCCCGAGGGCCTGATGGACGATGAGACGAAGATCTACGTCAACCCCACCGGCCGCTTTGTTATCGGCGGCCCGCAGGGCGACAGCGGTCTGACCGGCCGCAAGATCATCGTCGATACCTACGGCGGCAGCGCGCCCCACGGCGGCGGCGCCTTCTCCGGCAAGGATCCGACGAAGGTCGACCGCAGCGCGGCCTACGCCGCCCGCTGGGTGGCCAAGAACGTCGTGGCCGCGGGCCTTGCGAGCAAGTGCCAGGTGCAGCTGGCCTACGCCATCGGAGTGGCGCGCCCGGTGAGCGTCCTCGTCGAGACGTTCGGCACCGGTGTCGTGTCCGACGACGCGCTGGAGCAGGCCGTGGAGAAGGTCTTTGACCTGCGCCCGACGGCGATCATCCGCGACCTCGACCTGCGCAAGCCCATCTACCGCCAGCTGGCGGCCTACGGTCACATGGGCCGCGAGGAGCTGGGCGTCAAGTGGGAGCAGACCGACCGCGTCGACGCGCTGAAGGCGGCTCTCGGCAAGTAAAACAAGAGACAAAGAAGGAGACGGCGTTTGCCGTCTCCTTCTTTTCACCGAAGAGATGTTTTTACATAGGAAGAGATGTGTTCATTGACTTTTCAAACGAAACAGGTATAATGATCATGCGGGAGTGTGCCCCGCGAAAAGGATACTGGATCCAGCGATGCGGTGCAGCCGCCGGCCGTAAAGACCCCCCGCGGGTCAGGCAGCGGTGCAGGAGAAAGGGGACAAGCCCCTGCGCGAACGGCACTGTGAGCGTGAGGATCCGCCGAGGCGGCGCGGCGCGCCGCTGGGACGAAAGTCCGCCATTGCAGCGGCGCTGTGAGAAGGCAGGCGGGATCCGCAGCCGGGAGATTTATGCGCAGCGCGAGTAAGGAGACCTACACCGTGGAGGATCACACAGCGGCGGGCGAATTCTCCGCAGAGCAGACAGCGTATGTCATTTGCCGGCCGTTCCTGCGGGAGCGGCCGATTTTTTTGGCGCGCCCGCGCCGCACGGATTTTCATAGGAGAGGAGTTATACTATGAGTTTGTTTGAAGAGCCGCGTCCGGAGCCGCAGATGGAGCCGGAGAAGCCGAAGAGAAGCAAAAAGAAGCTGCTGTCGATCGGAATCGGCGCGGCGCTGGTTGTGGCGGTGCTCGTGACGTCGGTGCTGGTGGCGTCGTTCGGACAGGGAGGGAAGCCCTCCGACAACGTCGCGAATGACCCGCAGCAGAGCGAGATCGTCACCCCGGACGACACCGAAACGCCCACAGACGAGACGCCGGACGCCGAGACGCCTTCGGACGATCAGCAGACGCCCGCAGATAATGCGGAGACGCCGTCCTCGGGTACCACGGGCGGCAAGCAGGAGATCAACCCCTCGACGGGGAAGGACAAATACCAGACCGACCCCGTCCCGGAGGGTAAGCCCACACCCACGGAGCCGGAGGATACGACGGTTGACACGTCGAAGCAGCACACCTGCACCATTTCCATCACCTGCAAGACGATCCTCGACAATATGGACAAGGTGAAGGAGTCGAAAAAGAGCATCGTGCCGTCCAACGGCGTGATCCTCGGCACGACGACGGTGACGTTTTCCGAGGGCGAGAGCGTTTTTGACGTGCTGCAGCGCGTCTGCCGCGAGCGCGGCATCCACATGGATTCCAACTTTACGCCGATGTATAACAGCGCCTACGTCAAGGGCATCGCGAACCTCTATGAGTTTGACGTCGGATCCCAGTCCGGCTGGATGTACAAGGTCAACGGCTGGTTCCCGAACTACGGCTGCTCGCGCTACACGGTGCAGCAGGGTGACGAGATCTGCTGGATGTATACCTGCGTGGGCTACGGCGAGGACATCGGCGGCGGCTACGCCATGGGCGGCTGACCGCGCAATTTGATGAACTGATTGATGAAAGGAGAGAGCACATGAACCGGCGCGACGCCTTTTCCGACTGCCACCCGGCGGTGAATTTTCTATACTATGCGCTGGTGCTCGTGCTCTCGATGAGCCTGATGCAGCCGGTGTGTCTCGCGATCTCGCTGCTGTGCGCATCGTGGTATCTCCTGCGCCTGCAGGGGTGGGACGCGCTGTGGCAGAAGCTGCGCTGGCTGCTGCCGGTCATGGCGCTCGCGGCGGTGATGAACCCGGCCTTCACGCACCAGGGCATGACGATCCTGACGTATCTGCCGAGCGGCAACCCGCTCACGCTCGAGAGCATCCTCTACGGGCTCGCGGCGGCGGGGCTGCTCGCAAGCGTCATTTTGTGGTTTTCGAGCTTCAGCGAGGTCATGACCTCCGATAAGTTCATCTACCTGTTCGGGCGCGTGGCGCCGGCGCTGTCGCTGGTGCTGTCGATGACGCTGCGGTTCGTGCCGCAGTTCCGCGCCCAGCTCCACACGATCAGCGAGGCGCAGCGCACACTCGGGCGCGACGTCTCAAGCGGCAGCGTTCTCACGCGCCTGCGCATCGCCCTGCGCACGTTCTCCATCCTGATTACATGGAGTCTGGAGACGGCGATCGAGACGGCGGACAGCATGAATAGCCGCGGCTACGGCCTGCGCGGGCGGACGAGCTTTTCGATCTTTCGCTTTGACGAGCGCGACCGCATGCTCACGCTCTGGCTGTGTATCAGCGGGGGGTATGTCATCGCGGGCTGGATCGCGGGCGGACTTTATTGGCAGTATTACCCGATGCTGCTCGGCGCGCCCGTGCGGCCGATCACCGTCAGCTTTCAGGCGGTGTATCTGCTGCTGTGCCTGACGCCGGTGCTGCTGGATCTGGCGGCCGACCGGCGCTGGACGAACATGACGAAACGAGAGGAGCGAGAGACGGCATGAGTGAACTGCTGCGTATGGAGCACTATACCTTCCGCTACCCCCAGCAGCGCCGCGCGGCGCTCGACGATGTGTCGCTGCGGGTGGAGCAGGGGGCGTTCATGGTGCTCTGCGGCCCGTCAGGCTGCGGTAAATCGACGCTGCTGCGCCAGCTCAAGACCGTGCTCGCGCCGCACGGCGCGCGCGAGGGCGCGATTTTCTTCGACGGCCGCCCGCTCGCGGATGTCTCCGAGCGCGAGCAGGCGAGCGGCATCGGCTTCGTGCAGCAGTCCGTGGACAAGCAGACCGTGACCGACAAGGTCTGGCACGAGCTGGCCTTCGGGCTGGAGAGCCTTGGGCTGGACACGCCGACCATCCGCCGCCGCGTGGCGGAGATGGCGAGCTTTTTCGGCATTCAGGACTGGTTTTACCGCGAGGTGGCGAGCCTTTCCGGCGGACAGAAGCAGCTTTTGAGCCTTGCCTCCGTCATGGTCATGCAGCCGAAGCTCCTCATTCTCGACGAGCCGACGAGCCAGCTCGACCCCATCGCGGCGTCGGATTTTCTGGCCGTTCTGGGACGCATCAACCGCGAGCTGGGCACGACGATCCTTCTGACGGAGCACCGGCTGGAGGAGGCGTTCCCACTGGCGACGAGCGTGGCCGTCATGGACGGCGGCCGCCTGCTCGGCGTGGGGACGCCCGCCGAGGTCGGGCAGATGCTGCGCGGCCGGGGGCACGGGATGTTCCTCGCGATGCCCGCGGCGATGCGCGTGTGGGCCTCGGTCGAGAGCGACTATCCCTGTCCGGTGACGGTGCGCGAGGGACGCGATTTTCTCGAAAAGCGGGCGGCGGCGCAGCCGCTGCTGCCCATCCCGGCGGAGGATATTCCGGGTCACGGCGAGTGCGTCCTGCGTGCCGAGGGACTCTGGTATAAGTACGAAAAGGACAGCCCCGACGTTGTGAAGGGCTTTTCCGTCGAGGTCGGGCGAGGCGAGTTCGTCGCCCTCCTAGGCGGCAACGGCGCGGGCAAGAGCACGAGCCTGCGCCTGCTCGCGGGCGGGCTCAAGCCCTACCGCGGGAGCGTGTCGCACACGGGGCGCATCGGCGTACTGCCGCAGAATCCGCAGGCGCTGTTCGTGAAGAAGACCGTCCGCGAAGACCTGTTCGAGGTGTTCGACGGGCAGAAGCTGCCCAAGCAGGCACAGCAGCAGCGCGTGGAGCAGATCGTGGCGCTCTGCCGCCTGACGGAGCTGCTCGACCGGCACCCGTATGACCTCTCCGGCGGCGAGCAGCAGCGCGCGGCACTGGCGAAGGTGCTGCTGCTGCAGCCGGACATCCTGCTCATGGACGAGCCGACAAAGGGGCTCGACGCGGAGTTCAAGCAGGCGTTTGCCGCCATCGTGCAGTCGCTCCTCGCGGGCGGCGTGACGGTTCTGATGGTGAGCCACGACGTGGAGTTCTGCGCCCGCTGGGCGCACCGCTGCGCGCTGTTTTTCGACGGGAGCATCGTCGCCGACGCCGCGCCGCGTGCCTTCTTCTCCGGCAACAGCTTCTATACGACCTCCGCCAACCGCATGGTGCGCGGGCTGGAGGCGCAGGCTGTGACGCCCGAGGACGTGATGGCCGTCATCGGCGGCGAGCTGCCGCCCGCGCCCGAGGTCGCGCACCGCTATGCGCCGCTGCCGGAGCCGGCGGAGGAGAGCACGGCCTGGAAGCCGAAAAAGCTCCCGTGGTGGCGCAGGGCCATTGCCGCCGTCGCGGCGGCTGTGGCACTCGCCATTTTCTGGAAGGCCACGCAGGATACCGACCTCTCCGCTCTCGTTGGCGGCGGCACGCTGACGCAGGAGGGCCTGCAGACGGCGGGGCTTTACGGCGTGTTCCTGCTGAGCCTGTTCGTGCTGATTGCCGCTGTCGGGCGGCGCTCGCCGCCGCTCGTACAGGTGCAGACGGCGGTGGAAAAGCGGAAGCTCTCGCGTCGGACGGTCGCGGCGGCAGTGATGATCCTGCTGCTCATTCCGGTGACGCTGTTTGTCTCCGTGTACTATCTCGACAACAAGAAGTATATCTTCACGGCGCTGCTCGTCATGCTCGAGTGCATGCTGCCGTTCTTCATGGTCTTCGAGGGGCGAAAGCCGCAGCCGCGTGAGCTGGTGCTCATCGCGGTGCTCTGCGCGCTCGGCGTGGCGGGGCGCGCAGCGTTTTTCATGCTCCCGCAGTTCAAGCCTGTCATGGCTCTCACGATCATCTCCGGTGTCGCGCTCGGCGGCGAGACGGGCTTCCTCGTGGGCGCGGTGACGATGCTCGTGAGCAACATCCTGTTTTCACAGGGCGCGTGGACACCGTTCCAGATGTTCTGCATGGGCATCATCGGCTTCCTCGCGGGCGTGCTGTTCCGCAAGGGGCTGCTGCGGCGCAGCCGGGGGGCGCTGTGTACCTTCGGCGCGCTCTGCGCGCTCATCATCTACGGCGGGCTGATGAACCCCGTCGCGGCACTGCTTGCGCGGCAGGAGCTCAACTGGCAGACGCTCGTGGCGTACTATATCACGGGCTTCCCCGTGGACTGCGTCTACGCGGTGGCGACGTGCTTCTTCCTGCTGGTCCTCGCCGAGCCGATGCTCGAAAAGCTCGATCGTATCAAGGTGAAATACGGCATCGTGGAGTAACTGCATCTTGACAAGCGCCGCCGGACATAGTACGATAGAAAAAATAAATGGACTGAGTGTCCGCGCCGCCGTCCGGGCCGCGCGGGAGAATAGACAATACGGGTGCAATTCCCGGACGGTACCGCCGCTGTGAGCGCGGAGACCGCCGCAGCATGGTGAAAGCCGGTCATTGGGAAACCGAGAAGACCGCCTGCGGCCGTTGACGAGGCGCGAGTCAGAAGACCTGCTCAGACCGGAAAGACCCGCATCCCCGCGCGCATCGGGGACGGGATGCATTTGCGCGGAAACACGGCCGCGGCGATGGACAGACGCATCGCCGCGGCCGTTTTTATTTTGTCAGCCGAGACGGCTCTGCCGTCAGCTTTCCATGAGACGGGAGGGGTCCAGCCAGACCCCTCCCCCTATAAAAAACCGAGAGAGGAGCGAACTGCAATGCATGTGAGCTGGTTTAAAAACGAGGAGCATCTGGTCTATATCAACGGGGAGACGGAGCTCCCGGCGCTGGAGAAGGCGCTGAAGTTCCCGGGTCTGACGGCGGCGGCCGCGCAGCTGCGCGACCACCCGACGGCAGAGGGGCTGACCGTCAAGGGGCCCAAGCGCACGAGCGCTCGCCTGTTCGTGCCGGATCTCGTCTTTGACGAGCACATCGAGATGGGCGAGAACATCTTCTTCTATATGGGCGAGCTTTCGGAGTGCTACGTCATCTATTGGCCGGACAGGCCCGTGGCGGAGGTGCGGCATGGATAAGTGCGAGGCGCTCTCCACCAAGCCCGAGGAGTGCCGTTACTCCTTTATGCAGCACACGGCGTGCGAGTTCTTCCCCTGCCACAAGACGGCGCATCCGGAGGACTTCAACTGCCTGTTCTGCTACTGTCCGCTCTATACGCTCGGGGATCAGTGCGGCGGTAACTTCGCCTATATCGGCGACGGGATCAAGGACTGCAGCAACTGTCTCCTGCCGCACGGGCGCGGCAGCTACAGCTATGTGACGGGCAAATTCGGCGAGCTCGCGGAGCTGGCGAAGAAAAACCGGAAACAGCAATAAACAAGATTAAGGGCGGCTGGATCAGCCGCCCTTATCTTCACCAAAAGAGCAGAGCTCCTTGTAAAAAAGCATGCTGGAAATTTCCGGGAGAATCGTGTATACTGGGAGCATTGAGAAAGCGAGGAAAAACCCGATGGAGCGACGGACGCTGAAGAAAAAAATATATCTCTCCGGGATCGACGGCCGCGCCGCGCAGCTTGCGCGCGAAAATGGGCTGGGCTATGAGATCGCGGACTTCTGCTATGCGCCGGTGCTGGAGGATCCGGTGCGGCGGGCGGAGGTGCGCGCGCAGATGGCGGGCATCGACCGCTTCTGGCTGCATGCGCCGTTTGCGGAGCTGGCGCCCTGTGCCATTGACCCGCTCGTGCGGGAGGTCACGCGCACGCGCTACCGCCAGACCGTCCGTCTGGCGCGCGAACTGGGTGTGAACCGGCTCGTCATCCACGGCGGGTTCGTGCCGCAGGTGTATTTTCCCGAGTGGTACATCGAGCAGTCGGTGCAGTTCTGGCGGGAGTTCCTGCGGGAGCTGCCGGACGGGATGACCGTCGCGCTCGAAAATGTGATGGAGCCGGAGCCGTCGCTGCTGGCGGAGATCGCGCGGCAGGTGGACGATGCGCGTCTGGGGCTCTGCCTCGACGTGGGGCACGCGAACACGTTCGTGAGCCATGTGCCGCCGTTGGAGTGGATCGCGCCGATGGCCCCATGGCTGCGGCACGTCCACATCCACGACAACGCCGGGCAGATGGATCTGCACGACCCGCTCGGAAAGGGCGTGATCCAGATGGAGCGGGTGCTCGACGAGATCGTGCGCCTTGCCCCGGCGGCGACGTTTACCATCGAAAATCAGGACTGCGCGCCATCGATCGACTGGCTGCGGCAGAAGGGCTATCTGGGAGATGGTTAGTATGAAAGTGAGTACCTGACCAGCGCAGAGGAAAGAAGGCGCACGAAAACATCCTTGCAAACAGCTTGTTTTGCAAGGT
>USAC01000058.1 GCA_900552475.1 uncultured Eubacteriales bacterium | reverse complement strand
ACGGAGCCGCCGGGGCTGTTGATGTACATCTGGATGTCCTTATCGGGATCCTGCGCCTCCAGATACAGCAGCTGGGCAACCACCAGACTGGCGGTGGTATCATTGACCTCTTCGCCCAGGAAGATGATGCGGTCGTTGAGCAGGCGGGAGTAGATGTCGTAGGAACGCTCACCCCGGTTGGTCTGCTCTACCACATAGGGAACTAAACTCATGGAAAATACCTCCTGTTGAAATCTCTGTGCCGCCGCAAAATGCCGCGGCTGCTACCAAAGTATACCCGCCCGTATGTGATTTCAGCCTCTCGGCCGTTTTTATTTCTCCTCGGTCTTCTCGGCCTCGGCCTTCTTCTCCTCGTTCTTCGTCTCGACGACGGGAGCGGTGGCCGTGGCGCTGTCGGCAACGAGCTTGATGACCTTCTCGCGGACAACCTGCTCCTTGACCTGGTCGGCGGGCAGATACTTCTTTACCATCTCCAGATCCATGCCGTACTGCTCGGCGACCTTCTTCGTCTCGGCCTCGATCTCCTCCTCGGTGGCGTCAATGCCCTCGGCCTTGATGAGCGCCTCGATGGCCAGATCCATGCGGACCTGCTGCTGCGCGGGCTCCTTCGCCTCGGCCTTGACAGCCTCCTCGGTGCTCTGGACCATCTTCAGGTACTGGTCGAAGGGGATACCCTGGGACGCGAGCTGCTGCTTCAGGCTGTCGACCATCTTCTCGCACTGCAGGTCGATCATCGCGTCGGGGATGTCGGCCTCGATGCCGTCGGCGACCTTCTGCATCAGGGCGTCCTCAAAGGCGCGCTGGGCGGCCTTCTCGCGCTCCTCGGTGATCTTCTTCTTCAGGTCGGCCTTCAGCTCCTTGAGCGTATCGAACTCGGAGACGTCCTTGGCAAACTCGTCGTCGATGGCGGGCACGTCCTTGGCCTTGACCTCGTTGACCTTCACGTGGAAGACGACGGGCTTGCCGGCGAGCTCGGGGGTGTAGTTCTCGGGGAAAGTGATGTCGATGTCCTTCTCCTCACCGGCCTTCATGCCGATGACCTGATCCTCGAAGCCGGGGACAAAGCTGCCGGAGCCGAGCTCGAGGTCGAAGTTCTCACCCTTGCCGCCCTCGAAGGCAACGCCGTTGTCGAAGCCCTCAAAGTCGATGTCGGCGGTGTCGCCCTTCTTGGCGGCGCGATCGACGCTCACGAGACGGCTGTTGCGGTCGGCCATCTCCTTCAGGCGGGCGTTGACGTCCGCGGCCATGACCTTGACCTCGGCCTTGGGGGCCTCAAGGCCCTTGTACTGGCCGAGTTTGACCTCGGGATAGACGGCGACGGTGCACTTGAACACGACGCCCTCCTTGCCGCAGGAATCCAGCTCCACCTCGGGATAGCCGACGACCTGCAGCTCCTGCTCCTTCACGGCGCCCTCGTAGGCGTCGGGCAGAACGATATTCACGGCCTCCTCATAGAACACCTCGGCGCCGTACATGCTCTCGATCATCTTGCGGGGAGCCTTGCCGGGGCGGAAGCCGGGCATGTTGATCTTGCCGCGCATCTTGAGATATGCCTTGTTCAGGGCGGCCTCAAAATCCTCGGGGCTGACCTCGACGGTCAGCAGGACCTTGCTGTTTTCCAGTTTTTCACAGGATTTGACACTCATTTTGTTTTTTCCTCCGTTCAACATCATTTCATCTTCGATTGCCAAGAGGGGATCCCGGGCAAAAAATCACGATCCGCTCTTGTCAATCGAAGATTTTCAATGCAATTTAATATGATAACAGAAAACTCTTTTAATTTCCACACTTTTTTGTGTCCAGATCAATTTTTTTTGGAACAAACTGCAGATAGTCCGCTGAGACAAGGGAAAAGTCCGTTCCGTTCCACGGCCCCTCGATGGCGCGGCGATGGGATTGGCCGTGCAGATGCCCGTAATAGCACTGCTTCACCTTGTATTCGCGCAGCAGACGCAGAATCTCCGGGCAGTAGTACCCCTGATAGAGCGGCGGATAGTGCAGGAAGCACAGAATCTCCCTGTCCCCCGCCTGCCTGAGAGACGTCTCGAGCCGCCCGATCTCGCGCAGGAGCACCTTTTCATTGTGAGTGCCGTGGTGATCCAGCTCATAAAACCAGCCGCGCGTGCCGCAGAGGGCATAGTCGCCGTAGGTCAGGCAGTTGTTGTGCAGAATCTGCATCGAGTGCAGCCCGTGCGCGTCGAAAAATCGCTCCATCTTCGCCACCGTCGTCCACCAGTAGTCGTGGTTGCCCTTGAGCAGGATTTTCTTGCCGGGGATGCGGTCGATAAAGCGGAAATCCTCCAGCGATTCCTCAAGGCTCATCCCCCAAGAGAGGTCGCCGCACAGGACGGTCACGTCGTCCTCGTGCAGGTGGGAAAAGCTCTCCTCCAGCCGCTGGACATAGTTCTTCCACGCCTCGCCGAACACGTCCATGGGCTTGTTCGACGAGAGCGAGAGGTGCAGGTCGCCGATTGCGTACAGTGCCATATACTCCCCCGTTTCCTGAAATATAAATAAGGTATCGCGTGCTCAGAACAGGCGGCGCAGGTTGTTCCAGAAGATGTTCTCCAGCAGCGGCCGCGGATAGCCGCGCCCAGCGAGCGCCGCCCAGATGCGCGGCACATCTTCTACCCCGCGCAGGCCGCCCGCGAGCTTTTCGCATCCGTCGAGGTCGCCGCCGATGCAGAGCGTCTCCTCCCCCGCGATGTCGAGCATGTGCTCGATCTGACGGACAAGGCCGTCCATCGTCTCGTCCGGACCGACGAAACTCTGGTATAAGTTCAGCCCCACGACGCCGCCCGTGTTACGGATGGCGCGGAGCATATCGTCCGTCAGGTTGCGCCGGTGCGGGCAGACGGCGCGGCTGTTCGAGTGAGAAGCCAGAATCGGCCGGTGCGCCATACGCACGAGATCCCAGAAGCCGGGATCCGAGAGGTGCGAGACGTCGGCATAGATTCCGCAGCCCTCCATCTCGCGGATAAAGTCCCGCCCCTGCGCGCTCAGCCCGCGGTCGGGATCCTCCAGATTCGTCCCGGAGAGCGCGTTCGTCCGGTTCCAGACGGGATTGATAATCCGCACGCCCCATTGCGCTGCCTGCGCAACGCGTCCGGGGTCGCAGGTGAGCAGTTCCGCGCCCTCGATGCTCAGCAGCGCCGCGGCCACGCCGTCCGCGGCGGCGCGGTCAATCTCTTCGCCCGTGCGGCAGAGACGGATGCGGTCTTTGTTCTCCTCCAGCTCGCGCAGAAAGCGCTCGTGCTGGCGCGCGCAGGCGGTGAGCAGCTGCCGCTGCGTCAGGCCGCGCCCGTCGCGGTAGAACGCGAAAAACTGCGCGTAGCGCGAAAAGGCGCGCTCCGTTCGCTCGAGGTCGATGTGCCCCTCGCTGCGGCGCAGGCTGCACGGCACGGCGTAGAATTCCCGGTCCTCGCCGGTAAAGTCCTCACCCGTCTCCACGCAGCGGGAGATCGTGTCACAGTGCGCGTCAAAATACGGAATTTTGTCCATAACTCACCTCAAAACGCATCTTCCAGATATTCTATGCGCGTGGCAGCAGCGCTGTGCGCCGTGTCGGTGTAGACCTCCGCGACGTCGAAGCGCACGGGGCAGTCCAGCTCATGCGCGGCGAGATAGCACGCCGCCGTGCGCCGGAGCTTCTCCTGCTTCTGGCGGGTCACATACTCGCGCGGAAGCCCTACGGAGAGATTCGTGCGCGTTTTGACCTCCACAAAGCAGAGCATGCTCCCCTGCCGTGCGATGAGATCCACCTCACCGAAGCGGCAGTGGTAGCTGTGCGCGAGGAGCTGATAGCCCCTGCGGCGCAGGAAATTCGCGACCTGTGCCTCGCCCCACGTTCCCTCGGCGCGGCTCACTGTTTGCCCGCCTTCCACTTCTTCAGAAACGTCATGCGGTGCTCCGGACAGGGGCCGTACTGGTCGAGCATCGCATAGTGATCCCTCGTGCCGTAGCCCTTGTGTTTGGCGAAGCCGTACTGCGGATACATCGGGTCGAGCACGTCCGTCACATAGCGGTCACGGCTGACCTTCGCGAGGATGGATGCCGCCGCGATAGATGCCGAGCAGCCGTCTCCGCCGATGATGCAGGCGTGCAGCGCGGTCACGGCGGCACTTTTGCCGTGGTCGCGGTTGCCGTCGATCAGCGCGAAATCCGGGCGGACGGCGAGCGCATCAATCGCGAGTTGCATCGCCTTCATCCGTGCGCTGAGAATATCCGTTGCATCGATCTCCGCCGCGCTGACGGAGGCCACCGCCCACGCCTCGGCCTCTGCTATAATCACATCGTAGAGCGCATCGCGTTTTTTAGGTGTCAGCTTCTTCGAGTCATTTAGCCCGTCGATCACGCAGCCGCGCGGCAGGATGACCGCCGCCGCATAGACCGGTCCCATCAGCGGCCCGGCCCCGGCCTCGTCGACGCCGCAGACCGTCTCATACCCCTGCGCCCACGCGGCGCACTCATGCTCCCACAGGTCAGGCATGCTGCACATCCTCCACCGTCTCGAGTGTAAAGCGTCCGAGCTTGCCGCCGCGGAATTCGTCGAGCAGGACGCGTGCCATGCGCTCGGTGTCCACCTGCGCGCCGCGCATCAGGAAGCCGCGCTTGCGCCCGGCCATCTCCAGCAGGTCATAGCCGCTCTCCTCGCCCGTCGGCTCGATCTTATAGCGCTCCTGCAGGACGGGCGCATAGTGCTTCCCGAGGTACTCCATCAGGTAGCAGGCGAGCTCCTCAATATCCAGCACATCGTCCTTCACAGCGCCTGTAAAGGCAAGACGCTTGCCAACCTCCGGGTCGTCAAATCGCGGCCAGAGGATGCCGGGTGTGTCGAGCAGCTCGAGCGTCGCGTCCACGGGCACCCACTGCTTCGAGCGGGTGACGCCGGGGCGGTCCTCGGCGCGGGCGGTCTTGCGCTTGGCGACCTTATTGATAAAGGTGGACTTGCCCACGTTCGGGATGCCGAGCACCATCACGCGCACGACGCGGCCGACCTGCCCCTTCGCGGCGTAGGCGGCGAGTTTATCGCGCAGCAGCTCGCGCACAGCCGCGGCGAACTGCGCCGTCCCGGCGCCGCCCTTGGCATTGGCCTCGAGCACGGCGCAGCCGCTTTCGCGGAAATACGCCGCCCAGCGCTTCGTCTCGCGCGGGTCGGCCTGGTCGACGCGATTGAGCACGATCAGGCGGGGCTTGTCCGCCGTCATCTCGTCGACGTCCGGGTTGCGGCTCGAGAGCGGGATGCGCGCGTCGACGATCTCACACACGGCGTCCATGTGCCCGATCTCGGCGACGATCATCCGCTTCGTCTTGGTCATGTGGCCGGGAAACCAACTCAGATTCTCAATCTGCACGGATACTCCCCCTTTTCTGTCAGTCAGATTGCATAATTCAATATATTATATCACACCGGACGGAAAATGGGAATAGGCAAAAATTTCGCCCCGCGACAGGAAAAATTTTCCCGGAAATGAAGATATTTTACAAGCAATTGCCCGCGCGCTGTGCTAAAATAACGGTAAAAGGAGGGGTATGCATGAAGAAGGAACACAAGACCGTCGCCTATGACGAGACGCTGCAGATCGAGGCCTACCGTCTCGACCGGATCACGCAACCCTTCCCCAACCACTTCCACGAATACTATGTCATCGGCTTCGTTGCGCGCGGCGGCGCCCTCCTCACCTGCAAAAATCAGGAGTTTCACGTCGACACAGGCAGCGTCGTCCTCTTCCAGCCCGGCGACAACCACGGCCGCGTGAAGATCGACGAGAGCACGATGGACTACTGGGGGCTGAACATCCCGCAGGAGACGATGCTCACGCTGACAGAGGAGGTCACGGGCAAGCGCGAGCTCCCCGGCTTCACGGTCAACGTCCTGCTCGACGAGGAGGTCAACTGCTACCTTCGCCCGCTGCACGAGATGATTATGGCCGGCGCGGGCGATCTGGACAAGGAGGAAAATCTCCTTCTGCTCATCTCCCTCCTGCTGCGGCGATATGGACAGCCTTTCTCGCGCAGCATCCCGCCCTGCCGCGACGAGATTGAGTGCGCCTGCCGCTTCATCGAGGAACACTATGCCGAGCGGCTTTCGCTCGAGGAAATCTGCCGCTGCGCCGGACTCAGCAAGTCCACACTCCTACGTGCGTTCAGCCGTGAAAAGGGGCTCACGCCGTATAGCTACCTCGAGAATATCCGTATCAGCGAGGCGAAAAAACTCCTCGGACAAGGCGTCCCGCCGCTGGAGACGGCGCTGCGGACGGGCTTTTCCGACCAGAGCCATTTCACGAATTACTTCCGCCGCTTCATCGGCCTGGCCCCCGGCGTTTACCGCGAGATTTTTCTGGACAAGGCTTAGAGCGAAAAGCAGTACGCGTAAAACGGCATATTTTCCGTCCCTTCGATGCGAAAAAACGGCATGACCAAGCGGTCATGCCGTTTTTCTGATCTGGAAAATCGCTTACAGCTTCTCGCGCAGCTTGGCAGCCTTACCGACGCGGTCACGCAGGTAATACAGCTTCGCGCGGCGAACATAGCCGTGACGCACAGTCTCGATCTTGTCGATAGACGGGGAGTGGACAGGGAAAACCTTCTCCACACCGACGCCATAGGACATGCGGCGAACCGTGATAGTCTCCTCGATGCCGCCGTGCTGCTTGGCGATGACGATGCCCTCGAAGACCTGAATACGCTCACGCGCGCCTTCCTTGACCTTCACGTGGACGCGGACGGTATCGCCGACTTCCACCTGGGGCACCTCTTTGAGCTGCTGTTCGTTCAGTGCTTTGATCAGATCCATGGATAGTTCCTCCTAAAATATAGGTGTTCGTGCCGCCATTTTGCGATGCCGCTCTT
The DNA here is from genome assembly GCA_900552475.1 of uncultured Eubacteriales bacterium. Lineage (GTDB taxonomy): Bacteria > Bacillota > Clostridia > Oscillospirales > Oscillospiraceae > Vescimonas. The sequence goes on along the minus strand of USAC01000058.1, from coordinate 6,410 downwards.
CCATTCGGGGCACCGGCGACAGAGGACCGCCCTTTTTCGCCATGATAGAATATCATAATTTCGCCGCGATTGCAAGCATTTTTCGCTATTCAGCGGAAATTATTTCCCGCTTCGTCGAGAAACGCCAGCCGCCGCACGCGCATAAAGTCCGGCTGTAGGTCGGGGCGGTATTTCGCAATCGCTTTTTCAAGCAGCTGCGGGTTCAGGCCCGGGTTCTGCGCGCGGACGGTCATGGTTCCGCTGATGCGGTGTGGCTCCTCGTTCAGCTCCACCTTACCGATCATCGGCGCGATGTCGACGTCTGCCAGCTCCTTGCGCTTCGTGCGCTTCTGGATGATGAGCTCGCTGCGCGCGAACAGCTCCCGCAGCGCGTCTGCAGCGCCGGCCGGCACGCCCGCGTCATACTCCAACTCCACCGCCGCGCGCAGCCATGCCAGCTCGCGCACGGGGCGCTGCGCCGGGTAGCAGTCCAGCACGTGCAGCCCCTGCGGCATGCCGCCGTTGAGCTTTTCGGCCACGCCCGCGCCGTCCGATTCCTGCGTCACCTCGAAATCGAGCAACTCGCAGCCGCTCGACTGCCCCACCGGCAGCGGCAGGACGATCGAGATGATCGGATGCGGATGATAGCCCTGTGAGTGCTTGATGTTCATGCCCGTGCGCGGGAACGCGCGCTGGATCGTGCGCAGCAGATCCAGATGCGAGATATAGGCTGCGGGGCCCTCCTTGATGAATTCCAGTCTCAGCTTAGACATCGCATTTCCCTCCTACGAGGCGGTTCGCACCGCAGGCATTGCAATGTGTGCGGCAGTCGGGCGTCGTGACGCCCTCGCAGGCGCGTTCCCACTCGCGCCAGAGGTAGCTCTCTGTGACGCCGCTGGAAATCATACTCCACGGCATGATCTCATCGCGCGAACGGTCGCGGTTGGCGTAAAACGTCGGGTCAAGGCCGCACTCGTCGAAAGCGTCGAGCCAGCGCTGGAGGGAGAAATACTCCTCCCATGCGTCAAGCTTTGCACCTTTACGCCACGCTGTTTCCAGCACCTTCCCGAGACGGCGGTCGCCGCGGGCGAGGATGGCCTCGAGAAAGCTCGTGTCCGAGTCGTGCCAGTTGTAGGTAACGGTCTTCGTCTTGATCGCCTCGCGCAGAAGCTTGACGCGGCGCTCGTATTCCGCGCGCGTGATCTGCCCCTGCCACTGAAAGGCGGTGTGCGGTTTCGGCACGAACCACGACGTCGACACGGTGATGCGCACGCCGCGGTTCTTGTTCGTCGCGCTCTCGCGCCACTCGTGCATGACGCGGGCGGCGAGGTCTGCGATGCCCAGCACGTCCTCGTCCGTCTCCGTCGGCAGACCCAGCATGAAGTAGAGCTTCACGGCGCTGTAGCCCCCGGCGAAGGCCGTGCGGCAGGAGGCGAGCAGATCCTCCTGCGTGACGTTCTTGTTGATGACGTCGCGCAGGCGCTGTGTCCCGGCCTCGGGTGCAAACGTCAGACCGGTCTTCCGCCCGCGGGCGAGCCGCTGCATCAGCTCCATGGAGAAGTTGTCGGCGCGCAGGCTCGGCAGCGACAGGTTCACATGCCGCGCCTCGCAGAACTCCTCAAGCGTGTCGCACAGCCCCGTCAGCTGCGGGTAGTCGCTCGTCGAAAGGCTCGAAAGCGTCATCTCCTGATAGCCGGAGTCGTCGCACGACTCCACGCCGTACCTCGCGCACAGGTCCATGCTGCGGTTTCGCACCGGGCGGTAGACGTACCCCGCCTGACAGAAGCGGCAGCCGCGGATGCACCCGCGGAACAGCTCGAGCATCACGCGATCCTGCACGATCTCCGTGCTGGGGACGATGGTTTTCGTCGGGAAGAACGACTTGTCCATATCGCGGACGATGCGCTTGGTCACGACAGCGGGTGCGCCGTCCAGCGGCGTGATGGCCGCGACGGTGCCGTCGGGGTTGTAGCTCACGTCGTACAGGCTCGGGACATAGATGCCGTCGAGCTGCGCTGCGCGGCGGAGGAATTCCCGCTTCGTCCAGCCCTCGCGCCGCGCCTGCCGGTGCAGCTCCACGAGCTCGACGGTGATGTCCTCCCCCTCGCCGAGACTGACGAGGTCGATGAAATCGGCGATCGGCTCGGCGTTGTACATCGCCGTGCCGCCCGCGATGACGAGCGGCGTCAGCTCCGTGCGCTCGGCGCTGTGCAGCGGGATCCCCGCGAGATCGAGCATGTTCAGAATGGCCGGGAAGGCCATCTCATATCCGACGGAAAAGGCCACGATATCAAAGTGCGTGATCGCGTCGCCGGATTCCAGCGCGAACAGCGGCATGTGCGCCGCGCGCATCTCCACCTCCATGTCCCCCCACGGGGCGAACACCCGCTCGCACCAGACGCCGGGCATCTCGTTCATCACGCCGTAGAGAATCCGCATGCCAAGGTTCGACATGCCGATCTCATAGGTATCGGGGAAGCAGAAGGCGATGCGGGTATCCACCTGCGAAAGATCCTTCGCCACCGCGTTATACTCGCCGCCCACATAGCGCGCGGGCTTCTGCACGCGGGGCAGGATGCGTTCCAATCTCTTATCCACAGTAAATCTCCTGACGTTGGATTTGTTCTCATAACGTTACATTTTACATGCTTTGCGCAGGTTTGACAAGCCCTTTTTCCCACCCAGCGCGGCAAAAAGCGTCCCCAGCGCGCCGATCATCAGAAACGGCACGCTCCCCGTGCGCAGGCAGAGCGCAGTGCTCCCCGCCGTCAGCGCCAGCGCCGCCGCAAGCCCCACCGCCGCGCAGAGCCGGTCGGCCTGGAACGGCCCATGCCGCCACGCGGCCGCCAGCCACAAAAGCCGCCCGCCGTCGAGCGGTCGGACCGGCAGAAGGTTGAAGCACCCGAGCACCAGCTGCGCCCCGGCAAAGAGCCAGAACACCTCCGCTTCCCTGCCCAGCCACGCGAGCCCCGGCGCGAGCAGAAGGTTTACGAGCGGCCCCGCCGCCGTGACCAGCATTTCACCGCCGTAGGACAGTCGTTCCGGGTGCGCGATTTCCATTCGAGCGCCGAAGAGCCCCAGCTGCAGACTGCGCACCTCGCCGCCCAGACGGCGCAGCACGGCCCAGTGCGCCAGCTCATGCACAAGCGCCGCCGTCAGCAGCGCCGCCAGCAGCGCCGGGGACGACAGCAGCACAAAAGCCCCCAGCAGCAGCGCAAGCCACGGGGAAACCTGCAGGCGCAGCCGCTCAGAGCTGGACATAGTAGATGGGGTTGAGATAGACGGTGTCCTGATGCAGCTCGAAATGCAGGTGCGAGCCGGTCGTCTGACCGGTCTGCCCCACCTCGGCGATCGGGTCGCCCAGCGCCACCTGCTGCCCGGACGAGGCCGTCACGCGGCTGCAGTGGGCATAGAGCGAAGTATAGCCGTTCGCGTGCGCGACCATGACGTATTCACCGAGGTCGGCGCTGCTGCCGACGGCCGTGATTGTCCCGGCGGCGAAGCTCGTGACGACGCTCCCCTCCTCCGCTCCGATGTCCAGCCCGTAATGAAAGCGCTCCTCGCCGTCGAGCGGGTGCGTGCGCAGGCCAAAGGCGGACGTCACCTCCCCGGCCACGGGCGCGGCGTAGGCGAAGCCGAGCTGCTGCTGCAGCAGGCACACCTGCGCCGGGGTGTTCGCCGACGAGTAGACCGGGGCGCCGTCCTCCGCAGGCGGCGTCTCCTCCTCCGCGCCGGTCTGCGCCGGGTCGTTGGCGGGTTCCTCAGCGGGATCATCGGCGTGGCTCGGGCCAAAGACGGCGGTATAGGCGTCGTTGAGCGCGGAGCCGACGCTCCCGTCGCCCGAGACGGCGCGCCCGACAGCCGAGAACGCCGCGACGAAGTCCGTGTCCTCCCCCATCAGCGCCAGCAGCTGCGTCCGGCAGCGGTTCAGCACATCCGGCATCGCGAGCTTCACCACAACCACGATCACCAGAATCGCGGCGCTGACCGTGACCTGCAGCATCCGGCGGCGCTCGAGACGGCTGCGCTGCTTTTCGCGCTTGCCACGGGCGGTTTGCGCCGCGGACGGACGGCGGTAACTGCCCGCAGGCGCCTGCACGCGCCGCCCCACGTATATGTTTCTCGTCTGACTGCCCTGCATGGACTGTCCCCCCTTTATCATACAGTATCCTATGCGCCGAAGAAAAAACGCAGAACAGCAATTTAGCTCTTGACAGAATGGGGAAAAGCACATATAATAGAAAAGCTGACAGAAAACGGTATCTGTTTTCAGAAGCATCCGGGTGTAGCGCAGCTGGTAGCGCGCATGGTTCGGGACCATGAGGCCGCGAGTTCAAGTCTCGCCACTCGGACCATAATGTGGAGACAAAAAGATGTCTCCTGCGAAAAGCCCGATTATATCGGGCTTTTTTGCTACCAAACGGCGATTTTTCTCTGTACCAAAACACAGATGTAAAATCGCCGTTTTCCCTTTGTGGATAGACTTGAACTCCCGAAAAGTAAATATCAGATACACAGGCAGATAGAAAGCAAAAATCTATCTGCCTTTTTTATTACCCTAAAAAGGAGAAACCAAATATGCTACAGAAAGAATTAGCCAAACGGCTCAAGGCTCGGTACGACACCAAGATGGACGGAAGCGGATGGTTAGAAGTATCCTCGGACGGCATCCCCCTCTGCCGGATAAAATACAACGGTCAATTTCAAATGCTTTGCTTCATACGGGCTGAATACAACGGAAAAACCGAATTCTTGTATTTGCCCTGCGAGGAAGAAGCCATTGACAAGGCGTTCGCCCGACTCGGCGCACCTACACCGGATGATGTGGAGCTCTCATGGGAGGACATTTGCATTGATAGCGACAAGTGGATCGGACGCTTCAAAGATATCGCCGCCGAAGAAGGTGTTTACGAACTAAATCGACTTGCAGCCGCCGAAACAGATCCCGCTGACCGACAACGAGGACGAGGATATCGGCGTAAAGCTGTTTAGTGAGAGCGACTTCGGTCAGCATCTGCTCCTCACGCTGAACGAGAAAAACTCCATCGCAGATGCCAATGCGGACTATGTGAAGGAGAACCTGTATATCTACCTCTCGGTGAAAGGCGATGATATGGTCTTCCAGATCACGGCCTGCTTCATCACGGATATTGACTTTGATTACATCGCTCCCAACCCCACAGGTGAGGAGGACACCGTGCTGACCCTTTCCACCTGCTGCCGGAAGTACGATGAGTACAATACCGGCAATCAGCGGCTCGTCCTCATGGCGAAGCTGCTGCCGGAGGGTGCTATAGCGCAGGACTTCACCGTGCGCCTTACTCCAGAACCGGAGATGCCTTAAAAAGACCAAAACGGAATACGATACCCCCTGAAAAAGATCCGGCAGGCGTTCGACTGCAGGCGGTGCGGCGGTCATAAGGGCCGACACACCCCCCTGTCCAAGCTAACGGAACAACCATCATGTCGAAAGCGGGAGAGATTGCTGTATCGCAATCTCTCTTTTTTTCTGCCGTGATCTCCCGGCTTATCCGCGGGTGCCTCACTTGCACGGCAATGAAAAACCATTGGCTCAATGCCAGGACAGGCGGTTTTTATGGGGTATCCTCACATCCGCGGTACTGTCGTCGCTGCCGAATGGCAGTCTTCCTTCATTCACCTATGGCCGAGCATCGGATGCCCTGACTTTTAGCGTCCTTTTGAGGATACCCCGCCTCCGTCCGCCATCGTTACCCTCGAATATCGGAGAATTAAGACAAAGAAAGAACAATCAGGGAGCAGAAACTCATGTTTTTATGCTTGCGGGGGCGGGCAAATTCAGCACCATAATTGATTGAAACGAACACCCATCGGTCGGCTACCGGGTGGGTGTTCATTGTATAACACAGGCGCTGTGACGAATTTGTGACACTTTCCCCGCACTTTCGCGGGAGAATTTCAATGCAGCTTCTGGTATGCTACAGACAAGGTTAATACACAACCACAAATACTTCAAAAAAGGAGCGTAACATACCATGAAAAAGAAAACGGTTTTGAGCTTTGCACTGGCATTGGCATTGATGGTAACGGTCATCGGCACAGCGACCTCCGCCTTTGCCGCCACATCCGCACCAATGGAGCCTGTTACTAAAATTGCAACCGAGAACGAGGACGCCACCTGGGAGCAGATCGAGGCGGTGGAAGAGAAGAGCGACGCCATCTTCCAGAGAAACGCAGCGCTGTGGGAAAAGCTGGACGAAATCTGCAACGCCCTGCCTGACGACTATGACTTCACAGACTTTGACGAGGCGGCGTTTATCCGCAGCACCAATGCCCTGACCGAAGCGGAGAAGGAAACGCTTCTGGCAGACATCAAGGAGCTGAACGAACTGGATGCCCAGATGGAGGCACTGTACGCTCAGCTGCCAGCCTGCGACAATATGCCGCACTAT
>USAC01000057.1 GCA_900552475.1 uncultured Eubacteriales bacterium | reverse complement strand
TGCCCGCCCGGCGCGCGGTGTAGAGCTCGCCCGGGGACACGACGTCGATGCCCATACCCTCCTCGCGCATGATCTCGTAGATCCGCGTGAAGCAGCAGGCCTTGCTCGCGAAGAGCGGGCGGCTCGTCGGGCCGAAGTGCCGCGCGAAGGCCGCCTTGTAGACGCGGCACTGGCGGCGGATATAGTCCTCGTCAAGCAGGTACAGCGGTGTGCCGTACTGCTGGGCGAGCTGCACCGTACTCTGTCCGGCGAAGTGCAGCACGCCGTCCTTTACGGTGATGTTGTCACAGATCATACGATTCCTTTCCGGCGCTCAGAGCACCAGCTCCTCGTCCGTCAGCTCGCCCTTGCAGACGATGTTCGTCGGACCGGTGAGGTAGAGATTTTCCACGCGGCCCTCGTCGTATTCCACATCGATGATGAGACGGCCGCCCGTCATGTCGACGCGCACGCCGCGCCCGCTGACCTCGCCGCGCAGCGTCAGCGCCGTCACGAGCGAGCCGGTGCCGGTGCCGCAGGCGTAGGTGAAGTCCTCGACGCCGCGCTCGAACGTGCGCTCATAGAGGTGGTCATCGCCGATGCGCTCATAGAAGTTGACGTTTGCGCCCTTGGGGAAGGCCTTGTAGTGGCGGAGCCTGCGCCCGAGCTCGCGCAGCGCGTCCTCATTGCAGGTGCGCAGGCCGGGGATCTCGACCACTGCGTGCGGGATGCAGGGGTCGCCCAGCTCAACGTAGGCATAGCGGTACGTTTTGCCGTCGATGTCCGCGCGGCCGTCAAGCTCGATATGGGTCGGATCGTTGAGCCGGACGCGGTACATCCGCGCGTCCATGCGCCAGCCGGTCACAAGGCCCGCCGTCGTCTCAACGTGCTGCACCTCGCCGGCAAGGCCGGTCTCGTAGCCGTAGCGGCATATGCAGCGCGCGCCGTTGCCGCACATCTCGCCCATGGAGCCGTCGGAGTTGAAAAACAGCATCTTATAGTCGGCACTGTCGGATTTTTCCACCGCCATCAGGCCGTCGGCACCGACGGAGCGGTGCCGCTCACAGACCGTCTGCGCGATCTGCGGCCACTGCTCGGGGCGGATTTTACCGCTGAGATTGTTGATAATCAAAAAGTCGTTGCCCGCGCCGTTCATTTTCCAGAATTTCATGGTTATATCCCCTTTCACGGAGCTTGTCTGTCTCTATCATAATCAAAAAACGCGGAGATTGCATCCCCCAAAGAGAATTTCGTCCACATCGCCAAAAACGCCGCGCAATTCCAGTGGAAAATGGACAAAGAGGGCTTTTGCCCTCTTTGGTTATTTCTTTCCGCGGTGGCTGAAGAGCCGGAACACGGTCGACACCAGCAGGATGCCGACGGCGAGCGAGCCGGCGACGCCGACCGTCTCAAGACCCTTGGCGACGCTGTCCATCATGCGCCCCTCAAGCCCGAGGCTCATCGTATAGTAGACGCCCGCGCCGGGGAGCATGGGGAGCGTCGAGATGACGAGGTAGTTCACGGCCGGGCACTTGCGTACACGCGCCATCGTCTCGGAATAGAGCGCGGCGAAGACCGCGGCAAACAGGTTCGCGGCATACACGTCGCAGCCGAGCGCCGTGCAGAGCAGGTACACCATCCACGAGAGCATGCCGCCGATATCGGCGAGCAGTATGCCGCATCCGTGGACGTTGAAGAGAATGCAGAAGCCGCTGCAGCCGATGAACACGGCGGCGGCCTGCGCCAGCGCCGGCCAGCTCACGGTGGAGGAGACGGTCTGGCCGTAGATTCCGGCGGTGAGCCGCCACGCCGCAGCCGTCCCGAGCGCGATCGCCATCGCCATGAGAACGACCTGCACGATGCGGAACATGCCGGAGTTCGTGTCGCCGTAGATGATGTCGCGCATGGAGTTTGTGATGAGCAGTCCCGGCACCAGAATCATCAGCGCGCCGATGATGGCGGCATTGGGCCGCTCAAGAAGCCCCAACCCTGCCGCGGCATAGGCGGGCAGCGCCATCAGACACGAGGCGAGCATGGTGCTGAAGAAGGGGTTTGCCTCGCGGCTGTCCATAAAGCGGGAGACAAGGCCGATAATCAGACCGATCAGCCCCGCCCACAGGCAGTCGCGCAGCGCTCCGCCGAACACGATGCAAAAGCCCATACCGGCCAGAATGTTGCCGAGGTAGTAGACGCCCGTGCGGTAGGTGCGGCAGTCGTCCAGCGTCTCACGCAGCCAGCGGAAGGCCTCGTCGGGCGCGGGCTTTTCCGCACAGATGCGGCGGCTCAGGGCGTTGAGCTTTTCGAGCTTTTCGAGGTCGTTGCCGTGGAAGCCGATGCGCCGCAGCACCATCAGGGGCTTGCCGTTGGCGGCCTCCAGGCTGACGGAGATGCTGTTGGGGATGGCGAACACCTCGCACTCGATGCCATAGGCGCCGAGAATGCGGTGGACGGTGTCCTCCACGCGGAAGGTCTCCGCGCCGGACATGGCCAGGTGATAGCCCATGGTCGCCGCCAGATCGGTCAGAAGGTAGTAATCCATATGAAACAGTGCTCCTGTGAATCGTTTGATAAGCGGGCGGCGTGTGCCGCCTAACCTGACAGTATAGGCAGAGCGGCGCGAAAAGTCAACGGTTTGGCGCGGAAAAATATCAGCCCGCAAACGAGCGGACTGCTTGAGAAAGCGAACAGGCACGGTGGGAGCATCCCTTGCCTCTCCCTTCGGGAGAGGTGGCCGAGCGCAGCGGGGACGGAGAGGGGAAACGCTGCACGCTTTCAAATGGATTGTATCGTTCAAAAGGCTGCGGACCCCTCCCAGTCACCTGCGGTGACAGCTCTCCCGGAGGGGGAGCCGAGGGCTGCTGCACAGTATGTCGGCTATTAGTCGCACAATCGCGGGAAAAGTCTCACCTTGTACGAAAAAAATGGAAGGAGACGGCTTCTTCACGAAGTGTCTCCTTCCGTTGTTTCTGTGTCAGCCCCGCAGGCGGGCGGCGCGGAGGGTGTTTTCCATGAGCATGGCGCGGGTCATGGGGCCGACGCCGCCGGGGACGGGGGTGATGTGCGCGGCGACGGCGCACGCGGCGGCGAAGTCCACGTCGCCGCAGAGCTTGCCGTCTTCATCGCGGTTCATCGCGACGTCCACGACCGCAGCGCCGGGCTTGATCATGTCGGCGGTGATCAGGCCACGGCGGCCGACGGCGGAAATCAGGATGTCCGCCCGGCGGCACTCGTCCGCGAGGTCGGGCGTGCGGCTGTGGCAGACCGTGACCGTGGCGTCCGCCTGCAGCAGCAGGAGTGCCATTGGTTTTCCGACGATGTTGCTGCGGCCGACGATAACGGCGCGCCTGCCCGCGGGGTCGACGCCCGCCGCGCGCAGCAGCTCCATCACGCCCGCCGGGGTACACGGCAGATACCGCGCCTGCCCCTGCACAAGGCGGCCAACGTTCTCCGGGTGGAATGCGTCCACGTCCTTCTCCGGGGCGATGGCCTCGAGCACGCGGCGCTCGCGGATCCCCTCCGGCAGCGGCAGCTGCACGAGGATGCCGTCGACGTCCGCGCGGCCGTTCAGCTCAGCGATCAGCGTGAGCAGCTCGCTCTCCGTCGTCTGCGCGGGCAGGCGGAAGTCCATGCAGCGGATGCCGCACTCCTCACAGTCGCGCGCCTTGCCGCGCACATAGATCTGTGAGGCGGGATTCTCGCCCACGAGCACGACGGCAAGGCCGGGCGTGCGCGCAAGGCGCTCCACCTCGGCGCGGATGGCGGCCTTTTTCTGCGCGGCCAGCGCCTTTCCGTCCATCAGCTGTGCGCTCATTTGTCCTCCTCCGGTGATTCGGGCGTTTCGGGAACTTCCGGTTCAGCGGCGGGCTGCGCGGCGGTGTCCGCGAGCGCGTCCCGCGCCGCCTTGCGCGCGGCGACCTGATTGACCCAGAGCTCCTCAGGCTTGTGGGGCTTGATTTTAATGTTGTAGACCAGCATGAACAGCGACACGAACACCATCGCGATGCTGAGCACCTGCGACACGCGGATGGGCGCGCCGAAGAGCGTCCAGTCAAAGAGGTAGAGGCTGTCCGTGCGCAGACCTTCGATCCACGAGCGGCCCACACCGTACCACAGGAAGTAAAACCACGTGTTCTCGCCGTCGAAGCGGCGCGCCCGGCTCACCACGAACAGCAGGAGCAGCAGACCCACGAGGTTCCACAGGCTCTCATAGAGGAACGTCGGGTGCACCTCAATGTACGCACCCGCGACGGTCGTCAGGCGCATGCGCCACGGCAGCGTCGTCTCCGAGCCGAAGGCCTCGCGGTTCATGAAGTTGCCCCAGCGGCCGACGAGCTGGCCGACAAACAGACCGATGACGACGAGGTCGGTCATGGCGAAGAACTTAAATCCCTTCTCGCCCTTGCGCCGGCTCAGGCACAGTGCGATGATGACGACGATGATGACCGTCCCGTAGATGGCGAGACCGCCGTCCCAGATGGCGATGGCCTTGCTCCAGCTGAACGAGCCGTCGCTGTTTTTGAAGTTGTCGAGATAGAACAGCACATAGTAAATCCGTGCGCCGAGGATGCCGCAGGGGATGCCCCAGAGCACGCCGTCGAGGAGGTTATCCTCGCTGATGCCGTATTTCTCCTTCTGGCGCATGCAAAGTGCCAGCGCCAGCACAAGGCCGAGCGTGATGAGAATGCCGTACCAGTAGATGCTGCGGCTGCCGATGTGCAGCGCCGCGGAGCTGGCCGTGAACTGCCAGTCGCCGAAAAGCCCCGGGAAGCTGATGGGGCTGTCTGTCATAATGCGCAAGGTGATGGTTCCTCCTTCGGGTAGATCGCAGAGAGGGCCGCGCGGTCCTCACAGATGTTTTTGCGGATGAAGTCCAGCAGATCCTGCCGGGAAATCGACTCATAGAACTCCGGGAACTGGAACGGGTCGTAGCCGTGGAAGCAGCCCTCCACCGCCGACATGGCGACGGACTCAAACGAGTTCAGGCTCTTGAGCGTGCTGCCGAAGTTCGCGCGCTGCAGCTGTATCCAGTAGTCCGCATCGATCCCGTCTTTGAGAAGGCGCTCCGTCTCGGCGAGAATCGCCGCCTTCACAGCGCGGGGGTCGTTGCTGTCGCCCCCGGCGTAAACATAGGCCGCGCCGGGCAGAATATCGAAGCTGTAGCCGAAGCTGCCGTTGATGAGTCCTTCGCTGTAGAGCCGGGCATAGAGCGGGCTCGACTCGCCCATCAGCACGTCGCAGGCCAGCTCACCGATGAGGTTTTGCCGCATCTGCTCCGGCCCGTCGCCGACCGGCGCGCACTTGAAGCCAAGCAGGAACGTCGGCATGGAGACCTCCATGCGCACGGTTTTCTCCTTCTCGTGCGGGGTGAGATCCTCCTCCTCGCCGTAATCGCGCGGGATGGCGGGGCCGCTCCCGGCGGGAAGCACCTCGCGCGCAAGGCGCAGCACCTCCTGCGGGTCGACGTCGCCCACGACGGTCAGGCACATGTTGCCCGGCGTGTAGAACGCCTTGTGGCAGTCGTAGAGCGTCTGGGCGGTGATGCCGGCGATCGACTCCACCGACCCCGCGACCGGCACGCGTGCGGGGCTGCTGCGGTAGAGCAGGCCGATGAGGTTCTTATAGACCTGCCACTCGGGGTTGTCCTCGATCATGCCGATCTCCTGTGAGATGATGCCGCGCTCCTTCTGGACGCTCTCGTCCGTGAAATACGGCACGGAGACGAACGAGAGAAGCACGCGCAGGTTCTCGAAGAAGTGCTCGGTCGAGTCGAAATAGTACGCCGTGACGGCGTTTGAGGTGAAGGCGTTCGGCTCGGCCCCGTTCTGGGCGAGGATCTGGAGGGCGTTTCCCTCCTCGGTGTCGAACATCTTGTGCTCGAGATAGTGCGCGATCCCGGCGGGGGTATCGAGCCACTCGCCATTGAGCGCAAAGCGCATGTCCATGCCGCCGTAGCGTGTGGCAAAGAGCGCGTAGGCGCGGCGGTAGCCGGGCTTGGTCACCACGCACACGGGCAGGCCGTTCGGCAGCGTTTCACGGTAGACCGTCTCACCGATGCGGGGGTAAATTATCTGTTTCATGTCAGTTCTCCCTCCCCTTCAGGAAGTAGACGGTGTCGAGCTTGACGCTCTGCGCCGCGGCGCGGATGCGCTCGGGCGTCACCTCGCTCAAAAGCACGAGCAGCTCCTCGGGCGACTCGTCCTGTCCCGTCGCGGCCTGACCGAGGTAATAGTTCTCCATCGCGCCCTGCGAGTCGCCGAGCGACTGCAGCGACGCGCGCATGGCGCTGCGTGCCGCGGCCAGCTCCCAGTCCTCCCACTCGCCGCGCTGCACGGCCTCGAGCTGGTGCAGGATCTCGGCGAGCGCGCGGTCATAGTCCTTCGTCTCGATGCCGCTCGAGACGGTCAGGATCCCCTTCGAGCGGGCGTACAGGCTCGATGCGTAGTAGCAAAGCGAGAGCTTTTCGCGCACGTTCATGAAGAGCTTCGAGTTGCTGGTCCCGCCGAAGAGGAGGTTTGCGAGGATCATCGCCGGGACGTCGTCCGTCACGCAGCGAAAGCCCATGGCGAGCTTGCCCTGCGTCACGTCCATCGTCTCGGTCACGAAGCGCGGCTCGGACGGGGCCGCCGGGCGCTCCGGTGCGCTCAGCTCCGCCGGGACGCCGCGCGGCAGGGCCGCGAACGCCTCGAGCAGTGCATCCTCCACGCGGCGGCGCTCGGCGCTGCCGCAGTAGAACAGCTCCAGACGGCTCTCAGCGAGCAGGCGCTGGCTGTACTGATAGAGCTTCTGGTTGTTGATCTTCGCGGCGCTCTGTTCGTCGCCCCAGCGGCTCACGCCGTAGGGCTCCGCCGCGCACATCTCCTCGAGCAGACGGCGGTCGGCCCAGTCGCGCTTGTCGTTGCGGATGGAGCGGATGGAGTCGATCAGGTTCGTCTTTTCGCTCTCCACATACTCCGGCAGGAACCGCCCGCCGCGCGTCACGGGATCGAGAAACAGCTCGCCGAGCAGCTGCGCCGCGGGTTCAAGCAACGGCTCGCCGCCGGGGGCGTAGCGGTCGTCGATGACCGTCGTGACGAAGCCGACGCACTGGCGCTCGCCGCGCTTGCGGATCGTCGTGCTGAGGTTCATGCCGTAGAGCCGGTCCATGGCGGCGGACAGACTCTCCATGTCGGGATAGCGCACCGTGCCGCGGCTGAGCACCGGCGGCAGCAGCGCGTTCCACGCGGCCGTCTCGCGCCGCAGCGGCGTCACCAGCTGCGCGCTGAGGCAGCCTGTCTTGAATTTTGTGGCGGGCAGATAGGTCAGATAAACATTTTCCATGATCTCTCTGCGGTTTTCGTTCATACAGAGGTACCTCCTGCGATTCTTATGCAAATCAATTTATTATATAATAGCGCGCAAAAAAATAAAACCCCTTTTTAGACAAAACGGCTGAAGAAATCAACAAAAAAGCCGGGAGGGACAAAGTCCCTCCCGGCAAAAGTCTCACCTTATTCGCAGCCCGCAGGCCGCGAATAAGGTGCAATCCGTTTTTTGCGGCGGCGTGGCGCAGGCCGGCACAGCTGGCCAAGGCGCGTCGCGCAGCGAAAATTCACTTGAGGGGGCAGGTTTTACCCTGCCCCCTCAAGTGATTAAGCAAGCGCCGCCGCCAGCCCCACGATCAGCGGCATTGTGACGGCCGAGAAGGCCGTCTGCACGGAGACGAGGGACGAGGCGAGCGCCGTGTCGTTTCCGAACCGGGCGGCGAACATGCCGAGCAGCGCCGCCGGGGGCGTGCTTGCGGCGATGACGAGCACCACCGTCAGCCCGGACGGCAGGTTCAGCAGCAGGCAGAGCCCCAGCGCCGCCAGCGGCAGCACGACGAGCCGCAGAATCATACTGACCCACGCGCCGCGCCCCTGCAGCGCCACGCGGAAGTTCGCGTGTGAGAGCTGATAGCCCAGCACGACCATCGGAAGCGGCGTGTTGAGGTTGGAAAGGTGCGTGATCGGTACAAGCAGGATCTCCGGCAGCTGGATCTGCAGCAGATACAGCGCCATCGCGACGATCACACTGATCGTGCCGGGGTTGCAGAAAATCGGCTTGATGGCGAGGCAGTGCCGGTCGCGCGTCATGATATAGACGCCGAGCGTCCAGCTCAGCACCGTGAACACGACGACATAGGCCGAGCCGTAGAACACGCCCTCGCTGCCGAGCATGGCGCTCATGAGCGGATAGCCCATGAAGCCGCAGTTGGCGAACACCACCGCAAAGCGCAGACAGCTCTGCCGCTGCGGGTCCTTGTCGCGCACGAGCAGAACCGACACCGCCGCGAGAATGTGCACCGCCAGCGCCACGAGCAGCACCAGCCCGAAATTCCGCAGAGACGCCATATCCAGCTCACGCTGGAACGCGACGACCAGAATGCTCGGCGAAACCGCGTACATCACGAGGTTGCTCATCGCGACCGAACCGCGGTCGTCGATGAGTCTGGCTTTGCCCAGCACAAAGCCCACCGCCATAATCAAATAGAGCATGAGTACCTGCTGGGCCACCAGCAGAAACGACTCTGCCACCGTTTATCTCTCCCTTCCTGCCGCACCTGCGGCGCAAAACGATTAAAATCCCGATCAATTTTAACACGCCTGCCGCGCCTGTCAAGGAAAATTTCCGCTTTTCCCGCCGCCGGGCAATACGGCTTGTATTCACCATCGCCCGGCTTCCGGTCTTCTCCGGTTTCTGCGACGGGTTTCGTCAAATTGACACATGCGGAAAAATGACGGCTTGCCCGCCTTTTCCTGCATGTCCGGCACATTTCGGGGAGGAGCGACAGCGTCCCGTAGCGGGCGACTGTTTTACATAATTTTTACGTCAATAAGACTTTACAAAGAGTTATGCACATTATCCACAGAGTTTTCCACACCGGTTTACACACTGGTGGACAAAGACTTGCTGCGAGAATGACAAAATTTGTCACACCCGCAAACGCGGATTTGCACCTGTACTATCACCACGAATTTAATTTACATAACGACAAAATGCCCGATTGTTTGGCGCCGATGCAATTTCTCCCTTTTCCCCTCTTGACCGTTCATTTATTCTGATTGCAGGCATTAGCTGGGAGGATGGGAGGCTTTTGCGAGGGGGAGATTGGCGGGGGGAAAAGTACCCCGCCGGAGGCAGGACAAGCCCACATATATTATCTGCTCTCCCGCGCGAAAACCGTCGAAGGAGCGCGGAACACCGCTGCGTTGTACGGGTTCGTGCATCGCGGCGGGAAACTTTCTTTTTGCTTCGACGCGGATATGGGGAATCCATGCGGAAAGGGGCGTGAGCAATATGCGGATACCCAGATTGTGCGAGGAGGACGGCAGCCGCGCCGCCGGGCGGTGTACCCTCTGCGGCGAGGAGATTTACGCGGGGCAGACGGTGTGGCGCATCGGTGGCGAGACGGTCTGTCCGGGGTGCTTCCCGGCGTTTGCACGGATGTGGCTGGCGGGCTATGAGATCACGATGGGGGAGGAGACGGAATGAAGCGGGAGAAAACAAAGCTGCGTCAGGCGGTGCGGCGGCTGTCGGTGTGCGCGGCGCGGCTGGCGGAGGAGGCCGAGAGCGGCGCCGCGGACGTGCGCTCGGTGAAGGAGCTCGCGGCGGTGCTGCGGGAGCTGACGGCGCTCGGGCGCGCGCTTGAACAGGAGGAAGAGAAGGACGAGACGGTGCGCGTCGTCCTCACGGAGGAGGTGGAGCCGTGGAGCGAGTGAGGGAGCTGCGGCTGGAGCGGCCGAACGAGCGGCAGGAGGTCTTTCTGCGCGACCGGCACAAGTATGTCGCCTTCGGCGGTGCGCGCGGCGGCGGAAAGAGCTGGGCCGTGCGCACAAAGGCGGTGCTGCTGGCGCTGCGCTATCCGGGGATCCGGCTGCTGCTGGTGCGGCGGACGTATCAGGAGCTGGAAAATAACCACATCCGCTTTCTGCGCGCGCAGCTCGCGGGAATCGCGGCCTACCGCGCGGCGGAGCGGCGGTTCGTGTTTCCGGGCGGGAGCACGCTGGAGTTCGGCTACTGCGCCTGTGACGGCGACCTCGACCGATATCAGGGTGCGGAATACGATGTGATTTTCATCGACGAGGCGACGCAGCTTCGTGAGGAGTGGATGCGGCAGTTCGCGGCGTGCCTGCGCGGGGTGAACGGCTTTCCGAAGCGGATCTACTACACCTGCAACCCCGGCGGGCCGGGACACGGGTACATCAAGCGGCTGTTTCTCGACCGGTGCTATGAGGACGGCGAGCGGGCGGAGGACTATGCGTTCATCCCCGCGAAGGTGACGGACAACAAGGCGCTGCTGCGCAGCCAGCCGGACTATCTGCGCCAGCTCGAGGCGCTGCCGCCGCGGCTGCGCGCGGCGTGGCTCGAGGGAAAGTGGGATCTCTTCGAGGGACAGTTTTTTCAGGAGTTCGTGAACGACCCGGCGCACTACGGCGACCGGCGCTTCACGCATGTCATCGCACCGTTTGACATCCCGCGGGAGTGGACGGTCTGCCGCAGCTATGACTTCGGCTATGCCAAGCCCTTCTCGTGCGCGTGGTGGGCGGTGGACTTCGACGGGTGTATCTACCGGATTCTGGAGCTCTACGGGTGCACAGCGACACCGAACGAGGGCGTGCGCTGGACGCCGGACAGGCAGTTTGAGGAGATCCGGAAAATCGAGCGGACGCACCCGTGGCTCAAGGGACGCAGCATTCAGGGGGTGGCCGACCCGGCCATCTGGGACAGCTCACGCGGGGAGAGCATCTACGAGACGGCGCTTCGGCGGCGGGTTTACTTCACGAAGGGGGACAACCGCCGGATTCCGGGCTGGATGCAGATGCACTACCGGATGGCCTTTGACGCGGAGGGGTACCCGCAGCTGTATGTGTTCTCGAACTGTCGGGCATTCATTCGGACGATCCCGGGGCTGCTGTTCTCCGAGACGGAGCCGGAGGATCTCGACACGCGGCAGGAGGATCACGTCGCCGACGAGAGCCGGTATTTCTGCATGTCCCGCCCCATCGCCCCGCCGCGCCGGGGCGGCGGGGAAAAGCCCGCCGACGATCCGCTGAACCAGCGCGCGGGGCGCTGCGGCAGCTGGCAGGGCCTGGTGCGCAGCGATCAGTGAGACTGCGGCGGAGAAAGACGGAAGAAATTTGTACAATGTGTGGAAATTTGCTGAAAAATCGGAAAAGATCAGGTGACAAGCGGCGGCGGGGGCGGTATAATAATAGACATAACCTGTGCGGGGCGGTGGGAACGCCCCGCGAAAATTCAAACGAACGGAAGGAACAGGTATGATGAAAAAGAAGATTTTTGCGCTCGTGCTGGCGCTGGTCATGGTGCTGGCACTTGTGCCGGCGATGGCGCAGGCGGGCAGCGAGCAGGAGGACGTGACCATCTCCAAGACCGCAATGGCGGTGGAGGGCATGGTGAACGCATGGGACATTGAGCTGACGGTGAACGCCGCCGCCAAGGTCAACCCCGCGCCCGGCAACGACGTCATTCTCGTGCTGGACAACTCCAACTCCATGTATGAGGGGAGCCGTATGGCGAACGCCAAGCGCGCGGCCAAGGCCTTCCTCGACCAGCTGCTGCCTGCGGGGAACACGGCCAACCGCGTCGGCGTGGTCGTGTTCAACAGCGAGGTGCCGAGCTATCAGCCGCTGACGGCGGACAGGGCGGCGCTCGAGAAGTTCATCGGTGGCGTGGATCAGAGTCTGAACGGTTCGCCCTACACCAGACCGAGCTATGACAAGGGCGGCACGTTCCTGGAGGCCGGCATTGAGCAGGCGGCCGAGCTGCTGCGCGGCAGCGGGGCGAACATCAAGAGCATGGTGCTTCTCTCCGACGGCGCGCCGACGTATGTGCGCGTCAACGACAAGGTGGTCGGCGACGGGACGAACTACGACGAGACGATGTATCAGCCGACGGTGAACGCGGCGAAGAAGTCCGGCGCGGTGGTCTACTCCGTGGCGCTGAGCGCGGGGGAGGACGGCGAGCATGTGCTGCGCGGCTGCGCGAGCGATACGGGCAAGTTCTTTGCCGTGCGCAATGAAAACGACGTGGCGGGTCTGAAGGATGTGTTCGTGACCATCGCGGGCACAATGACGACCGCCTGCAAGAACGCGAACGTCGTCGACGAGATGGGCAGGGGCTTCGTCGTAAACGGCACGCCCACGACCGAAAGCGGCGCGGCGAGCGTCTCCGAGGACGGCAAGACCATCCGCTGGAGCATCGGTGATGTGGCGGAGCCGGTCTATGCCGGGGACGGCAGCCTGAGCGGCTACACCGCGAAGCTGCGCTACACGGTCTATCTCGACGATGAGATTTACGACGCCGAACCGAACGAGGAGGGGCTGTTCGCGACGAACGCGAGCGCTGTGCTGACGTACGGCGAGGGACAGACGCTCGACTTTGAGGTGCCCGCCGTCCCCGTGACGGGCGTGTATCTGGCGAAGTTCCTCGTCGGTGAGCAGAGCGGTACGTTCAGCGTTTCTCTGACGAACAAGGCCAGCGGTGAGCTGTGGGGCAGAGCGGAGCTCGATGCCATCCCGGTGAGCGAGGACGTGACCGAGGAGCAGATCGTAAACGGCCTGATGGAGAAGGGCCTCTACATTGCGGAGACGATCCCGGCGGGTGAATATACCGTGCAGGAGCTCAAGAGCGGCGCGGACTACAACGTCTATTATTACGCGGCGGCGCTGAAGAACCTGATGCAGGAGAACTTCGAGCTTGCGCAGAGCGATACATTCATCCTCGAGAACGGCAGGGACGCCGTGGTGCTGGTCTTCAACGAGAAGGTTCTGCCCGAGCCGGAGACGGTGACCGTTACGGCGGCGAAGGTCTGGGACGACGGTGACAGCGCGGAGCGCCCTGCGTCCGCCGCGGTGCAGTTGCTGGCAAACGGCGAGCCCTATGGTGAACCGGCTACGCTGAGCGCGGAGAGCGGCTGGACGTGCGCATGGGAGGTTCCGGAGACGGACGAGAGCGGCGCGGCCATCGTCTACACCGTGCGCGAGGTCAGTGTGCCTGATGGGTACGAGGTGAGCTACTCTGTCGCGGAGGACGGGACGCTCGTCATTACGAACACGCTCAAGAAGGCGGAGCCTGTGACCCCGACGGATCCCGAGACGCCGACGACGCCTGAGACACCCGCGCAGACCGGCGCGAAGTCCGGCGACGGGTTCCAGCTGTGGCTGTATGTGGCGGCGGGTGTGCTGGCGCTGGCCGGTGCGGCGGCGCTTGTGATCCTGCCGAACCGCAGACACGGCAAGCGGGAAGCAAAATAACTACGAAAAAAGAAGGGCCGTGTGGTGGGAAAACACCCCCCCGCGCGGAATTTTTTGTTTTAAAAAGGGGTTTGCGGATATTAAATAAAAAAACACACGCCGACGGGGATGATGGGTTGA
>USAC01000056.1 GCA_900552475.1 uncultured Eubacteriales bacterium | reverse complement strand
GAAGACGCTCTACTGTCCAGTCGGCGCAATCCAACACCTGCCGGTCATACTCGCTGGGCGGCAATTCCTTGATCATTCGCTCAGAGTCCCAAGTGACCATGTCCGTCAGGACAAACGGTTCATTGGGAGAAAATCGAGAGCAGACAATGTCGCCGCTATGAAACGGTGTAGGGAATGCAAACCACATCTCCTCAAAGAGAAGATAGGTCATCATATCTTCGGCATCCGTCGGCAGGCAATTAATTTGCATGATCTCACCGTCCTGATTGAAGAGACAGGTGCCTATCCGACGGCTGTGCTCTGCCGCATTGAGCGGTTCCTTGCGGATCTCCAGTTTGCAGCAGCCCGCAGCCTGTGCCGCATGTATTGCGGCAGCAAGACAATCCTTGTAACTGCGATACACGCTGCCCGAATCAGTTTCTCCCGTCAAACTGTCTATCAATTTGTATTGATAGACGTAACTGTCTGCCGACTGAAACTGTCCCAACATTTCTTCCTGCAGTTCGATGTAGGCAGCTACCCGCTCTCGGATATCCCAAGCGTCGTCCCAAGGACAACTCGGCACATACCCGACTATTTCCTGCCATGCGGCGATTTTTTCATTCAGTGTGGCAGACTTGCAGTACCAGATCAAGAGCATTTTTTCCTCTGTACTGAATCGGTATTGAATTTTCACCAGGTATCGCCGGATGTCGGCGGAGTCTATAAATCTGAAAATGTCCATCTGTACTCGCCTCTTTATAGGTACTCCATCCAGCGAATTTGCCGGATGCCCAGTTGCTTTTTCCTTGCGTAGCACAGCGCCCGCCAGGTTCCGCTATGGATCCGGGAATGCTCATCGTAGACGGCGATCAGGCGGCTGCTGCGGTCAATCATATACCGGTCCCGGGCCGCCAAAGCAGCCATCCGCCGTACCGGTTCCACACAGAGAATGCGGTCAGATGCCGCTATAGTTTGCCGATAGGAATTCTCTGTTACATCGGCGTTATAGCCCGGAAAGGGCAGAATCGCTATCAGCGTCAGCGGCAGATTCTTACGCAGCCGCAGCACAATCTCCGCCGCCCAAGCGTCCACTCCCAGCGCACCGCCGTAGAGAAATGTCGTATAGCTGTCGGCAATGGCCTGCAAAATTTCGCTCTCTAACGCACGAAGCATTTTGGCAGCGGCGGGATCACCGGTGTTGCTGCCCCAGGGAAAAAATTGGGGGCGATGCCCCGTAAAGCAGCAGGTTTTCTCTGGCTGTATGTCCAATGCTCATCCCTCCTGTTCCTTCTGAATACTGCGATAGTGCCGGCTTCCGTCCGCCTTGAGCGACAGTTGCATCTCATCGGGCAGCGAAAAGGCATGGCGAATCCGGGCATAAATTCCCGGTGTGCAGAGCGTAGGATGCAGATAGACCAGCGCTTTCCCGTACCGCAGCTCTACCCGCCCACGGGGAAAGTAGTTGTAGGACATCCCGCCGGTAAGGGAATGCGGAAGCGTTTTCCAGAACCGCCGATGATTGTTGCCGACTGTATCGACCTCCGCGCCGGAAACGGGAAAGCACAGCAATTCTCCGTCCACATACCAGAACAGCCCCCGTTTCGCAGTCACCTCCATCACCTCCGCTTATTAGGATAGAACATCCTGTGGGCCTTTTTCAGTTCACCGCAGAAAAAGAAAGCCGGCATCCACCGGCTTTTCTGCAAACACACTTATGCTCTTTTTTGATGGCCGTCATTTCTAACGGTAGATAAGCTCGTTTAAAACGATTTCCATAGCGGCATTTCGAAGATTGTTCATTTTCTGCACCCAAAGCATCTGGTTTTCTGCTTTGAGGACTTCTGTTACGCCTTCCTTTTCGGCAAGCAGCTTTACAAGCTGAGAAAACATTGCTTCTGCCTGCTCGTTGAGGTCTGCAAGGTAATCGTTCAGCTTACCGGTGGTCAGAAGGTTGGCATATCGCACACGGCGATGCTTCTTGAGATAGCGGAGGTGCCGCTGCCCCCATGTCCCGATTGGCTGATCTTCCTCCGGCTCATCATCTCCGACAACCAGATAATAGTCACCGACCAATTCATATTTCAGCCCTGTGCGTTCATCGGTACAGCAGCTTGATGGCGATCGTGACAATGCCGAGCAGAACGAGGACAATTCCCACGATGCGGTTGAGCCGCGCAATTTCACAGCGGTTGACAAACTTCGCCGACACAACCGCGCCCAGCAGGCACGAGAGCACCACGATGGCCATCGGCAGCGGGAAAATCCGCGCACCCAGCGAGATATGGCTCACCGCGCCGGTCAGCGCCACGAGCGTCATAATCATGGTACTCGTGCCGACGGCAACCTTCAGATTATAGCCGAGGACGAGCGTAAACACCGTGAGCATCAGGATCCCGCCGCCGCTGCCGGTAAAGCCGCACACCCAGCCGATGCCGCAGCCGAGCAGCATCGCAAGGACCGTCTTGCGGCCGGACTGCTCCGCGGCGGCCGACGCGTCGGTGCCGCCGGTGATGGGCTTCACCAGAAACTTCACGCCGAGAAACACCGTCGTGAGCATGGAGATATAGCCCAGACCGTCCGGCGAGTGCCGGCTGAAGAGAAAGCCGCAGTAGCTGCCGGCGATCGTTCCAAGAAAGGCGGTGACCGTCACCAGTCCGCCGCGCCGAAGGTCGATATTCTTGTTTTTATAGTATGTATAGGCCGAGAGCATGCTCGCCAGCACGTCGGAGGCCAGCGCAACCGTCACGGCGTCATAGCTCTCCCAGCCACAGAGACTCACGAGCATCGGCGTGATGACCACCGCCGCGGACAGCCCCGCAAGCCCCGTCACAACGCCGGCGCCCAGACCGGCCGCGGTATAAACCAGATATGTCAAAATTTGCACGCTATCACCTGAAATCATGGAATTTTTTGTCCGGAAAGCATTTATTATAGGCGCAAGGCGAAAATCCGCAAGCGTTTTTCTGCGGATTTTACAGAAAGCTCATAGGCCACATCTGTCAGGAGGGCTTGACAAATTCCGCGCCCCAGCGTGACCCGCACCGTCAAGGAGATGGAGCGCAAGGGCTATCTGCGCAAGCAGACCTCCGCCGAGGACGGACGCGTGACCTGCATCTCCCTGACGGACGCCGGGCGGCAGCTGTCGCAGAAGTACAACACGCAGTTCTTTCAGGCGCTCGGCCCGCTGCTGGACGGCCTCTCCGAAGAGGACGCGGACTGCATGATCCGCACCGTCGGCGCGTTCTACCGCGTGATGTGCGAGAGGAGGATTTCTCTTGACCGGTGAAAAAACGGATTTCACGCAAGGCAGCATCCTGCGTAAGCTCTGCCTCTTTATGCTCCCCGTCCTCGGCGCGCTGATTCTGCAGGCAGCCTACGGTGCCGTCGACCTGCTCGTCGTCGGGCGGTTCGGCTCGACCTCGGGACTCTCCGCCGTCTCCACGGGCAGTCAAGTGCTCAACCTTGTCACGTTCGTGGTGACGCAGCTTGCCATGGGCGTCACGGTACTGATCGCGCGCTATCTCGGCGAGAGGTGCCCCGAACAGATCGGCGCGGTCATCGGCGGTGCGGCGGTCGTGTTCGCGCTCGTGTCCGCGCTGCTGTTTGCGGTGCCGGTCGGTCTGGCGCGGCCAATCGCCGTGGTGATGCAGGCCCCGGCCGAGGCCGTCACGCTCACGGCGAGCTATGTACGCATCTGCGGCGGCGGGACCTTCTTCATCGTCGCGTATAACCTGCTCTCGGCCATCTTCCGCGGGCTGGGCGACAGCCGCTCGCCGCTGCTGTTCGTGCTGGTCGCCTGTCTGGTCAATGTCGCGGGGGATCTGCTGCTCGTGGCCGGGCTGGGAATGGACGCGGCCGTCGTGCGCAGCGGCTTTGCCTATCTGAAGGGCTTCGCGCTGGAGACGATCATGACCGTGGTGCTCTTCAGTATGGTCGGCTACTTCAACGGCAGCCCCCGGCGGCCTGTCCTTTGCAGAGACATTGTAGCATCCGCGCCGAGTCTTTGCTCGGCGCGGATATTTTTCCACAAAATTCCGCCGATTGGAAACCGCTGTTGACAGCGCCGCTTCCCCGCTGCTATAGTAGTTACCAAAAGAAGCTACTAATAGTGAGGAGGGACTTGCGATGACGGATATTTCCATGATCGCGCAGCTGCGGGAGTTCGGGTTCACGGAGTCGGAGGCAAAGGTGTATGTCGCGCTGCTCGAGGGCGGCGCGGTAAGCGGGTACGAGGCGAGCAAGCTCTCGGGCGTCGCCCGGTCGAAGATCTACACGATCCTCGAAGCGCTCATCCAGCGCGGCGCGGTGCTCAGCAGCAGCGACGGGCGCGCGACGCTCTACCGCGCGGAATCACCGGCGCATCTGGCGGAGCTGCTGCGCGGCGAGATGGATCGGGGGCTGCGCAACCTCGCACTCGCCGCCGAGGGGCTCGTCTGCGGCCAGAATGACGAGCGGATCTGGCACCTCGGCAGCTGGGAGAGCGCGCGCAGCCGCTGCCTGCGGATGATCCGCGAGGCGCGCGAGCAGGTGATGCTGCAGATCTGGGCGGACGAGCTGGACGAGGAGCTGGAGGACGCCATTGTGCGGCGTCAGGCGGAGCTTGAGAAGGTCGTCGTGATCTTCTACGACGCGGCGCAGCGCTACGAGACGCGCATCCCAGACCTCTACTGCCACGGCTTTGAGCAGGACAAGCTGCGCGAGTGGAAGGGCCGGTGGCTGCTGCTGGAGACGGACGGGCAGGAGATGATCTACGCGGGCTTCAGCCGCGAGCAGATGACCGAAGCCATCTACACCCGCAACTTCCACATGACGCTGCTCGCGTGCGAGTGCATCCGCCACGACGCATACTGCACGCGCCTGCGCATGCAGCTGCCGCCCGGAGCGCGCGAGGTGTTCGGCGACGATATGGAGGGCATCCGCGACGTTTTTGACGTCCATGGAAAATACAACGCAAACCGCCCGCAAGGGCAGAAGGAGGACGCATGAACATTCTGATTCTGCGCGAAGCGGACATCCGCCGCGCCTGCACCATGCCGGAGGCCATCGTCGCCGCGTGCGAAGCGCTGCGTCTCTACTCCGCCGGGGTGTGTGACATTCCGCTGCGCACGACAATCGCCGTCCCCGAGGGGCCGGGCAGCAGCCTGTACATGTACGGCTACGCCGCCCCGGCGGGCGCGCTGGGTGTGAAGATCGTTTCGAGCTTCCCGGAAAACGCGAAGCGCGGCCTGCCGTCGACGCCATCGACAATGGTGCTGCTCGACGCGCAGACGGGCGCGGTGTGCGCCCTGCTCGACGGGACGTACTTCACCCGCCTGCGCACGGGCGCGCTCGCCGGTGCGGCGACACGGCTGCTCGCGCGCGAGGACAGCCGCGTCTTCACGATCTACGGCACCGGCGGACAGGCACTCGAGCAGATTGAAGCCGTCCTCGCGGTGCGGCCGATCGAGCGGGTGCAGATCGTAGGGCACAGCCGCGATAAGGCCGCGGCGCTCGCGCGGAAGGTGCAGGCGGCACACGGCGCCTTCTGCACGGCGGACGTCCCCGCGGACGAAGCCGCGGCGAATGCCGATATCATCACGGCCGTCACAGGTGCGTATACCCCGCTCTTTGACGGCGCACTCGTCCGCCCCGGAACGCACATCAACGGCATCGGCTCCTGCACGCCGCAGCAGGCGGAGCTCGACGCGAAGCTCATCGCGCGGGCGGGGAAAATTTACGCCGACACGCTCGACGGCGTTCTGCACGAGGCGGGCGACCTGATGCAGGCGCTCGCGTCCGGTGCGGTGACGGAGGAGCACATCACGGGCGAGCTCGGCCAGCTCATCCTCGGCCGGACGCCGGGGCGCGAAAGCGCAGACGAGATCACCTTCTTCGACTCGACCGGCACGGCGGCGCTCGACCTCGTCACGGCGAAGCGGATCTACGACTGCGCACAGGCCCTTCATCTCGGAGACAGCATCGAGCTGTAAGCTATTAAGGAGGAACAGACAGATGAGAGAACTGAAAACCATCGAAATGCACACCTGCGGCGAGCCCGCGCGGATCGTCATCGACGGTATGCCGGAGCTGCGCGGCAGCACCATGCAGGAAAAAGAGCAGGACATGCGCGAGCACTACGATAACCTCCGCACGGCGATCATTCAGGAGCCGCGCGGCCACCAGAACATGTTCGGCATCGTGCTGACGAAGCCCTGCCGCCCGGAGGCCGACTTTGGCGTGCTGTTTCTCAACAGCGTGGGCTATGAGGGCATGTGCGGCCACGGGACGATCTGCCTTGCCACCGCCGCCGTCAACGAGGGCTGGATCCCCCTGACGGAGCCGGAGACCGTCATGAAGATCGACACCGTTACGGGCCTTGTGCCGGTGCGCATCCGCGTGAAGGACGGACGCGCGCAGAGCGTCACGCTGCAGAACGTCCCCTCGTTCGTCTACAGCACCGATCAGGAGATTCACACCGATCACCACGGCACCGTCCGCGCCGACATCGTGTTCGGCGGGAACGTGTTCGCGCTCATCAACGTCGACGAGCAGGGCATCCCCATGACGCTCGAAAGCCTCCGCCCACTGACGAATCTGGCGATGGACGTGCTCGCGCACGTCAACGACGACGCGTCCTTCCGGCACCCGGAGCTTCCCGCCTTCCGCAAAATTGAGTTCATGCTGCTCTACTCCGACAAGGACGCCGCCCCCGGCTACTCCGGCCGCAACTGCATCATCTTCGAGGGCGAGCAGACCGACCGCTCCCCCTGCGGCACCGGCGTGAGTGCGCGGGTAGCCGACCTCGTCCACCGCGGCAGGCTCGCCATCGGTGAGGAGACGGCGCAGGATAACCTCATGGGGCAGCGCTTCACAGGGAAGGCCGTCGCCGCCGAACAGGTCGGGGGCTTCCCCGCCGTGCGCGTCGAGATCTCCGGCACGGCCTATAAGACCGGCAGCTGCACGTTCCTCATCGACGAAAATGACCCGCTGACCTACGGGTTCCCGTTCCACGCCTAAAAACACTTTGCGCGTGGGGCGGAGCGCGAACCTATTTGTTTAAAAAGGGCAAAGCCCTTTTTAAACAAGCTTGCTATATTCCTCGTCGCTGACGGGCTCGCACCACTCGCTGCGGCAGTCCTCACCGGGAACCTCGACGGCGATATGTGAGAACCAGCTGTCGGCCTTGGCGCCGTGCCAATGCCTGACCTCCGCGGAGATCATGACGACCGAGCCGGGGTGCAGGCTGACGGCGGGCTTGCCCTCCTCCTGATACCAGCCCTCACCGGCGGTACACAGCAGCAGCTGACCGCCGCCGCTCGCCGCGTGGTGGATGTGCCAGTTGTTGCGGCAGCCGGGCTCGAAGGTAACGTTCGCCGCGAAGAGCCCGCCCTCCGGGTCGGCCAGCGGGTTCAGGAAGGACTCGCCGATAAAATACTGCGCAAAGGCGGTATTCGCCGCGCCGGTTCCGAACATGTTCTGCTTTTCAAATTCCTCTCGATTCTGGTACTTCATCGAAAAAATCCTCCTTATAGAAATACGCTTTTTCTCAGTTCCGCACGGTATAGCGCAGCCAGACCGCGCCGCTCTCGAAGGGCTTGACGCTCTCGAGGTGCAGCTGCGTAAGCGACTGGTTCATGGGCAGGCCGTCAAACATGGCGGCCATGCCGCCGCGGCCGTCGATGCCCGCGCCGATGAGGACGCTCACCTCGTCGAGCAGTCCCGCCGCGAGGAACGCCGCGTTGATGTGTCCGCCGCCGACCACGGCCATGCGCTCGACGCCGAAGGCCGAAGCGAGGATTTCACATGCGCGGGCGAGGTCGACGCGCTCCTTGCCGCAGGCGATCCACGAGATGTGCAGCCCGTCGAGATAGGCGATGTAGTCGCGGCTGACGCGCTCGCTCGTCACGATCAGGAGTGGGCGCTCGCTCGTGTCCGGCTCGTCCCAGAGGAGCGTGCCGCGCGTATCAATGACGATCTCATAGCCGTCGGCGTCGGCATTGCGGGAAAACGACTCATGACCGAGCGCCGCGTCCTGCGGCTCGAAGATTCCGGGGCTCGCCATCTCCAGCTGTGCCGTCACGCGCCCGCTGACGCGGCTCGGCGCGGCGAGCGAGTCGAGCGTGCTGTAATACTCCTGCACGCCGGGCAGCTGCTCGGTCATGGCGCAGTCGATGCGCCCGTCCACCGCGGTCATCATATGGCAGATTACATAGGGTTTCTTCATAGGCTTCATATCCTCCTCCCGCGGCATTTCCTTGACGGAACGCGCCGCGTGTTATATACTTGATGAGCCTATCATACAAGTTAAACTGCACTTTAAGTCAAGTGTCATTTTGACGAATTCACAGAGAGGAAGCACAATGGTCTATACCGTGGGCAAGATGGCGAAGATGCTGGAGGTTCCAGCCTCCACGCTGCGCTATTATGATAAGGAGGGGCTGCTGCCGTTCGTGGAGCGCTCCCCGGGCGGCATGCGGATGTTTCAGGAGAAGGACTTCGAGTGGCTGCAGGTCATCGGATGTCTGAAGAAGGCGGGCATGCCGCTGCGGGACATCCGGGTCTACATTGAGCTGGCCATGCAGGGCGATGACACCATCGGCGAGCGTCTCGCGCTCTTCGAGCACCAGCGTGAGGTCCTGCGTGAGCAGCTGGAGCAGCTGCAGCGGACGATGGACGTCCTCGACTACAAGTGCTGGTACTATGAGACGGCGCGCGAGGCGGGGTCGGTCGGCGCCGTGCAGCAGCTGGACGCCGCGCAGATCCCGGAGCGCTTCCGCAGCGTGCGCGGTGAGCTGCGCAGCGCGCCCGGCACAGACAGAAGCAGCAAGGAAACCGAAGGAGAAATTGCATGAATTTCATTCGCAAAAACTGGAAGGGCACGCTGCTGTGCCTTGTGATCGCGCTGCCGTGCTGGTGGCTGGGCAAGCGCTTCCCCATTGTGGGCGGGCCGGTGTTCGCCATCGTGTGTGGCATGATCGTCACGCTCTTCATCCGCGACAGGAGCACGCTGCAGAGCGGCATCACGTTCGTCTCAAAAAAGGTGCTGCAGTACGCCGTGATTCTGCTCGGCTTCGGCATGAACCTCTCGGTCATTCTGCAGACCGGGAAGCAGTCGCTGCCGATCATTCTCGTAACGATCACGACCTCGCTCGTGATTGCGTGGGCGCTGCACAAGCTGCTGCACATTCCGGGCAAAATTTCGACGCTCATCGGCGTCGGCTCGTCGATCTGCGGAGGGTCGGCCATCGCAGCCACGGCTCCGGTCATCGACGCCGACGACGAGGAGGTGGCGCAGGCCATCTCCGTCATCTTCTTTTTCAACATGCTCGCCGCGCTCCTGTTCCCGATGCTCGGAACGGCGCTCGGCTTCTCGCAGACGAGCGGCGAGGCCTTCGGCATCTTCGCCGGGACGGCCGTGAACGACACATCCTCCGTCACGGCGGCCGCCTCGACGTGGGACTCGATGTACTCCCTCGGGAGCGAGACGCTCGACAAGGCCGTGACCGTCAAGCTCACGCGCACGCTCGCCATCATCCCCATCACGCTCGTGCTCGCGTGGATGCGCACGCGCAGCGCGCAGGCGGACGGCAAAAAGGTGGAGCTGAAGAAAATTTTTCCGTTCTTCATCCTCTATTTCATCCTCGCCTCCGTCATCACAACCGCCGCGACGGCGCTCGGCGTTCCGGCGTCGGTCTTCTCCCCGCTCAAGACGCTCAGCAAGTTCCTCATCGTCCTCGCGATGAGCGCCATCGGCCTGAACACGAACATCGTCAAACTCATCAGAACCGGCGGCAAGCCGCTCGGTCTGGGCTTTTGCTGCTGGGTCGGCATCGCGGGCATGAGCCTTCTGATGCAGCACATTCTGGGGCTCTGGTAAGCGATGGGACAGAAGATCGACCGGACGTATCTCTTTGAGCGGATGCCCGTGGGGCAGGCCGTCCGGCGGCAGATCATCCCCTCTATCGCGAGCCAGATGGTGATCCTGCTGTATAACCTCGCGGACACCTATTTCGTCGGCCTGCTCAACGACGCGGCGCAGACGGCGGCGGTGTCGCTGGCGTACTCGGTGACGCTTCTGATGACGGCGCTCGCGAACCTCTTCGCCGTGGGCGGCGCGGGGCGCATCGCCCAGCTCCTCGGCCGCCGCGACCGTGACGGCGCGCGGGAGGTCTGTGCGGTGAGCTTCTGGTTCGCGCTGCTCGCGAGCGCGGCGTTCTGCGTGCTGTTTACGCTGCTCTCCTCGCCGATTCTGCGCCTGTGCGGCGCAACGGACGAGACATACGCCCTCGCCTGCGGCTATTCCCGCTGGGTCATCTCCGTGGGCGGCACGTTCTCCATCCTCAACACCGTCCTCGCCAACCTCATCCGCGCGGACGGGAGCGCCTTCGCCGCGTCGATGGGCGTCTCGGCGGGCGGGATCATCAACATGCTGCTCGACCCGCTGTTCGTGCTGCCGCGCTTTCTCGGCATGGGCGCGGAGGGCGCGGGGCTCGCGACAGCCATCTCAAATGCCGCCGGGATGCTCATCCTGCTGGGGATCATCGCGGCGCGCCGCCGTGTGGGTGTCGTGGCGCTGCGTCCCGGCGACCTGCGCGCGACGCGGCGGCACATCGGCAGGATTCTGCGCATCGGCCTGCCGTCGGCGGTGCAGTTTTTGCTGACGCTCGTGGCCGTGGGCGCGCTGACGAAGTTCATGTCGCTGTATGACACGGCGGCGGTCGCGGCGCTCGGCATCGTCAAAAAGCTTGACATGCTGCCGCTCTACTTCTCCATCGGCGTTGCCAACGGCCTGCTGCCGCTGCTGGCGTATAACTACAGCGCCGAAAACCACGAGCGGCGACACCGGATTTTCCTCTGCGGCTGCGCGGTCGCGGTCGGCTTCTCGGTCGTCTGCGTCGCGGGGTACGAGGTGTTCGCCCCGGCGCTCGTGCGGATTTTCATCGGCGATGCGCAGACGATCGCCTACGGCACGAAGCTGCTGCGGATCATGGTGCTGGCCATGCCGATGATGTCGGTCTGTTACCCGATGATCACCCAGTTTCAGGCGATGGGGCGCATGCGCGAGTCGCTCATCTGCTCGATCCTGCGCAAGGGCTCGCTCGACATCCCGCTGCTGTTTGTGCTCAACGCGCTGTTTCCGCTCTATGGCTGCGCCGCCGTGCAGCCGATCGTCGACTGCATCTGCATGATCGTCGCCATCTATTTCTACAAAAAACTCCCCACCGCCTAAAAGAAGGCTCTCACCGCCCCCGGCGAGAGCCTTCTTTTCATGTCTCACAGAGTGCGCGCCGCGCACGGCACGAAAAAGATCCAATCCGTTTTTTGCGGCGGCGTGTACGCCGCAAAAAACACCCTGCGCGGAGCGAGCGTCGCAGGCCGGCATATCCGGCCGGGGCGCAGAGCGCAGCGAAGCCACTCCTCAAATATACGGCAGGCAGAGCCTGCCGTATATTTGAGGAATCGTTGTTATCACCAAAATTAATGGCAAGGATTTGTAAAAACTATCATACAAACACCCCCGTTTCCTTGACACCCGCGCGCCGCGCGTGCTATGCTGAATAGCGACAAGGGAGCCGTTTTCCGGGGCCTGACGGTTTTGAAGTGGAGCACCACGTGGACCCGGAGAATGTATTTGCCGACCGTCTGGGCGCACTGCATCAAGGGGCATGCCATAGGCAGGCCGAGGGGTGCCGTGCGTCTTCATTTTCTGTTTCAGGAGGCGCACAATGAGAAAAGTCGGAATCATCATGGGCAGCGACAGCGACCTGCCGGTTGTCCGCAAGGCCGCGGACACGCTGCGCGCGTTGGACATTCCCTATGAGGCACACGTCTATTCCGCGCACCGTACCCCCGAGGAGGCCAGCCGCTTCGCGTCGCAGGCCCGCGAGAACGGGTTCGGCGTGCTGATCGCCGCGGCCGGGATGGCTGCACATCTGGCCGGTGCGATCGCGGCCAATACAACGCTGCCGGTCATCGGAATCCCGATCCGGTCGGCACAGCTGGGCGGCATGGACGCCCTTCTTTCCACAGTTCAAATGCCGACGGGCATCCCCGTGGCGACTGTTGCGATTGATGGGGCAGCCAATGCCGCTCTTTTGGCCGCGCAGATCCTCGCCGTGGAGGACGCGGCGCTGGCCGAAAAGCTCGCGCAGCGCCGCAAGGCCGACGCCGACAAGGTGCGCGCCCGCGACGCCGCCGTCGAAGCGCGCCTGCTGGCGGACGAATAAAGCGATACACATTGACACTATCAACATAAAACGGATTTTATACGGAGGATTTTTATCATGGAAAAAATGACGCAGCTCTATGAGGGGAAGGCAAAGAAGGTTTACGCGACGGAGGATCCCGCGGTCGTGATCGTGTCCTACAAGGACGACGCTACCGCGCTCGACGGCCTGAAGAAGGGCACCATCGCCGGCAAGGGCGTGGTCAACAACCGCATGACGAACTTCCTCATGCAGTTGCTGGAGAAGAACGGCGTGCCCACCCACTTCGTTGAGGAACTGAACGACCGCGAGACGGCCGTGAAGAAGGTGTCCATCGTGCCGCTGGAGGTCATCATCCGCAATGTCTCCGCCGGCCACTTCGCCCAGCGCTACGGCGTGGAGGAGGGCATCGTCTTTGACGAGCCGACCATCGAGTTCTCCTATAAGAACGACGATCTGCACGACCCCCTGCTCAATGCCTATCACGCCATCGCACTGAAGCTCGCGACCCGCGAGGAGATCGAGACGATCAAGACCATGGCCTTCCGCGTCAACGAGGTGCTGACCGAGTACTTCCGCACCCTCGGCGTGCGTCTGGTCGACTTCAAGCTCGAGTTCGGCCGTCTGGCCGACGGCACGCTCGTCCTCGCCGACGAGATCTCCCCCGACACCTGCCGCTTCTGGGATCTCAAGACGAACGAGAAGCTCGACAAGGACCGCTTCCGCCGCGACATGGGCGGTGTGGAGGATGCCTACCGCGAGATGATGCACCGCGTGTTCGGCGAATAAGGCGCGGAGGAACTTCATGAGCAATATTCACGAAGAATGCGGCGTGTTCGGCGTTTTCAGCCCTGACAACTACGACGTGGCGCGCATGACGTACTACGGCCTGTTTTCGCTGCAGCACCGCGGGCAGGAGTCCTGCGGCATCGTCGTCAACGACGACGGGCTGTTCGCCGCGTATAAGGACGTGGGGCTCGTCAACGACGTCTTCACGCCCGACCGGCTCGACGCGCTCGGCCCCGGCAGCATCGCCGTCGGCCATGTGCGCTACGGCACGACCGGCAGCAATGACCGCAACAACGCCCAGCCGATCGTCGTCAACCATGTGAAGGGCCGCATGGCCCTCGCCCACAACGGCAACCTCGTCAACAGCTACGAACTGCGCTCGAAGCTCGAGCTCGAGGGCTCGATCTTCCACACGACGAGCGACACCGAGGTCATCTCCTACATCATTACGAAGGAGCGCCTGACATCCGGCTCGATCGAGGAGGCCGTCAACCGCGCGATGGGCAAGCTGAAGGGCGCC
>USAC01000055.1 GCA_900552475.1 uncultured Eubacteriales bacterium | reverse complement strand
CTCTATATCTGTTTTTTTTTTTTTTGGCGGCGCGGGGGGGGCGATAATTGTTTTATACTTAAACGTGGCGCGCGGGGTTGGGGGGGCCACTCCTCTTTTGCTCGCCTTTATAAGGCTTCGCGGTTTCGCGCTGCGGCGCGAAACGTTTTTTACGGCAAAGCAAAAAGAACCGTGCAGACCAAAAGGTCAGCACGGTTCTTTTTCGTTACGCCTGTTTCTTCTTCCGGATCAGCGCCGCTGCGGCGAGGAAGGCCGCGGGGGCGAGGATGGCCCAGAGGAGGATGGTGTCGCCGGTGGGCTTCGCCGTGCCGGGATTGTCCGGGTTGGCGGGGGTGCCCGGCTGATCCGGCGTCGCCGGGGTATTCGCCTGAATGGTGACGTCGCTCATGTTGAAGAGGTTCGTCTGACCGGCGGCGAAGCGGTAGTACGCCGCGAGGGCGTAGTAGCCCTGCTCGGTGGCCATGCCGTCGAGCGCGCCGTCCGCCGTGTGGCGGAAGCCGCCGCCGCTGACATAGAAGCTCGCGAGCGCGTCGAGCGCGGTCAGCCCATTTTTGATGAAGCGTCCGTCGGTCATAGGATCAATGCCCAGCGCCGTCAGCGCGACGATCACCTGCGCGCAGGCTTCGCTGCTTGTGCCGAAGCCGCCGTCGCTGCCCTGCATGGCGGAGAGGAGCGCGAGCGCGTCGTCCACGGCCTTACGCACGGTGTCGCTCTCGTCATAGTAGGGCGCGAGCGCCGTCAGCGCCATGGCGGTGAGGTCGGGGTCGGCCGCCGTACCGGCGAGCGCCCAGCCGCCGCCCGGGAGCTGCGCGTCGAGGATGGTCTGCACCAGCTTTTCGCGCGTCACGTCGCCGGAGGTCGGGTAGTCGTGGCTGTCGAGGGCAATCAGTGCCCAGATGGGGCCGTTCACGCCCTGCGTCCCGATGTACTCCATGCTGTCGAGACCGGAGAGCAGGTTGTATCCGCCGACGTCGGTGACGTCGCGACCGATGGCAGTCAGCGCAAGGATGACGCGGGCGTTTTCCGTGGCGCGCGCATAGTCGAGACGGCCATTTTCGTCGATGTTGGCCTTGACGTAGTCGAGCACCGCGTCATAGTACCCGTCCGGCACGTTGCGGCCGCTGCGGGCAAGGCCGAGGGCCATCCAGTCGCCGCCGACGGAGCCGGTAGCGGGCGTACCCAGTGCGGCGAGATAGTCGCCGGTCGTCTGATAGATCTCGTCGAGCTTCCTGCCCATCTCCGCCGTCAGCTTCGCGTAGGCGGCCTCGGCGTCGAGGAGCGTCTGGTAGTTGCCGATGAGCGCCTTGTCCGCGTCGCTCAGGGCGTCATACGCCGCGCGGGCGGCGCGGATGGCCGTGCCGCGGGAGAGGTCGACCACGCCGATCGCGTCGATCATGGCGACGACCTCGTCCACGCTCTTGCCGGGGACGGGCCTGAGCCCGTCGGGGTCGGTCTTCCAGTCGAGTGTGTAGTACCAGAGCACCGTGTCGCCGTCGGCGAGACGGTAGTTCGTCAGCGTCACCTGCGGCAGCGTCCCGTTCACCTGATACATCCAGCCGGAGTTCGGCCCCTTGTCCAGCGCGCCGAGCGTGTAGCCGTCCTTGGTGATGGAGCTGACGTAGCCCTGCTCCATGCCCTCGGCGCTCATACCGTTTTGCTCAAGCGCGGCCTTGAGGGCGTGGTAAACCGTCGCGCCGTCCTTGAGCTTGAGCTCGCAATTGTCGATCCACATGCTGTCGGCGCGGATGGAGAGCTTCACGGTGATCTCGCCGCCCGTGGGCTCGGGGATGTCCGTGCCGGAAGAGCCGCTGCCGTCGGCGCGGCCGTCGGTAACGGCGGCAGCGCTGAAGTCATAGACGTTATACGCCTTGCCGCTCTCATAGAACTTCGTGAGCGCCGCGAGCGCGCGGAAGGCCTGCTCCGTCGCAAGCGCGTTGTCCGCGCCGTAGAACTGGAAGCTGCTGGTTTCCGTGTTGACGTAGGACAGCAGCCCGTCGACCAGGCTGACGCCGTCCTCGGTTTTCAGCTGCGCGGGGTCCTTCCCCAGTGCCAGCAGGCCGATCGCGGCCATGGCGTCGGAGTTGGCGCTGCCGAAGGAGCCGTTTTCGTCCATGGCGGCGGGGAGCGCCGCGAGGATGGCGTCCACAACGGCGGTCGCATCGTCGCGCTTGCCGTAGTACGCGGCGAGGGCCGCGAGGGCGGCACCGGCGGTGTCGGGATCGTGATAGGTCACGCCGCCCCACTCATAGCTGAAGAGGCCGCCGTTCATGTTATTTTTCAGGGCGGAGATGAGCGCCGTCACCTGCTTGTCCGTGAGCTTTACGTTCCCCTGCAGCGCGGCCAGCAGGACATAGGGCGCGGTGTAGGCGTCGACGGAGGAGAAGTCGCTCTGCGCCAGCGCGGCGGCGTTGTCGACGCGGGCGGCGCTGTTGGCGGGATAGAGCGCGGTGCTGTCCGCGCCGATAGAGCGCAGGACGATCTCGAGCCGCGCGCGGGCGCTGGCCGTGACGTTTTCACCCGCAGCCTCCGCGATGAGGAGGTTCAGCAGGTTCTGCCGCGCCGCGTCCGTGAGCTGCGCGGTCTTGCCGTCGAGCCTGCCGTAGGCGGCCATGTCCATGGCCGTCCAGCCGTCCGTTGTCTCCGTGTAGCCGGCGGCGATGGTGTCCATCAGCTCGCCGCGCTTTTCCGCGGAGACGGGGAGCACGACGCGGACGGTCTTGCGGCAGACCGCGCCGTCGCCGTCCGTCAGCGTCAGCTCGACGGAGGTAAAGACGGTGGCGGTCGACCCGGCCTTCTCGAGCCGCAGCGCGCTGCCGCCGGAGAAGGTGTCGCCCGCGACGCTGTAACTGACGGTCACGCCGTCCGCCGCGGTCGCGCCGGGCTTCAGGAGCGAGAGCACGTCGCCCACCTGCGCGTCCGCGGGGAGCACGACGGTGTCCGCATACTTCGCGGCCTCATCCGCCGCGTCCGAGTGGCGCAGGTACACGCCGAAGAGCTCATAGAGCTTGTCGGCCGTCTCCTTCACCGTGGAGAGCGTCATGCCCTCCAGCGCGGCGCGCTGACTGTCCGAGGTGTAGGAGGTGGTGTTGCCGATGACGGAGAGCGCGGGGCCGTCCGCCTGCGAGCAGTTGCCGAAGGCGTTTTTCACGGTGATCTGGCTGTCCAGTCCCGTGAGGACACCGCCGAGCTGCCCGGCGAAGCCGCCGTTATAGCCCTGTGTCGGCGTGCCGACGACGCTGACGCGGCCCGCGCCGATGACGGTATCCGCCTTGGCGCTCGCGCCCGCGAAGGAGCCGGTGTAGTCCGTGCCGCTGACATTGCCGAGGCTGTAGCAGCCCTTCACCGCGCCGCCGCTGGAGCCCGCGAAGCCGCCGGTGCAGCTCTCGCCGCTGACGTCGCCGTCCGCGTGGCTGTCGTAGATGTCGCCGCTGCTGTCACCGACGAGCCCGCCGGTGATGCTCGTGCCCGTGACGGAGCCGAGGGCGGCGCTCTTCGTGACGGTGCCGCTGCTGTCGCCGACAAGACCGCCGGTGGCGCTCGCGCCCGTGACGGTCACGTCCGCGGTGCACTTGTCGATGGCACTCGCGATGGAGAAGAGCGTGTCCTTGTCGGACTTACCTTCATTGCAGCCGACAAGGCCACCGGTCTGCTCCTTGCCGGAGACGGTGCCGCTGATGGTGCAGCTGCCGATGAGGTTTGCCTTGCCGTTCGCGAGATTCTCACTGTCGAGCTCGGCCTGCGCATAGCCGACGAGCCCGCCGGTGCGCTTTTCACCCGTGACGGTCACGTCCGTGAGGTGCAGATTCTTGATCGTCGCGCCCTTGATGACGCCGAAGAAGCCGACGTTCTCCGTCCCGGAGACGGTCACGCCCGTGACGGTGTGGCCCTGTCCGTCGAACAGGCCGGTGAACGGGTGCGCGGCGGTGCCGATGCCGGGGAAGTCCACGCCGCTGAGGTCAAGATCCGCCGTCAGGCGGTAGTTCTTCGCGAGCACGCCGTCATTGCTGCTCTTCGCGAGCGCCAGCAGGTCTGCAACGCTCGCAATGTCGACCCACTCGATGCTCTCGCCGCGCAGCTGCGCCAGCGTCGGGCCCTGGAAGCGGTTTTCGGTCGTGCCCTCGAACCAGAGAACGGTGTCGCCGTCCTGCACGGTCGCGAGCGACGCGCTGACGTTCGAGAGCTTGTCGTTGATGGTGAACATCCAGCCGTCGGGCTGATTGACGGCGTAGTCGTTGATGGTGTGGATAAACCGGCCGAAGGTCGGGGTCGTGGAGTAGGAGTAGGTGAGCTTGCCCTGCGCCTGCGCGGCGTCCATGAGATCCACAAGGCGGGTGTTGCCTGTGGAATCCATGGTGACGGAGATGTCCCCGCCCAGC
Source organism: uncultured Eubacteriales bacterium (assembly GCA_900552475.1). Classification (GTDB taxonomy): domain Bacteria; phylum Bacillota; class Clostridia; order Oscillospirales; family Oscillospiraceae; genus Vescimonas. The sequence goes on along the minus strand of USAC01000055.1, from coordinate 9,103 downwards.
TGGCTGAACTGATAGGTCTCCTTGTCATACGCCGCCAGCACGAGCGTCACGGTGATGCGGCTGCTCGCGGCCTGCTCGGGTGCGGCCACGCCCTCCAGATACGGTAGGCCCGCGTTCTTCTCCGCGCTCTGCACCCAGATGCCCGCCTCGCTCCCGGAGAGGGCGGCGAGGAAATCGGCGCTCTTCATCTCATCGAGGGACTTCGCCACGGCGTTATAGTCGTGGCTTGAGTCGGTCGCGCTGTTATAGTAGCAGTTCGTGATGCCGCTGGACTGGTCATACTGGAACGACGACCAGCTCTGGTTGCCGCCGATGAAGCCGTTGCCCTCCGTCTCGGTCACGGTGACGGTGCCCGCAGCGTAGCAGTTTTCATAGATGTTGCCGTCATAGACGGAGCGGCCGACGAAGCCGCCGGAGTAGCCCCGCGCGGACACGTCGCCCAGCGCGAAGCAGTTGCGGATCGTGCCGCCGTAGCCGAGACCGACGAAGCCCGCGGCGTGCATGCTCTGCGTGCTGACGGACATGGACGTCCAGCAGCGCTCAATCAGGCCGCCCTCCTCGTTCGCGCCGACGAAGCCCGCGTGGCCCACGGCGGTGGTGGAGTTGGAGGTCAGCGTGCCGCCCTGGACATAGCTCGCGCGGATGACGCCGTAGTTGCGGCTGACCATGCCGCCGAGCACCGCGCCGGTGTCGGCGGTGATGTTCGTGTTGACCACGGCGCAGTTTTCAATGCGGCCGTAGTTGTTGTGAACAAGCACGGCGGCGTTGTCCGAGAAGAGGACGTTCGCGCCCTCGATGGTCAGGTCGTGGACATAGGCGGTTGCGCCGGTGTACCAGAACAGGCCGGAGTCACTGTTGCTGAGCGTCAGGCCGGTGATCTTGTGTCCCTGTCCGTCAAACTCGCCCATGAACGGATACGTCACGGTGCCGATGGACTTCGTCTTGGCCTGCTCCGCGGCGGTGAGGGCGGAGAAGTCGATGTCGTTTGCAAGGCGGTAGTTCTTGCCCCACTCCACCTGCTGGCGGCTGGGCGAGCCCGTGCCGTCGGAGGGAACATCCTCCACGTTCGCCAGCGCGATCCACTCGGCGGCGCTGTGGATATCCACCCACGTCTTGGTGCCGGGTTCCTCCGTGCCGGCTGTGGGGTCATAGACATCGCTGAAGGCGGAGGTGATGCTGTCGGTCAGGCCGTTGCGGCTCTCGGTCTCTCTGTCGGAAAGCGCCGTGACGGTGAAGGCGTACTTCTTCTCCGCGGCGAAGGCATTCGAGAAGTTCGCGGCGGAATACAGCCCTGGCATGGAGAAGGAGCGGTAGAACGTATACGTCAGGTCATCGCGGCTGCCCTCCACGGTGTAGAGGTCGATGCGGTAGACTTGATTGGCCGTGAAGTCGGCGCGCGCGTCCCAGTGGGCGGTGCCGCCGTCCCAGCGCAGACCGCTCACGGCCTGCATGCGGTTATAGGGGCTCTGGAGGGGCATGATCTCGCTCTCCACCTGTGCGATGGGCGCGTAGGCGGTCCGGCCATCCGTCTCGGCGGCGGCAGAGGCATAGTAGATCCCCTCCGGGAGCGCGGAGAGATCGTCCGAACAGTCATAGCTGCAGTCCGTCACGCCGGAGATGTCCTTCGCCCACTGCAGCACGAGGCCGTAGTAGCCGAGGTCGTCATCCGTCGCAAGACTGATCACAAACTCCGCGCGGGCGGCGTAGGCGTCGCTCAGCGCCTGAAGCAGCTGCATCTTGGTGTCGCTGTCGTATTCGATGCCGCTTTCAAGCGCAGAGTTCGCCTCGTCGATGGCGTCGTCGAGCTGCGCAAGCCGTGCGAGCTGCTCGGTCGTCATGTGCTCAATGATGCGCTTGTCGTCAATGAACCAGAGCTTCTCCTCAGCCGTTTCAGCGGCGTCATAGGCGGCCCTATCCTCCCCGCTCAGGGGAATCCACGTCTTGACAGCCTGCCACAGGCTCACGGTGTAGCTCTGCGCGCCGGGGATGGCCGTCCAGTGGAGCTTCCCGATGGGAAGCGACGTCTCCTCCCCGTCGGACGCGGCAATCAGCTTACGCTCGAAGCCGATGTCGCCCGCGAGGGTGACGGACGCGGCGGGACCGTCTGCCGTCTGCCACTGCAGGATCGGCAGCCCCTGATTCACGCCGCGCACCTGCTTCCATTTCTCCGCGCCGAGCGCGGTGAGGAGCGTGGTCTGCATCTCGGTGAGCGTCATGGCATTCGCGCCGTTATCGAGCGCGCCTGCGGGAATGCTGCCGGTCAGATAGTAACAATCCGTGAGGGAGTTATAGCTGCTGGTCGTGAACGCGCCGGTCTTGCTCGCGTCCTTGCCGGTGATCGTCCCGGCGTTATAGCAGCGGGAGATGTTGGAGCTGCTCCCGGCGAGGATACCCGCCGCGTAGGTGCTCGAGCTGACGGCGCCGGTGTTGTAGCAGTCGGTGATGCGGGGGTTACTGTTGTTGTAGCGGCCGATGATACCGCCCGCGCGGTCGCTGGCCGAGATGCTGCCGCTGTTATAGCAGCCTGTGACGGTCACGGTCGTGTTATAGTTCTGGGAATTGCCGAGGATGCCGCCGACGTTGCTGCCGCCGGAGACGTTGGCCTCATTGCCGCAGTTTTCAATGACGTTCGTCGTGCCGACGGCGCGCCCGGCGATGCCGCCCGCGTCGCCGCTGCCGCTGCTGGTGCTGGCGACGGTGCCCTGTACCACGACATTCCGGATCTCCGCGTCCTTGATGACGCCGAACAGACCCGCGTACTGTGCGGAGACGTTCAGTCCGGAGACGGTGTGGCCCTGTCCGTCGAAGCTGCCGGAGAGCTCGTGCGAGCTCACGCCGATGGGCGCGAAGGGAAAGCCGCCGAGATCAATGTCGTCCGTCAGGACGGCGCAGATCTTCGCGCCGCTGCCCTGCGCGACGGTGTCCGCGAGCCACGCCAGCTGCTCGCCGCTTTCGATCTGGTAGGGCGCGGCCTGCGTGCCCGCGCCGTCGGGGGCCTCCTTCGCCGCGCCGTCCCACGCGCGGGAGGGCGTCAGCTCGACGGAGATATCTGCGGGGCTGCTCTCGTCCACCGTGAAGTCGGCGCTCGCGCGGGCGTAGCCCTTGGCCTTGATGAGATACTGATAGTCGCCGTAGGGCAGGCTGTAGCTGCCATCGGATTCAGGCGCGACGGCCTGTCCGTTCCAGAGAACCGTCACGGCGGCGTTCGCGTCCGCCGGGGTGACCGTGAACGTGACGCTCCGGCGCGCGGCGGCGGCGAGCGTGACGCTCTCGTCCACCGTGCCGCCCTGCACCGTCAGCTCGCCGGTCTTTTCCAGATAGCCGAAGGCGCGGACACTGTAGGAATACGTGCCGTCCGGCAGCGCAAAGACCCAGCGGCCCTCCGTGTGCGTGCCGGTCTGGCCGTCGATCGTGACCTCGGCGCCCGCCGGGTCGACCATGAAGGTCACGGTATAGGTCGGCACCTGCCAGCGCAGGATGGGATAGCCGTCGTTGAGGTCGGCGGGGGCGGCAAGGAACGCATCGCCCAGCGTGGGGGCGAGCGCCTTGAGCTCATCGGCGGTCTTGGCGGCCGCACTCGTGTCCGCCGTCAGGCCGCTGAGATAGTAGCAGTTTTCCACCGTGCCGGAGGACTTGTTGCCGATAACGGCATGGCTGTCGGAGCCATAGGCGACCTTCGTCTCGCCGGTCGTGTAGCAGTTCTTCACGGCGGCGGAGCTGCTCGCGAGATAGGCGGTGATGCCGCCCGCGCGATAGCTGCCGGACGTGCAGCTGCCGCGGTTGTAGCAGCTGTCCACCGTCACCTGACCGTAGATGTAGCCGACGATGCCGCCCGCGTTATGGCTGCTGGAGGACACGGCCCCGGTGTTGACGCAGCCGGTGATCTCCTTCGCGGCGGAGCTGTACCCGCCCGCGACATAGCCGACGATGCCGCCGACGTTCTGCCCGCCGTGTACGGTGACGTCGCTGCGGCAGTTGCGGATCGCGCCCGCCTTCCCATAGAGCTGGCCGGCGATGCCGCCCGCGCCGTAGCTGCTGCTGCCGTTTCCGGTCAGGCTGATGCTGCCCTGTACGGTGACGTTTTCGATGGTGGCGCTGTCCACATAGCCGAACAGACCCGTGTTCGAGGAGGCGCTGCCGGTGATGGACAGGCCGGAGACGGTGTGCCCCTGTCCGTCGAAGCTGCCCTTGAAGGCGGAGGAGTAGTTTTTGCCGATGGGCGTCCACTCCTCGCCGCCGAGGTCGATGTCATTGCAGAGCACGGCGCTCGCGCTGCCCGCGCGCCCGGCGTTCACCTCCTGCGCCAGCCACGCAAGCTCGCTGCCGCAGGTGATCTGATAGGTGCCGTCCGCGGTGGCGGCGGGCTGGCTGATGTCGCCCTCGCCCTCCCACGCAGTCTTGTCGAGGAGTGCCACGGCGATCGTCTGCGCGCCGTCCTCCGTCACGGAGGTGAGGTCGATCGTGCCGGTCTGCTTGGCGTAGTTCGCGCTGCGGAAGCTCCAGCTGTAGCTGTACCCCACGGGCAGGCGGTAGGTGTCGTCCGCCGCCGGGGTCATGACGCGCTCACCCGCCGCAACGGTCAGCTGCGGGCTCTGCGGCGCCTTGTCATAGGTGAAGGTCACCGTCACGACGGCGCGCGCCTGCATGGCGATGTTTTCCACCGTGTCCTCGCGCCCCACGGTCACGGAGCCGGAGAGGTCATCATAGCCGAAGGCCGTCGCCGTGTAGGTGTACGTCCCACCCACGACGGTGTAGACGCCGTCCGCGTCGGGCGTCAGCGTCTGATCGCCGCTCATGACGGTCAGTGCCGCGCCCTCCGGCAGACCGGTGAAGGTCAGCTTGTGCGTGTTCGCCGCGAGCGTTACCGTTTCGGTGACATCGCCGCTGCGAACGGTGACGGTGCCGCTCTTGGCGGCGTAGTCGCCGCTGTTTGCGACGCTGTAGGCATAGCTGCCCACCGCCACGTCAGAGAAGGTGTAATTGCCGTCCGCGCTGACCGGCTGCTCCTCCCCGTTCCATGTGAGGACGGAGTCGGCGGGCTCGACGCGGATGGTGACGGTGTAGGTCGCGTTGGGGTCGACATACTGCCAGCGGAGGATGGGATACCCGCCGTTGATCGGCGCGGAGAGATCCGCGCGGAAGGCATCGCCGAGCGTCCCGGCCGCGGCCTTCAGCTCGTCGGCGCTCGCGGCGGTGATGCCGGACTGGGTGTTGTCCTTATTGCTCTCCCGGCCGCTCTCATAAAAGCAGTTCGTGGCCGTCAGATAGTTGCTGTAGATATAGGCGAAGGGATAACGGTAGCTGGCGCTGCCGCCCACGTCACAGGCCGCGAAGCAGTTTGTGAGCGTGACCTTGTTGCTGCTGCTCGTGGAAAAATAGCCCAGCGCGCCTGCGGCCGCGCCCTTCGACGTCACCTCGCCCGTGACATAGCAGTTCGAGACATCCGCCGCCGAATAGGTGTAGCCGATCAGGCCGCCCACCTTGCCGCTGGAGTAGCTGCCGCCCGTCACGGAAGCCGCGCCGTAGCAGCCGTCGACGGTGGTCTTCGCGTAGACATAGCCCACCAGACCGCCGACATACAGGGCGCTGCTCGACGAGGTCGACACGCTGCCGGAGACGCCGCACTCGCGGATCTCGGTTGCGCCGCTGACCTTGCCCACCAGCGCGCCCACGCCGACGTAGCTGCCGCTGCTGAGGGAGACGTTCGCGTTCTGCAGGACGATCCCCTGGATCACGGCGCCGCTTCCCGTCTCGGCGAACAGACCCGTGTTGCCGCTCGAGGCCGCGATCGTCAGGCCGGAGATCGTGTGCCCCTGCCCGTCGAAGGTGCCGCTGCTGAATTTCTTGATGGGCTGCATGGTCTGCCCGGTCATGTCGATGTCGGCCGTCAGCTTATAGCTGCCGGAGATCTGCTTTCCGCCCAGCGCGGCCAACTCCGCCGCCGTGGAGACGGGGGTGACCGCGACCTCCGCCCAGACGGCGGACGGCAGCAGACCGACAAGCATGACCAGCGCCATTAGCAGCGCTGCCACTCGTTTCTTCATCGTATACTCTCCTTTACTCTTCGTGGCCTGCGCCCCGGTATAAAAAAATGCCGGCTCCCCGCGGGGGGGCCGGCACTCCGAAAAAAAACGCCGCCCCCAAACGGAGGCGGCGTTCCAGTTTCATGCTTTGCCAACGGAGAGAACGCCCGCCGCACAGATCTCATCCAGCGCAATTCTCCTGACTTGCGCCGCGGGGCAGCGTTCTCCTCCCCCATCGTCCGCACCCTGCCTTCTCACAGAGGAATCTCTCCGCAATGACGGGCTTTCGCCCCCGGAGCCGCGCGGCCCCTTCAGGTGCGTCCTTGCGCGTACAGTGCCGTTCGCGTGGGGCTTGTCCCCCGTTTCTTTGCGCCGCAGCCTGACCGGAAAAGCGGCCTTTGCAGCTGCGGCTACACTGGTTTCGCAGACCGTATTCAACTAACCAGATTATACCAATTGTATTCGCCCGTGTCAATACGGCGCGGGCGCTCAGCGGCCGTCGATTTCCTCCTTGCGGCGCTTGCCGTCCTCTAAAAGCGCGGTGAGCGTCTCGCCGTCGCCCGCGGCGAGTGCCGCGCGGTACTGCAGCAGGTTTTCCACCAGACAGTCCAGCTCGCGGAGCATGAAGTCGCTGTTTTCGAGGAACAGCTCCGACCACATCGGCGCGTTCATCCACGCCACGCGCGTCAGATCCTTGTAGCTCCCGGCGGAGAAGCCCTTGTGCATCCCGGCGGTGGGGCTTTTGATATAGGCGTTGGAGACGAGGTGCGCCATCTGGGAGGTGAAGGCGATCATCTCGTCGTGGAGCGCCGCCGTGGTGACGGAGTAGCGCCCGAAGCCCGCGGGGGCCAGCAGCTCCTTCACGCGCGTTAAAAGCTCGATGCTGTCGAAGTCCGGCGGCACGATGACCATCGGCGCGTTGTGATAGAGGTTTGCCCGCGCGTGGCCGAAGCCGGAGTACTGCGTGCCCGCCATCGGGTGGCCGCCGAGATAGGTGAAGCCGAATTCCTGCGCGAGCGGGAAGCACGCCTCGCAGACGACGCGCTTCGTGCCGCAGCAGTCGATGACGAGGGGGTGCGCGCCGATGTGCGGCGCGGCCGCGCGGAGGTACTCGATCGCTGCCTCCGGCCGCACGCACACGAGCACGAGGTCGCACGAGCCGATGTTCTCCGCCGTCAGCGGCGCGTTCACGGCGTCGGCCAGCTGCGCGAAGCTGAGCACGCTCGCGTCCGTGTCGTGGCCCAGCACCTCCCAGCCGGCGCTGTGATAGGCCTTGGCGAACGAGCCGCCGATCAGGCCGAGCCCCACGATGCCGATTCTCATTTCGCCACCGCCTTCCGCACCGCGCGCACGCCGGCGGCGACCTCGGCGAACTGCTCGCAGGTGAGCGACTGTGCGCCGTCGCACAGCGCGTGGAGCGGGTCGTTGTGCACCTCGATCATCACGCCGTCCGCGCCGCAGGCCGTGGCGGCCAGCGCCATCGGCGGCACCAGACGGCTGATGCCGGTGGCGTGGCTCGGGTCGACGATCACCGGCAGGTGCGACAGCTCGTGCAGCATCGGTACGGCGGCGAGGTCGAGCGTGTTGCGGGTGTAGTCGTCGAACGTGCGGATGCCGCGCTCGCAGAGGATGACGTTCTCGTTGCCGCTGGCCATGATGTACTCCGCGCTCATCAGCAGCTCCTTGAGCGTGTTGGCAAGGCCGCGCTTGAGCAGGATCGGCTTTTTCACCGACCCCAGCTCCTTGAGCAGGTCGTAGTTCTGCATGTTGCGCGCACCGATCTGGATGATGTCGACGTTGTCAAACAGCGGCAGGTGCTTACTGTTCATCAGCTCCGTCACGATGGGCAGACCCGTCTCGCGCTTGGCCGTCTCGAGAAAGCGCAGCCCCAGCTCGTGCAGCCCCTGAAAATCATACGGCGAGGTGCGGGGCTTGAACGCGCCGCCGCGCAGCACCTGCGCGCCCGCGGCCTTGACGGACTGCGCCACGGCCACGATCTGCTCCTCAGACTCCACGGAGCACGGCCCCGCGATCATGGAGAAGTGTCCGCCGCCGAACTTTGCCTCCCCCACGGAGATAACCGTGTCATCCGGGTGGAACTTCCGGTTGCAGCATTTGAAGGGGTCGGAGACGGGCTTTACGCTGTCCACGATCTCCAGACTCTCCAGCAGGGACGTGTCGAGACGGCTCGGGTCGCCGACCAGGCCGAGGATGGTCTGCGACCCGCCGAGCGCCGGGTGTACGCTCAGCCCCTGCCCCGCCAGCCAGTCCGTCAGCTGGCTCTTCTTCTCCTCACAGACACCCGGTTTCAGTACAACAATCATGGGTAAACCTCCTGAAAACAATAAAAAAATGCGGCACAGTCAATCTGTGCCGCATCAAAGCTCTCTGATTTGCGCAACAAAACTGACCCTACTATCTGTTGACAGTAAGGTAATAATAGTAAGAAGCGAAAACGGTCGAGAACACGTGTACGTATCTCCTTTAGCAGTGTAAACCCATAATAGCAGATCGCACGCCGTCTGTCAATCGCACAAAGTATGGAAAAATAACGGCGCGCGGAGAGCCTTTTGTGGTCAGATTACATAGTCGAAGCCGCTGTCCGCGCTGCGGACGAGGTCGGAGATCGTGAAGCGGTCGAGGTATGCGTTGATCACGTCGTTCAGCCCCGACCACAGCGGGAGCGTCCTGCACTCGGCGGCGCGCTCACAGGGCGAGGCCCCCTTCTCCAAACATGCGACCGGCGCGAGCGACCCCTCCGTCAGCCGCAGCACGGCCCCGACGGTGAGCTGATCCGGCCCCACGCACAGGCGGTATCCCCCGCCCTTGCCGCGCAGCCCCTCGAGCACCTGATCCTTCACGAGGAGCTTGATGATGCTCTCGAGGTACTTCTCCGAAATCTCCTGCCGCCTGGCAATCTCCTTGAGCGGGATATAGCCGTCCTTCTGGTGCTCCGCCATATCAATCAGCACGCGCAGGGCATAGCGCCCCTTGGTGGAAATCATCATATCAATCAACCATTCGGCCGCGTTGCGTCCGCACAAATAGGGATGAAAGCGTGCAGACAAACGGCCGCCTTT
>USAC01000054.1 GCA_900552475.1 uncultured Eubacteriales bacterium | reverse complement strand
TAGTTTCTGAACTACCAGCGTCTTCTGCGCTGGCGTCGCTCGTCTTCCAAAACCAAGGCTTGCAAGTTTTTTAGGTAATCGTTCTCCGCCAGCATATGGCCGGGGAACTTGGCCGCCAGATAAAAGCTCTCCCGCGGGTGCTTTTTCAGACAGGCGCCCACCACCGTCTCGGACTTGTTCTGCACGCGGTGTCGTAATAGTTGACGCCGTGGGCCATGGCGTAATCGACCATCTCCTGCGTCTGCGCCGTGTCGATCTGCCCGTTCTCCAGCACCGGCAGGCGCATGGTTCCAAAGCCCAGCATGGAGAGCTTCGTTCCCTTGAAATCACGATAGATCATCTTGTCATCCACCTGATTCTATAGTGTTATGTACTTTGATTATATCACACCGCCGCGGGTGTGTACAAACAGATTGAAGAGTGCAGACGCTTATTTTTGCGCGGAATTGCCTGCTTTGGCGGATATTTCCGCTCCCCTCGCGGCAAACTAAGTCAAACAAACTGCGAGGTGAACGCATATGCCTGCAAAACGGCTGGGCCGCCAGACGGTCCGCCTCTCGAACCCCGTCAGCGTCGTCTCCTATGCCAGCATCGGCGGCAAGCTGGAGGCGCAGGGCCCGCTGGCGGGCTATTTTGACGAGCTAAGCACCGACTCGTTCTTCGGCTGCAAGACCTGGGAGAAGGGCGAGGCCGCCATGCAGCGCCGCGCGCTTGAGCGCGCGCTGCAGAAGGGCGGGCTTTCGCCGGAGGATCTGGACTATATCCTCGCGGGCGACCTGCTCAACCAGTGCATCGGGACGTCCTTCAGCCTGCGCGAGTTCCGCGTCCCGTTCTACGGGCTCTACGGCGCGTGCTCCACGATGGGCGAGGGGCTGTCGCTCGCGAGCCTGCTCATCGACGGGGGCTTTGCGCGGCTTGCCGCCGCGCAGACCAGCTCGCACAACTGCCCCCCCCCGCGCCCGTACCGCATGCCCGTCCCCTATGGCAGCCAGCGTGCCCCGACCGCCCAGTGGACGGCCACCGCAGCGGGCTGCTGCATCCTCGGTGCGCAGGGCGACGGGCCGTATATCACGCACGTCACCTGTGGAAAGATCGTCGACCTCGGCATCAGCGATGTCAACAACATGGGCGCGGCCATGGCGCCCGCCGCGCATGACACGCTCGCCGCCCTCCTGCGCGAGACGGGCACCTCCCCCGGCGACTATGACCTGATCGTAACGGGCGACCTCGGCGCGCTGGGGCGCGAAATCGTCCTCGACCTCTTCGCGCGCGAGGGGATCGACCTCTCGAAGAACTACACGGACTGCGGCCTGCTACTCTACGACCTCGAGCGGCAGGACATGCACGCGGGCGGCTCCGGCTGCGGCTGCTCGGCGGCGGTGCTGAACGGGTATCTGCTGCGCATGATGCGCGAGGGGTGCTGGCGGCGGATCATCTTCGCCCCGACCGGTGCGCTGCTCAGTCCGACCTCGTCGTTTCAGGGCGAGAGCATCCCCGGCATCTGCCACGCCGTGGTCTTTTCCGCGGCAAAGGAGGGCTTTTGATGGAATATCTGAACGCGTTTCTCTGCGGCGGACTGCTCTGCGCCATCGGGCAGATTCTCATCGACCGCACGCAGCTGACACCCGCGCGCATCCTCACGGGCTACGTCGTGGCGGGCGTTCTGCTGCAGGCCGTCGGCGTCTACCAGTACCTCGTCGACTGGGGCGGCGCGGGCGCAACCGTCCCGCTGACCGGCTTCGGCTATACGCTGGCGAAGGGCGTGGCGAAGGCCGTGGCGGAGCGCGGGCTGCTCGGCGCGCTCACGGGCGGCTTGACGGCCACCTCCGGCGGCATCACCGCGGCGGTCGTCTTCGCCGCCCTCGCCGCCCTCCTCTGCAAGCCCGGCGACAAACGATAACCGAGATACAAACAAGAATAGACACAGCCGTACCGGCTGTGTCTATTCTTGTAAAAGGTCTCACCGAGTTCGCGGCCCGCAGGCCGTGAATCAATTGAAATTCGTTTTTCGTGGCGGCGTGTTGCAGGCTGGTCAACGGCCAGCCGAGGCACAGAGCGCAGCGAACCCCTCTCCTGGAAAAAGGGCAAAGCCCTTTTTCCAGGAATGTTATTCCGCCCAGTACACCCTGCCAGTTTTCCGCTCGGCGGGCGCGGGGACTTCCCCGTCGATATAGCCGACGGCGAGGTGGGCGATGCCCTCCCACTCGCCCTCGATGCCAAGCTCCTCCAGCAGCGTCTGATACTCCGGCATATCGAACTCCTGCTTCGCGCGGTTGATCCAGATGCTGCCAAGGCCGAGCGCATGCGCCGCAAGCATCATATTGCCCATCATCAGGCTGCCGTCGTAGACGTGGTTCGGCTCGTTCTTGTTCGCGAGGACAAGAATGATCGCCGGCGCGCCGTAAAACGGGTCGAAGCCCTCCTCCCAGCCGCCGATCCGGCAGTTCTCGGCGGAGAGGCTGTCGCGCAGCGCCTTGTTCGTCACGACGACCGCAATCGCCGACTGCGCGCCCTTGCCGCTGGCGGCATAGAGCCCGGCCTCGACGATCTGGCCCAGCTGCTCCTTCGTCAGGGCGTCGGGCTTAAACTTCCGGATGCTGCGCCGCTCGAGCAGCGCCTTCATGACTTCGTTCATGGGAATTGTCCTCCTTATTTGTCGCCGGTCAGTCCATCACCGGCGGAATATCCACAATCTGCAGCCCGCGGCTCATCGCGTACTGCACCGTTCCGCGTGTGCCGCCGCTCTGCCCATCGAAGACCGCGATCAGCAGACCCGCGTGGTCGACCATGTAGCGGTTGCGCCGCTGCATACAGTGCGGGCTGTAGTTCTCCTGCAGAAGCGTCTGCTCGTCGCAGGCGCCAATCAAGCCGCGCCAGCGGCGGCGCTCCTCCGCGCTCCAGCTGTCCGCCTGCGTGCGGCAGGGGATGGCGGCCTCGATCGTCATGTCCGGGCGCTCGCCTCGCAGCTGCAGCGCCAGCTCGCAGAAATACAGGTCGCAGCCCTGCGCCATGCCGCAGATGAAGTGGCGGTAGCCCTCGTCATAGGCGGCCTCCATCACGTCGCGCAGGCGCACCTTGAGCGCACGGCAGCGCGGGTCGTTTTCGTCGTTGCCCCACGGGAGCTTCCCCGGGCGGTAGCCGCTGAAGCAGCAGCTGATCTGCGGCGCGTGCATGTGCATCTCCCCCCTCTTTCTCAGCCATCATTATAGAACATAAATTCGACCTTGTAAAGGAGAATTTGCCCGTTTTCCGGCAAAAAAAGTCACGGCGCAGCCGAAGCTGCGCCGTGAACAATACAACGATGATGAGAAAATAAGGGGAATAACTTACTTGAGCTCGACCTTGCCGCCGACTTCCTCGACCTGCTTCTTCAGAGCCTCGGCGTCCTCCTTGGACAGGCCCTCCTTCATGGTAGTGGGAGCGCCCTCGACAGCGGCCTTCGCCTCGGCCAGGCCCAGACCCATGACCTCGCGGACGACCTTGATGACCTTGATCTTCTGAGCGGCGTCGAAGCCGGTCAGGATGACGTCAAAGTCGGTCTTCTCCTCAGCAGCGGGAGCGGCAGCGCCGGCAGCGGGAGCGGCCATAGCGGCGGCGGAAACGCCGAACTCTTCCTCCAGAGCGTGAACCAGCTCGGACAGCTCCAGAACGGTCAGGCCCTTGATTTCTTCGATCATAGCAGTAATCTTCTCGGACATTTTGATAAGCCTCCTGATTGTAAGATTGTTTTTTAGATAATGGCGGGACGCCGCGCGTCCCAATAGGGGGAGAGCTGATTACTCAGCAGCGGCCTCCTCAGCGGGAGCGCCGTCCTTCTCAGCAATCTGCTTGAGCACGCAGGCCAGCGCGGAAATGGGCGCGAGCATGGTGCCGAGAACCTGCGCCTGCAGCACGGGCAGAGCGGGGATCGCGGCCAGCGCGTTGATGGTCTCCCGAGAGACGACCTTGCCGTCCATGAAGCCACCCTTGATCTCAAACTTGTCGTTGAGCTTCTTCGCATAGTCAGCAATCACGCGGGCGGGGGCGACGGGATCATCAGCGCAGATAGCCAGAGACGTGCTACCGTTGAGCTGATCGTCCAGTTCGTTCAGACCGCAATTGTTGAATGCAAAGCGCAGCAGGGTATTCTTGATGACGGAGTACTCGACGTTGTTCTCACGGCAGTCAGCGCGCAGAGCGGTATCCTCCGCAACGGTGATGCCCTTGTAATCAACGATGACACCGGCAGCTGCATTCTGCAGCTTCTCGGTCAGAGCCGCCACGATTGCCTGCTTTTCAGACAGAACCTTTGCGTTGGGCATTCTTTGATTTCACCTCCAGGAAAATTTCGGTGCGTTCAAAAAGGAAACCGTCCCTGCATCAAAAGACGCAAGGACGGTGTAAGCAATCAAAGTGATTTGCCATCCTCGGCAGGACTTACGGCAAGAGCCACCTGCTGTCTTTGGAACGCATCTGATATTATATCGAGAGCAGGACAATTTGTCAAGCCCAGGATAACAAATTATGTGCTTTTCTTGCGGAAACAGCTCTTACAGCTGCTTGTTGGCGTTCATCTTCACGCCGGGGCCCATGGTGGAAGCGGCCACGCAGGACTTGATATACTGGCCCTTGGCGGCGGTGGGCTTGGCCTTGAGGATAGCGCCCATGAGCACGGAGTAGTTCTCGAAGAGCTTATCGGCGCCGAAGGAGACCTTGCCGATGGGGCAGTGGATGATGTTCGTCTTGTCCAGACGGTACTCCACCTTACCGGCCTTGACTTCCTTCACGGCCTTGGCGACATCGGGAGTGACGGTGCCGGCCTTGGGGGAGGGCATCAGGCCCTTGGGGCCGAGAACCTTACCAAGGCGGCCGACAACGCCCATCATGTCGGGGGAAGCGACCACGACGTCGAAGCCAAACCAGTTCTCCTTCTGGATCTTCTCAACCAGATCCATATCGCCGACGAAGTCAGCGCCGGCCTCACGGGCGGCGTCGGCCTTGTCGCCCTTGGCGAAGACCAGCACGCGGGCGGTCTTACCGGTGCCGTTGGGCAGGACGATGGCGCCGCGGACCTGCTGGTCAGCGTGGCGGGAGTCGACGCCGAGCTTGACGTGCAGCTCAACGGTCTCGTCGAACTTGGCGGAGGCGGTCTTGCAGATCAGCTCCAGACCCTCCTTGGGGTCATACTGCAGCGCCTTGTCGATCTGCTTGGCGCTCTCCTGATATTTCTTGCCTCTAAACATTTCCTTACACCCTCCTTATTCTCCGACGACAACGCCCATGGAGCGTGCAGTACCGGCGATCATGCTCATAGCGGCTTCGAGAGAAGCGGCGTTGAGGTCGCGCATCTTCATCTCAGCGATCTTCTGAACGGAGGCCTTGGAAATGGTCGCGACCTTCTCCTTGTTGGGGACGCCGGAACCGGACTCAATGTTGCACTCCTTCTTGATGAGGACCGCTGCGGGAGGGGTCTTGGTGATAAAGGTGAAAGAGCGGTCGGCATAGACGGTGATGACCACAGGGATGATCAGGCCCATGTCGTTCTTGGTGCGCTCGTTAAACTCCTTGGTGAACGCGGCGATGTTGACGCCGTGCTGGCCCAGAGCGGGGCCAACGGGGGGTGCGGGGGTTGCTTTGCCTGCAGGAATCTGCAGCTTGACATAACCAACAACTTTCTGTGCCATGGATAGGCACCTCCTTCATAAAAATGTGGTAGCGGCCGGCCAATACCGGACCCGCTTTTGGCGAGACGGCTTTCGTCTCTCCCACTTGCGCCGGAGGGTAATACTCCGGCCTGTGCTTGTCCCGTCCCGGTCAGGACTGGACTTCGACCTGATCCAGCTCCAGATCGACGGTCGTCTCTCTGCTGAACATGGAGACGACAACGCGGACGCGGTTCTTTTCCGGCTCGATCTCCTCGACCGTACCGGTGAAGCTCGACAGCGGGCCGTCCGTGATGCGGACGGTATCGCCGACGTGATACTGCACGACGATCTCGCGCTTTTCCACGCCCAGCGCGGCAACCTCCTCGTCCGTCAGGGGGATGGCCTTGTTGGCCTCGCCCACGAACCCGGTCACGCCGCGGATGTTGCGGATCAGGTGCCAGGTGTCATCGGTCAGCACCATCTTCAGCAGCACATAACCGGGGAACACCTTGCGCTCCACTTCCTTCGACACACCGGCCTCGTTCACCTCGGTGACTGTCTCCAGCGGAATCTCCGTCTGGAGCACCATATCCTCGAAGCCGCGGTTCGTGACCGCTTTTTCGATGGCGGCTTTCACCGCGTTTTCGTAGCCGGAGTAGGTGTGGATCACATACCATTTTGCGTTTTCAGACATTTCTCAGCCCTCAGCCCGCGAAGACCCCGATCAGGGTCTTGACGGCCAGCACCGCGACTGCGTCAAACAGCCAGATACAGACGCCCACGCCGAGCGAGCACAGCAGCACCGTGGCGGTGTTCTTCATCGTGGTCTTACCGTCGGGCCAGACGACCTTCTTCAGTTCGCTTTTCATTTCGCGGAACCACTTGCCGCGCTCCTTTTTCTTTTCCTCTGCCATAGCTCTACACAACCTTTCTCATCGGCCAATTACTTGGTTTCGGTGTGGACCGTATGCTTTCTGCAGAAGGGGCAATACTTGTTCATTTCAAGACGGTCGGGACTGTTCTTCTTGTTCTTCATCGTGTTGTAGTTTCTCTGCTTGCACTCGTTGCATCTCAAAGTGATCTTCACTCGCATCTAACGGCACCTCCTTATTAGATTGGCGTCCTCCAGTGAGCCGGGGACGCCGACTGCCTCCCTGCTCCGTCAAAGCTGGCTCTCCGCGCATCCAAAGCGAAAAAATGCGCAAAAAGAAAGCCCCACTCACAGGTATTTCCTATATTACCACAGCTTCCTCCCCCGGTCAAGATGAAAATGATATTTTTTTCTCTTTTCCCGGCCCTTTAAGGTTCTCTTTAGGCTTTTGGGGTACTCTTATCAAAAACCGGCATTGCGTCCGCGCCCGCATGCCGTTATACTATATATAACATAAATTGTCTGCTTGTCTGCTTAGGAGGGAAAATCCATGCGTCTGCTGATTGCCGAGGACGAGCTTGACCTCGCCGAGGCCCTGAGCGTTCTGTTTGAAAAGAATCAATTCTCCGTGGACGTCGTGAACGACGGTCTCTCGGCCTATGACTACGCCAGCGGCGGGGACTACGACACCGTGATCCTCGATATGATGATGCCGGGGCTGAACGGGCTGGAGGTGCTGCGCCGCCTGCGTGAGGAGGGCGTTAAGACACCCGTGATGATGCTCACGGCGCGCGGCGAGAAGGATGACCGCATCACTGGCTTCGACGCCGGGGCGGACGACTATCTGCCCAAGCCCTTCGAGCCGGACGAGCTCATTGCGCGTGTGCGCGCGATGCTGCGCCGCGGCGGGACCTACACCCCGGCCGTACTGACCTTCGGGGACGTCTCGCTTGACACGGGATCGGGCCTGCTCTCCTGCGCCGGGCAGTCCATCCGCCTGAGCGGGCGGGAATTTCAGGTGATGGAGCTGTTTTTGCGCCATGTGCGCGTTGTGCTCTCCGCCGACCGGATCATGGAGCGCGTCTGGGGCTGGGACAGCGACGCGGAGATCAACGTCGTCTGGGTACACATCTCGAACCTGCGCAAGAAGCTGCGCGCCATCGGCTCGACCGTGACCATCCGCGCCAACCGCGGGCTCGGGTACGTACTGGAAAGCAGCCATGATTAAACGCCTGCGCAAGCGGTTCATCCGCATCGCCACGCTCGCCGTCACGGGCGTGATGCTCGTGCTGTGCATCGCGCTCAACACCGCGAACTTCCTCTCCGTCCGCGCCGAGCAGCAGCGCATGCTCGATATGATCTGCGACAACCAGGGCACGCTCCCCTCCGCGCCCCCCGGCGGCGGCCAGCAGCCCGGCGGCGGCCGCGCAGACGGCTCCTTCACGCCCGAGACACCCTTCTCCACGCGCTATTTTGTCCTGCGCTACAATGACGAGGGGACGCTCGTCCACACGGACTTCGCCCACATCGCCGCCGTCACGGAGGACGACGCCGAACAGTATCTCCAGATCGCCCTCCGCCGCGGCGAGGGCGGCGGCATCTCCGGCGGCTACAGCTACCGCGTCGTCCACGTTGCGGACGAGCGCTGGATGGCCGTCTTTCTCGACAGCTCCCAGCAGCTGCGCTCCGTCATGACGACGGCGCTCTTATCACTGGCCGTCATGGCCGGGTGCGTCGCGCTGGTGTATCTCATCGTCGTGCTCTGCTCACGCCGCGCCATCGAGCCGGTCGTGCAGGCCAACCGAAAGCAGAAACAGTTCATCACCGACGCCAGCCACGAGCTGAAAACCCCCATCACCGTCATCGCCACGAGCCTGAAGCTGCTGGAGATGGACGTCGGACAGCAGAAGTGGATCGACAAGGCGCGCGCCCAGACGGAGAAGCTGCGCGAACTCGTCGCCTCGCTCGTGACGCTCTCGCGCATGGACGAGGAGGACTCCCCTCTCCATCCGCAGGACTTTCCCATCAGCGATGCCGTGCGCGAGACGGCGGAGTCCTTCGCCGATTTCGCCGAGTCGAAGGGGCATGTCCTGCAGCTCGACATCGCGCCGGGGCTGACCTACTGCGGCGACGAGTACGCCGTGCGGCAGCTGGTGTCCATCCTGCTCGACAATGCCGCGCGCTATGCCGCGCCCGGTGCGCCGATCCTCCTCTCGCTGCAGAAGGCCCGCCGCGGCGTTGTGCTGCGCGAGCGGAACGATTGCGAGGGGCTGGATCCCGCCGTACTCGACCGGCTCTTCGACCGTTTCTACCGCCCGGACGAGGCCCGCTCTGCCGCGGGCGGCGGCTTCGGCATCGGGCTCTCCATCGCCCGCAGCATCGCCGAGGGCCACCGCGGCAGCATCCGCGCAAAAAGCGCCGACGACGGCCGCGCCATCGAGTTTATCGCGGAGCTGAAATAGATTTGTAAAAGACGCGCTGTCCATAAACGGACAGCGCGTCTTTTTCACCTATATGTACTTATTTCAGCAGGTTTCCGTCCTCAAAGTAGTCGATGCGCATGGCATGGCGCACCTCCGCGAGGGTCTGTGCCGCCTTGGCGCGGGCCTTCTCGCTCCCCACGCGCAGCAGCTCGTACACCTCCGGCAAACGGCCCGCCCACATCTCGCGGCGCTCGCGGATGGGACGCAGCTCCTCCTGCATGACGCTGTTGAGGAACTTCTTCACCGTCACATCGCCGAGCCCGCCGCGCTCATAGTGCGCCTTCAGCTCGTCGAGCCCGCTGTACTCCGGCAGGAAGGCCGCGAAGTGCTCGGGCTTGCTGAACGCGTCGAGGTAGATGAACACGGGGTTATCCTTCGTGTGGCCCGGATCCTCGCGGCGCAGGTGCGTCGGGTCGGTGAACATGGACATGACCTTCCGGCGGATCTCCTCGGGGCTGTCGGCGAGGTAGATGCAGTTGCCGAGGGACTTGCTCATTTTCGCCTTGCCGTCGATGCCGGGCAGGCGCAGGCACGCCTTGTTCGAGGGGAGGATGATCTGCGGATCGGTCAGCGTCTCGCCGTAGACGGCGTTGAACTTGTGCACGATCTCGCGGCACTGCTCGAGCATGGGCATCTGATCCTCGCCCACGGGCACGGTCGTCGCGTGGAAGGCGGTGATGTCCGCCGCCTGACTGATCGGATAGCAGAAAAAGCCCACCGGGATGCTCGCCTCGAAGTGGCGCTGCTGGATCTCCGCCTTGACGGTGGGGTTGCGCTGCACCCGCGAGACGGTCACGAGGTTCATGTAGTAGAACGTCAGCTCCGTCAGCTCGGGGATCATCGACTGGATGAACAGCGTCGACTTCGCTGGGTCGAGCCCGCAGGCGAGGTAGTCGAGCGCCACCTGCAGGATGTTCTGGCGCACCTTCTCGGGGTGCTCAGCGTTGTCGGTCAGGGCCTGCGCGTCGGCGATCATGATGTAAATCTCGTCAAAATCGCCGGAGTTCTGCAGGCGCACGCGCTCCTGCAGCGAGCCGACATAGTGTCCCACATGCAGCCGGCCGGTCGGGCGGTCGCCCGTCAGAATAATCTTTTTCATCGCTTATCCGCATCCTTTCAGCGCGCCCGCGGCGCGTAAATACCTATTTAATTTGTATGATACACCCATCTCCCCTCTCCGTCAATCCGCACAGAGAAAAATGGCAGTCTGTACAAATGCGGCGCGCTATGGGTGGGGTGTTCTGGCGCAAAAATGGTGGGTGAATCGGCGTGTCCTGCCTCCGGCGGGTACATTCTATGCGCACAGAAAGTTCTCAAAGATGCGCAAGAAACCGGATGGTTTCTTGACTTCCTTCCCGGTCGGCAAGCGGAATTCTCGGTAGGACGTGGCCTAAGTTTAGAATCGTCTCTGCTACTGCGCCGCTGCTGGCAAAAAGTATGTCGCCGAAGGCATCCCCAGTGACAAAAGCGTAATGGACGCCCCGGCAAAAAGGCGGTAGAATAAAGGCAGCTTCCACCGGAACACACTATAATATAAAGGAGACGCTTCCCATGGATGAAACGGTCTACACCACCCGCGCAAGCTCCCGCCGCCGCAGACGCCGCCGCGCGCGGCAGCGCCGGGCCGTGCTGCTCGCGGCGGCTCTGGCGGTCGCGGGCGTGCTGGTCTGGCACTTCTTCCCCCGCCCGTACTACACCGCACGGCAGCTCGGCATCACGCAGATTCAGAGCCCGCTCGACGCCAACGGCGACGGTGTCGACGACTACACGGATATGCTCTTCGGCGCGCGGGACTACATCGCGACGAAGCCGTATTACAAGAGCGCCTACTACGTCGGCGGCTACCCCAACGACGGAAACGGCGTCTGCACGGACGTCATCTGGCAGGCGCTCAAGGCCGCCGGGTACAATCTCAAGGATCTCGTCGACCGCGATATTCTCGCCGCGCCCTCCGCCTATCCGAACGTCGCCGCGCCCGACCCAAACATCGACTTCCGCCGCGTGACAAACCTCGACGCCTATCTCCGCCGCCACGCACAGGTGCTGACGTGCAGTCTCGACGATCCCGCGCAGTGGCAGCCGGGCGACATCGTCGTTTTCGGCGACATGGATCACATCGGCATCTGCTCCGACCGGCGCAATCGCAGCGGTGTCCCCTTTCTCATCCACCACGGCAACCCCGTCGACGGCGCCGTCGAGCACGACGACATGCGGAAAATGCCTATCACCGGACACTACCGCTGGGACGGCAGCCGGATCTGACGGCGCGAAACCGGAAGAAAATTTTTCCATCACACAGGTTTGACATTGATTTTAAAAAAAAAAAATGGTATACTGATTTCAATCATGAGCTATTATCTTCATACGCAGGCCGTATGAAGTTCTTTACCTATGGGCAAAATAAGCCCGGAGACATTACCTTAGGAGAGGGTGCCTGTTTTGAATCAGTATATTATCAACGGGTCTCGTCCCTTGTTCGGCGAGATCACGATCAGCGGCGCGAAAAATGCCGCAGTCGCCATCATTCCTGCCGCTCTGCTCGTCGACGGCGTGTGCCGCATCGAGAACATCCCGCAGATCAGCGACGTGACGCTCCTGTTCACTATTCTCGAGGACATGGGCGCGAAGGTGAAGGTCCTCAACCAGCACGCCGTGCAGATCGACTGCCACAGCGTCCACTCGACCCAGCCCTGCTATGACCTCGCGCGCAAGATCCGCGCGAGCTACTATCTGCTCGGCGCGCTGCTCGGCCGCTTCGGTGAGGCAACGGTCGCCATGCCCGGCGGCTGCAACTTCGGTGTACGCCCGATCGACCAGCACGTCAAGGGCTTCCGCGCGATGGGCGCGGACGTGACGGAGGGCAACCTCGTCCACGCCACGGCCAAGGGCGGCCGCCTCAAGGGCGCGACCGTCTATCTCGACGTGGTCAGCGTCGGCGCGACGATGAACATCATGATGGCCGCCGTCCTCGCCGAGGGCGTCACCACGATCGAAAACGCCGCCAAGGAGCCGCATATCGTCGACCTCGCGAACTTCCTCAACTCCATGGGCGCGGACATCAAGGGCGCCGGCACGGACTCCATCCGCATCCGCGGCGTGGAGAAGCTCTCCGGCGGCAGCTACTGCATCATCCCCGACCAGATCGAGGCCGGTACCTACATGGCCGCCGTGGCCGCCGCGGGCGGTCAGGTGCTCATCAAGAACGTCATCCCCAAGCACATGGACTGCATCTCCGCCAAGCTCATGGAGATGGGCGTTCATATTGAGGAGCAGGATGACACGCTCCTCGTGCGCCGCAGCGAGCCGCTGCAGCGCGCCAACGTGAAGACCCAGCCCTATCCGGGCTTCCCGACCGATATGCAGCCGCAGATCGCGGTCGTGCTGTCGCTGGCGCAGGGGACGAGCCTTGTGACCGAGGGCGTCTACGGCGCGAGCCGCTTCAAGTATCTCGACGAGCTGCGCCGCATGGGCGCGCACATTCAGGTCGACGGCCGCGTGGCCGTGATCGAGGGCGTCGAGCATCTCGAGGGCGCGCCGGTACACGCGTGCGACCTGCGCGCAGGCGCGGCGCTCGTGATCGCGGGTCTGGCCGCACGGGGGACAACCGAGATCAGCCAGATTCAGTTTATCGAGCGAGGCTATGAGGATCTTGTCGGCAAGCTCCGCGCGGTCGGCGCGGACATTCAGATGGTGGATGTGCCCGTCGAAGCGGCCGAGAACGAGGCACAGATCAGCTGAAGCGTTCAGAAGAAATTCCAGCGTCTGCCGCTTACGGCGGGCGCTGGTTTTGTCTTTGTGACGCGCATTTTTGAAGGGACAGCAACGTGATTACAGTACATACTCTGGCCAGCGGCTCCGAGGGGAACTGCCTGGTCATCGACGCGGAGGGCACGCGCATCCTCGTGGACGCGGGCATCTCCACCCGGCGCATCAAGACCACGCTCGAGCAGCTCGGCATTGCTCTCGCGCAGGTCGATGCCATCCTCATCACCCATGAGCACAGCGACCACATCTCCGGCCTGCAGACGCTCGTCAAGCGCCACCGGATTCCCATCTACGCCTCCCCCGCCACCGCGTGCCAGCTCGCCTGGCGCATCGCGGGGATCGGGCCGATGCTCCGCGAGGTGCAACGGCTCACGCCGTTCACCGTCGGCGCGGCGCGCATCACGCCGTTTGAGACGTCGCACGACGCAGCGGGGAGCATCGACTACCGCATTGACGCCGCGGGCGGCTCCGTCGGCATTTTGACGGACACGGGGCTCATCACGGACGAGGCCGCGGACGTGCTCGCCGGGGCGGCGCTTCTCATGCTCGAGAGCAACCACGACGAGGAATGTCTGCGCTCCGGGCCCTACCCCTATTCGCTCAAGCAGCGGATTCTCGGCCCGCTGGGGCACCTGTCGAACGATGCCGCGGCGGCCTTCGCCGCGCAGATGGCGCGTCTCGGCACGCGCGAGATTGTCCTCGCGCACCTTAGCCGGGAAAACAACACCCCCGCCATGGCGCTCGAGCGCGTCGGGCGCGCACTGAGCGGAACGGG
>USAC01000053.1 GCA_900552475.1 uncultured Eubacteriales bacterium | reverse complement strand
GAGGCCGCCGTCGGCGCGGGCATCACGAGCATTCTCTTTTTCCTGACGCTGCGGCGCATCAACCTCATCGACAAGGACGCCGAACAGTCCGGCGAGCAGCGAAAGGAGGATCCCGATGATCCGGCACCGACAGACTAAGTCCAACAACGAGCTGCAGAGCGAATTCCGCCGCCACCTGCGGTTCTGGCTCGCCGGTGAGCTGGATCTCACCGAGCAGATGCGCACGCCCCCCGCGCCCGAGGAGCAGCCGCCTGCGCGCTATCGCCCGCAGCGCAGCGAAGAGGCCGCGCGCCGCGGCATCATCCACTCGCAGAAGCTCTACCGCCTGCTTGCGGGCGCGCTGTGCATCGTTTTCGCGGGGCTGATGATGATGACCGTCGCGAACCTGCCGCCCTTCGGCGCGGAGGACAGCCCCACCGTCAACGACGTCGCGGGGCGCTATGTCGGGCGCGGCACGGAGGAGACGGGCGCGGTAAACACCGTGGCGGGCATGATCCTCGACTACCGCGCGTTCGATACGCTCGGCGAGAGCTTCGTTCTCTTCACCGCCGTCTGTACGGTGACAATCCTGCTGCACCAGCCCGCACACAAGACGCGCCTGCGCCGCGTACAGCCCGACCGCTGCCGCTATGACCGCGACCCGATCGTGCGCAAAATGGCGGCCTTTGTGATCCCGGTCATCCTCGTTTTCGGGGTGTATGTCCTGCTCAACGGGCACCTTTCCCCCGGCGGGGGCTTTTCCGGCGGGGCCATCCTCGCGGCGGCGTTCATTCTCTACGCCCTCGTTTGGGGCGACGAGCGCGCCTCGCAGCTCATGACGCCGCGCCTGATCCGGACGGTCGTCGTCTGCTCGCTGGGGTTTTACTGCCTTGCCAAGAGCTATTCGTTCTATACCGGCGCCAACCACCTGCACTCGGTCATCTCCCCCGGTACGCCGGGGCGGATTTTCTCGGCGGGGCTAATCCTGCCGCTGAACGTGGCGGTGGGGCTTGTCGTCTGCTGCACGATGTATTCGTTCTATATGTATTTCAGAAGAGGGGAGCTGTAACATGTCCGAACTGTTGACCGCGTTGGGAAACCTCACCGCCAACTACGAGGAGCTGGCGGCTGTGACGCTGTTTTCCATCGGCCTTTGCATGCTGCTCTTCGCGCGCAACCTCATCAAAAAGGTGATCGGGCTGGACATCATGGATACGGGCGTCTTTCTTCTGCTCGCCTCGCGCGGGTATATCAGCGGGCGCACCGTCCCCATCATCACGGACGGCGTGACCGATCCCGCCCGCTACATCAACCCCATCCCCGCCGGGCTTGTGCTCACGGGCATCGTCGTCTCGGTGAGCGTCTCGGCGGTGATGCTGGCGCTGACGGTGCGGATCTACCGCAAGTACCGGACGCTGAATATCGACCAGCTCTATATGATGATGGATCTGCGGCGGAAGGGGGAGGACGCATGAGCTTTGTCCAGGACTTCCCCTTCTTTTCGATCATCCTGTCGCTGGTGTGCGCGGTGATCTCCTTCGCCGCGGGCGAAAAGCGCGCCCGCCAGCTGACGGTCTTCCTGCTGACGGCGAGCGTCATCATGCAGGCGTCGCTGCTCGCCTACTGCGCGCGAAACCACACGAGCTACGCCTATATGATGGGGCACTACCCCGCCCCGTGGGGCAACGAGATCACCGCGGGCGTGCTCGAACCGCTGATGGCGCTGCTGTTCGCGGCGGTGATGCTGTGCAGCGTGGTCGGCGGCTTCACGCGCATCCTGCGCGACGTTGCGCCCCGGCGGCGCACGCTCTACTGGGTCGTGGTCGACCTCGCACACGTCTCTCTCATCGCCCTGTGCTACACGAACGACATCTTCACCGGGTATGTTTTCATCGAGATCTGCACCATCGCGTCCTGCGCGCTGCTGTGCGCGCGCGACCGGGGGCGCTGTCTCATCGCGTCGGTGCGGTATATGATCTTCTCGCTCATCGGCTCGGGTCTGTTTCTCATCGGCGTGATCTACACCTACTCCATCACCGGCCACCTGCTCTTTCCGAACCTGCACGCCGCCATCGGCGCACTCTGGCTCGAGGGGACGTACCGCTTCAGCATGACCGTCGCCATCGGGCTGATGGCCGTGGGGCTCGGCGTCAAGTCCGGTCTGTTTCCGTTCCACTTCTGGATGCCGGACACCTACGGACAGGCGACGCCCGCCTCCTCCGGCATTCTCTCCGGCGTCGTCTCGAAGGGGTACATCTTCCTGCTCATCAAGATCATCTATCAGGCCGTCGGTATCGAGGTCTTCGCGGCCTCGGGCATCCAGAACATCCTCCTGATCCTCGGCGTATGCGGCATGGTCGCCGGCTCCGTCTCCGCCATCGCCGCGCGGAGGCTGACGACAATGGTCGCCTTCTCCTCCGCCGCGCAGATCGGGTACATCTACATGGGGCTCGGACTCGGGACGCAGGCGGCGCTGCTGGCGGTGTTCTTCCAGATCTTCGCCCACGCGCTCACAAAGCCCATGCTCTTCCTGTCCTCGGCGGGGCTGATCGCGGCCTCGGGCGGGCGGCAGGATATCCGCGACATGCGCGGTGCCGGCCACCGCGACGAGGTCTCCGGCGTGCTGTTCACGATCGGGGCGCTGTCGATGGTGGGCATCCCCATCTTCGCCGGGTTCGTGCCGAAGCTGTACTTCGCGCTCGCGGCGTTCCACATGGGCTGGCGGACGTGGGTGGTGCTGCTCGCGCTCGCCGTGAGCACGGTGCTCAACGTTCTCTACTTCCTCTATGCGGCGATTCTCCTGTGGCTCCCGGAGCAGCAGGAGCGGCTCCCCGCCGGGGCCGGCGCGGGGCGGCTCTCGATGCAGGCCGCGGCCGCGCCCGCCGCGCTCGCTATTTTGAACCTGCTGGTCGGCCTGCAGCCCTCCGCCCTGACGCAGTTTCTGCAGCAGGGGATGGAGCTGTTCTGCAAGTAACGGGAAAGGAACGACATCTATGCTCTATCTGATTCTTCTCCTGCCCGTCGCGCTGGCCGTCTGCTGCTGCGTCCTCCGTCCGGACGGCGGGCGGGCGCGCAGCGCCGTGCTGCTCGCGGTGCAGGGCGCGGAGCTTCTTCTGGTGCTCCTCGCCGTCTGCCGCGGCGCGGAGCTTGTCTCGCCCGTCTGGCACATGAGCGAGGCGCTCACCTTCTCGCTGCGGCTCGACCGGCTCGCGGGCTTTTTCTGCCTGCTGACCGCCGCCTGCTGGCTGCTCACGATGGTCTACGCCCTGCGCTACATGACCCACGAGGAGCGCCAGCCCCGGTTTTACGTCTTTTTCTTCCTGACGGAGACGATGGTGCTCGGCACGGCGCTCGCCGCCGACTTCGTCACGCTCTATCTCTTCTTCGAGATGACGACACTTCTGTCGTTCCCGCTCGTGCTGCATGCGCAGAGCGACCGGGCGGTGCTCGGCGCGTCGAAGTATCTCTACTACTCCGTCGCGGGCGCGTTTCTCGCCCTGTTCGGGATCGTCGTGCTCGCGTCCTATGTCCCGCTCCGCTTTGTACAGGGCGGTTCGCTCACCTCGCCCGCGGACGGGCGGGTGCTGACGGCTTCGTTCTGCGTGATTCTCGGGCTGGGAGCCAAGGCGGGTCTTTTCCCGCTGCATAACTGGCTGCCCTCGGCGCACCCGGTGGCTCCCGCCCCGGCGAGCGCGCTGCTCTCGGGCATCATCACAAAAATCGGCGTGATCGGCATCCTGCGGCTGATCTATTTCGTCATCGGCGCGGACGCGCTGCGCGGCACATGGGTGCAGGTGAGCGCAATCATCCTCGCGCTCATCACGGTGTTCGTCGGCTCGTACATGGGCACGACGGAAAACGTGCTCAAAAAGCGGCTGGCCTACTCCAGCGTCTCGCAGCTGTCATATGTGCTGCTCGGCGTGCTGCTCATGACGCCCGCGGGGCTGCTCGGCGCGCTGCTGCAGATGCTGTTTCACGCCGCGGCCAAGATCGGCGTCTTTCTCTGCGCGGGCTCGGCCATCTTCCTGACCGGGACGGAGACGCTCGACGGCTTCCCCGGTCTCGGGCGGCGGCTGCCCGCGACGATGGTGTGCTTCACGCTGCTGTCGCTGTCGCTCGTCGGTATCCCGCCCTTCGGCGGCTTTTTCAGCAAGTGGTATCTCATCTCCGCTGCGCTCGCGGACGTCCCCGGCGCGCTGGGGTTTGTGATCGCGGGCGTGCTGCTGTTTTCGGCGCTGCTGACGGCGGGGTATCTCTTCCCACCCGTCGTGCGCAGCTTCTTCCCGGGGCGAGCCTTCCCCGGCGCGGCGCGCGTGGCGGAGCCGCTCACGATGGTGCTGCCGCTCGCGGTGATGGCGGCGGTGTGTCTGCTGCTCGGGCTGTTCCCGAACGGGATCCTCGCGGTGCTGCGCGCGGTCGCGGGATCCATTCTGTAAGGAGGTGCGCATGAACGGACTGCTTCTGACGCTGCCGGTGGCCCTGCCCTTTACGGCGGGCCTGCTGAGCTATTTCATTCGCTTCCCCTCCAAACACGCCCAGAACCTCTGGTACGGCGGCATCATCTGTCTGACGACGGCGCTGGCGTGGCTGGCCATCCTGCTTGTCGGTGAGGAGCGCGTAACGCTCCTGCACTTCACGGACACGCTCACCATCGCGCTGCGCTGCGACGGGGCCGCGCGCCTGTTTGCGGCCCTCTCAGCCACGCTCTGGCCGTTCACGGCGCTCTATGCCTGCGACTACATGCGCCATGAAAAGCACCTCGCCATGTTCTGGTCGTTCTTCACGGCCTCCTTCGGCGTGACGCTCGGCATCGCCTTTTCGGCGAACATGCTGACGATGTATCTCTTTTACGAGCTGCTCACCCTCGCGACGCTCCCGCTCGTCATGCAGCCCATGACCGCCGCGGCCAAGGCCGCGGGCATCAAATACCTGCTCTACTCCATGTCCGGCGCGGCGCTGGCGTTCATCGGGCTCGTCTTTCTCATCCTGCACGACGCGCAGGAGTTCGTCCCCGGCGGGCATCTGACAGCGGCGAGCGGCGGGGATCTGTCGATGCTTCTGCCGGTGTTCGTGCTCGCGTTCGTGGGCTTCGGCGTCAAGGCGGCGCTCTGGCCGCTGCACGCGTGGCTGCCCGCGGCGGCCGTCGCGCCCACCCCCGTCACGGCGCTGCTGCACGCGGTGGCCGTCGTGAAGGCGGGCGCCTTCGCCTGCATCCGCCTTGTCTACTACAGCTGCGGCACGGAGCTGCTGCGCGGCACATGGGCGCAGACGGTCTGCATCGTCCTCGCGCTGGTCACGATTCTCTATGGCTCGTGCATGTCGCTCAAGCAGCGGCACTTCAAGCGCCGCCTTGCCTACTCCACGATCTCGAACCTGTCGTACATTCTCTTCGCCGCCGTGCTCATGACGGGCGATGCCCTCGCCGCGGCTTTCCTGCACCTCATCACGCACTCCGTCGTGAAGATCATGGCCTTCTTTGCCGCCGGCGCGGTGCTGCACTACGCGCACCGCGAGTACGTCGACGAGCTGGAGGGACTCGCCCGCCACATGCCGGTGACGTTTGCATGCGTCATCGCCGCGGCCTGCGGCCTGACGGGCATCCCGCCCTTCCAGGGCTTCGTCAGTAAGTGGTACATCGCCTCGGCGGCGGTCGCGGCCGGGGACGGTCTGGCTCTCGCGGGCTTCGCGGTGCTGCTTGTGTCGGCGCTGCTGACCGCGATCTACATGTTTCAGGTCGTCATCAAGGCGTACTTCCCCCGCCGGACGGCCATCCCGCCCGCGGCGGACTCCGTGCGTGAGGCGGGCTGGCAGATGACCGTGCCGATGGTAATTCTCGCCGCCGCTGGGCTGCTGCTGGGTCTGTTTCCGCAGTGGCTGCTGGACGTGATCGGAAGGGCGGTGACGCTGTGATGGAGCTTCTGGCGCTCGCCCTCGTATTTCTGCCCGCCCTCGCGGCGATCGGCATCGCCGTCTCCGGTCTGCGCAGCGAGCGCGCACTCGGCGCGGCGGCCATCGCCGTCACGGGCGTGATGCTCGCGCTCATGCTGGCGGCGGTTCGGTTCGGCGGCGACGGGGTCATCACCGTCCCGGTCATGAACCTCTCGTTCTGCTTCGACGGCTTCCGCAAGCTCTACGGCACGGTCGTCTGCTTCATGTGGCTTATCTCGGCACTCCTCTCGCCGCAGTATTTCCGCCATCACGACCACCTGCGGCGGTACTACTTCTTCTTCCTGCTCTGTCTCGGCTTCACGGCGGGCGTGTTTCTCTCCGCCGACCTCTACACGACGTTCCTCTTCTTCGAGCTGATGAGTCTCGGCTCCTACGTCTGGGTCGTGCAGGAGGAGACGGAGGGCGCTCTCGCCGCCGGAAAGACGTATCTGACCATCGCCGTGCTCGGCGGACTCGTGACGCTGATGGGGCTTCTGCTGCTTCACCACCTGACGGGGACGCTCGTGATCTCCGAGCTGCGCGCGGCGTGCGCGGCCGTCGAAAACCGCCGTGCGCTGTGGGCAGCGGCGCTGTGCGTGCTGTTCGGCTTCGGTGCCAAGGCGGGCGTGTTCCCGCTGCACATCTGGCTGCCGCAGGCGCACCCGGTCGCCCCCGCGCCGGTCTCGGCGCTGCTGTCAGGCGTGCTGACAAAGGCTGGCATCTTCGGCGTGCTCCTGCTCACGGCGCAGGTGCTCCCCGGCGACACGCGCTGGGGGCTCCTGATCCTTGCGCTCGGCGCGGTGACGATGGTGCTCGGCGCGGTGCTTGCGGTATTCTCGAACAACCTCAAGTACATCCTCGCCTGCTCCTCGCTCTCGCAGATCGGCTTTATCCTGCTGGGCGTGGCCATGATCTCCCTGCTCGGCGAGCACAATGCTCTCGCCGCGAACGGGACGGTTCTTTACATGCTGAACCACTCGCTCGTGAAGCTCACGCTCTTCCTCTTCGCGGGCGTCGTCTACGCAAACACCCACGCGCTCGACCTCAACGCCATCCGCGGCTTCGGGCGCGGCAAGCCCCTGCTGCACGCGGTGTTTCTCTGCGGCGTGGGGTCGCTCGCGGGCATTCCGGGCTTTTGCGGCTATCTCGGCAAGACCCTCCTGCACGAGGGCATTGTGGAGCTTGCCGCCGAAACCGGCAGCTGGGGCATAACGGCGGTGGAGTGGCTGTTTCTCTTCACGGGCGGGCTCACGACCGCGTATCTGCTGAAAATCTACGTCGCCGTCTTCTGGCAGAAGGCCCCGGTGGACGCGCACAGCCCCGCCCGCTGGGGGACGCCGCTCTCCGTGCTCGCGCTCGTGCTGGCCGCGGCGGCGCTCCCGGTGCTGGGCCTGCTTCCGCACGCGCTGGCGGAGAAGCTCTCCTCTGCGGCGCTTGCCTTCACCGGCGGGCACCCCTTCTCCCACACGATCCACTATTTCGCGTGGACGAACCTCAAGGGCGTCTGCATCTCCGTCGCGATCGGTGCGCTGGTGTATGTGCTCTTCATCCGCCGCGCGCTCATGCGGCGGGAGAACGGCGAGCCGCGCTATCTCGACCGCTGGCCCGGCTGGCTGAGTCTGGAAAGGTGCGTCTACCGCCCCGTTTTCGGCATGCTCGACCGGATTCTCCGCGTCCTCTGCCGCGCCGTGTGCGACAGTCTCGACGCCGTGCTCCTGCTCCTGCGACGCACAGTTCTGCGCGACACGCGCCAGCGCGTGCGCCGCAGCGCCTTCAGCGCGCCGGTGCGCGCCATCGCCCGCAGCAGCGGCCGCAGCGAGGAGGACGTCGCCGACAAGGCGGGTACCTACCTGCGCATGGTGGGGCAACTCTCCAACAGCCTGTCCTTCGCCCTGCTGATGACGTGTCTGGGGCTTTGTATCGTGCTGGTGTGCCTGTTGCTGCATGTCTTCTGACCTTACTTTATCAAAAAGGGCAATGCCCTTTTTGATAAAGTAGTTTTCGCTCCGCTCTGCGCCTTGCCCCGCCGCTTGCGGCGGGGCTGCGACACTCCGCTCCGCGCATGGTGTTTTTTGCGACGTACACGCCGCCGCAAAAAACGGATTGGTATTTATTCACGCCGCTGCGGCGCCGCGAACTCTGTGAGACTTTTTATCTGCAAAAATAAGAGAAGCCCTGCGGCCGCAGGGCTTCTTCTTTATTTTTGCAGGTTGGGGACTACGCCCAGCAGGACGAGCGGCTCGGAGCCGGTGTTGAAGACGCTGTGGCTGTGACCCTCGGGGCAGTAGTGGCACATGCCCGGCCGGAAGGGATACTCCTCGCCATCGTCGAGACAGATGCCCTCGCCGGAGAGCACGAAGATCATCTCACAGCTCCCCTCGTGGGTGTGCAGGCCGATGGACGTCCCCTGCGGCAGCGTCATCTGCAGCACCTTGCAGTTGCCGTCGTCATAGGGGCGCACCTGCAGCGTGCCGACGCCGCCCTTGAAGTGCTCCATCGGCACGGGTGTCATTTCATCAAAATTCAGCAGCATAATGCGTTCCTCCTCAGTTCAGAAAATCCTTGAGCTTCTTGCTGCGGGAGGGGTGGCGCAGCTTGCGCAGCGCCTTCGCCTCGATCTGGCGGATGCGCTCACGGGTGACATTGAACTCCTTGCCGACCTCCTCAAGCGTGCGGGTACGGCCGTCCTCGATGCCGAAGCGCAGCTTGAGCACCTTCTCCTCACGCGGGGTAAGCGTGCTCAGCACGTCCACCAGCTGCTCCTTGAGCAGCGTGAAGCTCGCCGCCTCGCTCGGCTCGGACGCACCCTCGTCGGGGATGAAGTCGCCGAGGTGGCTGTCCTCTTCCTCGCCGATGGGCGTCTCGAGGGACACCGGCTCCTGCGCGATCTTCAGGATCTCGCGCACCTTGTCGACGGGCATATTCATCTCCTCGCTGATCTCCTCGGGCGTCGGGTCGTGGCCCAGCTCCTGCAGGAGCTGGCGGCTCACGCGAATGACCTTGTTGATCGTCTCGACCATGTGCACCGGGATGCGGATGGTGCGCGCCTGGTCGGCGATGGCGCGGGTGATGGCCTGGCGGATCCACCACGTCGCATACGTCGAGAACTTATAGCCCTTCGTATAGTCGAACTTCTCCACGGCCTTGATAAGGCCCAGATTGCCCTCCTGAATCAGGTCGAGGAAGAGCATCCCGCGGCCGACATAGCGCTTCGCGATGGACACGACCAGACGCAGGTTCGCCTCGGCGAGCTTCTGCTTGGCGCGCTCGCCGCGCTTGCACTCGGCATTGAGCGCCTTGCGCTCCTCGTCGGTGATCTCCTCGCCGCTCTCCTCGATCTCCTTGAGACGCTCCTTGGCTGCGTTGCCGGCGGTCATGGCCGTGGCCAGCTCGATCTCCTCGTCCGCCGTCAGCAGGGGAACCTTGCCGATCTCCTTGAGGTACATGCGCACGGGGTCGTCGATGTTAAAGCTGTCGACGAGCGTGTTCGGGTCGACGAGCTCCTCCTCCTCGATCTCGTTGATCTCCTCGAGGGCGGGCTCGCCGTCGTCGGGCATGTTCGCGAGGAAATCCTCCGTCCCGACCTCGATGCCGAGCTGCTCAAGCGAGTCGTAGATGTGGTCCATCTGCTCGCTGTCGAGATCCATCGCGTCGAGCACGTCGGACAGCTCGCTCGCGTCGAGCTTGCCCTTTTTCGCGCCCTTGACGAACAGCTCCTTGAGCTTTTCGTGGGCGTTGATGAGCTGCGCCGCGGGGAGCGCGGCGATCCCCTTTTCATCGAGCTGCTTGCCCTTTTTCTTCTCCTCCGCCTGCTTCTTCGCGTCCTCGGCCAGCAGCTGGTCGGCCATGGCCTTGAGTTCCTTCTCGCTGTAGTGCTGTTCACTCATATTTGCTTTCCTCCGTAACCCTTTTTCTGTTTGTATTTCTCACAGGCGGCGGCCAGCGGATCCATCCCCGGCCCGGCACCCCGTTTTTCCGCTTCCTCCCGGATCACCCGGACATAGTCTCCGAGCGCGCGCTCCGCCGACGCGGCGGACTGCGGCTTCTGCAGCAGTGCCGTCAGCTGCGCCATCTCCTCCGCGGAGAGGACGCCGCCCAGCTGCGCCAGCCGCTGCGGCTGGTCGCGCCCCCGGCTCTGCCAGAGGTATGTATAGATCTTCCCCAGCATCGGCGAGGAGAACTCCTCCTCGCGCAGGGGACTCTCCTCCCCGAAAAGGCCGTCGTCCTGCATCAGCAGGCGGATGACGCCCTCCTCGGCCATCGCGCTGCGCAGATTTTCGTACCGCAGGCCGCGCCCCGCAGGCTGCAGCGTCACGGCGGGGCTCATCTCGCGGCGCTCGCGGTTGCGCTTTTCCTTGCGCGCCTTGCGCTTGAAGGCGCGGTCCACCTCGAGCCGCAGCGCCGCGGCCGTCAGTCCCGCCGCCTCGGCGGCGCGCGCCGTGTAGATCTCGCGCTCCACGGCGTTTTCCAGCCCGGCCAGCACGCCGCTGACCTCCTCGGCATAGGCCACGCGCTGGCGGTCGTCGCTGAGGTCAAACTTCCCGGCCACCTCCGCGATGCGGAACTCGATGCCGTTCTCGCTGCCCGAGAGGAGCCGCTCGAACGCGTCGGGGCCGAAGTTTTTGATGAAGTCGTCCGCGTCCTGCTTCGTCGGCTGACCGTCGACCATCTTGTTCGGCAGCTTCAGCACGCGGACGGTAAACTCGCTCTTGTCGAGGATCTCCAGCGCGCGCTGCGTGGCGAGCCGCCCGGCGTTATCGTTGTCGTAGCAGAGCACAAGCTCCTTCGTGTAGCGGCTGAGAAGCCGCGTCTGCTCGACCGTCAGCGCCGTTCCCATAGACGCCACGGCATTGTCGAAGCCCGCCTGATGGAGCGTCACGACGTCGAGGTTTCCCTCGCAGAGGATAATGTTCGGCCGCTTCGTCTTTTTCGCGAGGTTCAGCCCGTAGAGCACGCGCCGCTTGCTGTAGGTCAGCGTCTCGGTCGTGTTCATGTATTTCGGCTCGGACTTGTCGAGCACGCGGCTGCCGAAGCCGACAACGTCGCCCCGCACGTCGATCACCGGGAGCATGAGCCGGTTGCGGAACTTGTCATACAGTCCGCCCTTTTTGTTCTGCACCACAAGACCCGCGCGCACAAGCTCGTCCTTGCTGTAGCCCTTCTGTGTCATGGCGCGCAGGAGACTGTCCCAGCTATCGGGCGCGGCGCCCATGCCGAAGCGCACGGCGATGCCGCGGCGGATCTGTCGCTTCTGGAGATAGGCGCGAACCGCCGCTCCCTCGGGACCCTGCAGCGTCTGGTAGTACCAGCGCGCGGCGTCGCGGTTCAGCTCGAGCATACGGCGGCGGAGCTTCTCCGTCCCGCCGTCGTTTTTCTCCTCCGGCACGGGGAGATTCACCCGCCGCGCCAGAAAGCGGATCGCGTCCGGATAGGAGAGGTTTTCGATCTCCATGATGAAGTTGATGACGCCGCCGCCCTTTTTGCACCCGAAGCAGTGATAGAACTGCTTGTCCTGCAGCACATGGAACGAGGGCGTTTTTTCATTGTGAAACGGGCAGCAGCCCCAGTAGCTCCCGCCCTTGCTCGTGAGCGGGACGTATCCACCGACCACGTCGACAATGTCGTTGCGGGCGAGCAGCTCGTCCAGAAAGCTCTGTGAAAACAAAGCGCCATCCTCCCTTCCGCGCAGATTCTTCTAATGTAATATACGCCGCAAATGTGAAATTTCCTCTTTTTTCGGAAAATTTTTTTCAGGAAAATCCGGCTCCACTGCAAGCCGAACGCCGTGCGGCCAAACCGCCCGCACGGCTCAAGCTATAAATGTCTCGCAGAGTTCGCGGCGAGAATTAAAATTCCGCGTTCCCCACGGTGCGCGGGTGCAGCTCGACGTCGCGGATATTGCTCACGCCCGTCAGATACATCACCATGCGCTCGAAGCCCAGGCCGAAGCCCGCGTGGTGGCAGGAGCCGTACCGGCGCAGGTCGCAGTACCACCAGTAGTCCTCCGGGTTCATGCCCAGCTCCTTGATGCGGCTCTCGAGCAGCTCCAGACGCTCCTCGCGCTGGCTGCCGCCGATGATCTCGCCGATGCCGGGGACAAGGCAGTCCGCCGCGGCGACGGTCTTGCCGTCGTCATTGAGACGCATGTAAAACGCCTTGATTTCCTTGGGATAGTCGGTCACGAACACGGGCTTCTTATAGACCTGCTCGGTCAGGAAGCGCTCGTGCTCGGTCTGCAGGTCGGTGCCCCACTCGACCTTATAGTCGAACTTGTCGTTGTGCTTCATGAGGATATCGACGGCCTCGGTATAGCTCACGCGGCCGAAGTCGCTCGTCATGACGTGCTCCAGACGCTCCCGCAGCCCCTTGTCCACGAAGCTGTTGAAGAAGTTGATCTCATCGGGGCAGCGCTCGAGCACGCGGCGGATGATGTGCTTGATCATCGCCTCGGCCACGTCCATGTCGCCCGCGAGGTCGCAGAACGCCATCTCCGGCTCGATCATCCAGAACTCGGCGGCGTGGCGCTGTGTGTTGGAGTTCTCGGCACGGAACGTCGGGCCGAAGGTATACACGTCGCCGAAGGCCATGGCGAAGTTCTCGGCGTTGAGCTGACCGGAGACGGTCAGGCTCGTCTTCTTGCCGAAGAAGTCCTGGCTGTAGTCCACGGTGCCGTCCTCCGTCTTGGGGACGTTGTTCAGGTCAAGCGTCGTCACCTGGAACATCTCGCCCGCGCCCTCGCAGTCGCTGCCCGTGATGATGGGTGTCTGGACATAGACAAAGCCGCGGCTCTGGAAGAACTCGTGCACGGCGTAGGCCGCGACGGAGCGGACGCGGAACGTCGCGGAGAAGAGGTTCGTCCGCGGGCGCAGATGCTGGATCGTGCGCAGGAACTCCACGCTGTGGCGCTTTTTCTGCAGGGGATAGTCGGGGGTGGACTTGCCCTCCACCTCGATGGAGACGGCCTTGACCTCGAGCGGCTGCTTGGCCTCGGGCGTCAGCACGACGGTGCCCTTCACGATGAGGGCGGCGCCGACATTCTGCGCGGCAATCTCCTTATAATTCTCCAGCTCGTCGGCGGACATGACCACCTGCAGATTCCTGAAGCAGGAGCCGTCGTTCAGCTCGATAAAGCCGAAGGTCTTGAGGTCGCGGATCGTGCGGGCCCAGCCGCCGACGACAACCTCCTTGCCGGAGAGCGTTTCGCTGTCGGCAAAAATCGCTGCGATTCTTGTGCGTTCCATATACATTTCACCTTTTCTGTATCTGAAAGTAGTTTGAACATAGATATATGTATTATAGCCCAAATCCACGGCGTTTACAAGGACGGATTTTCCCGGGAAACGGGGAAAAAGGCACACGCCGCAAATGCGGCGCGTGCCTTTTGAAAGAATCCTGTCAGTTCGTCTGCTCAAACATGTAGCAGGTGGATGCGCTGCGCCGGTTCAGGGAGAAGTACCCGTTGGAATAGCGCAGATAGTAGCCGCCGAGCGAGAGACGGCTGGAGCTGTAGCTCGCTCTGGAGCCGGAGGTGCTGATGCTGAGGGACGAATAGCCGTAGCGGCCGAGGTAATAGTTCGCGCCGCCGCTCGTGAAGCCGAGCTTGCCGCCGCTGTAAGTCCAGAGCATATCGTCCGTGACGTCGGAGACAATCTGCCCGTTCGACACGGTCACGGCCGTCACGCCGAGCGCCCCGCCGGTGTGCGTG
>USAC01000052.1 GCA_900552475.1 uncultured Eubacteriales bacterium | reverse complement strand
TGAGCTCGCCGGAGGCGTAGGCTTCGGAGTGGATGTAGCTGATCTCCTTGAGCTTCAGGCTTCCCTCGAGCGAGAGGGCGTAGTCGAGGTTGCGGCCGATGAAGAACACGTCCTCGCTCTTGGCGCAGGCCTTGGCAATCTCCTGAATCTCCTCCGTGTGCTGGAGAATCTGCGCCATCTGCTCAGGCAGCTTCTCCATGCCGCGCACCATGGCGCTGTAGGTCGCGTGGTCGAGCGTGCCGAGCACCTGGCTGAAGTAGAGCCCCAGCAGGTTCAGAACGGCCATCTGCGTGCTGTAGGCCTTCGTGGTCGCAACGGCGATCTCGGGGCCGGCCCATGTGTAGAGTACAGTGTCGGACTCGCGCGCGATGCTCGAGCCGACGACGTTGACGATGGAGAGAATGTGCGCACCGCGCTTTTTCGCCTCACGCATGGCGGCCATCGTGTCGAGCGTCTCGCCGGACTGGCTGATGACGATCACGAGGTCGCCCTTGCCGACGATGGGGTCGCTGTAGCGGAATTCGGAGGCGAGGCACACCTCGACGCTGCGGCGCAGCATCCGCTCGAGGTTATACTTGCCGACGACGCCGACGTGGTAAGACGAGCCGCAGGCGATGATATAGATCTTGCCGATATTGCGGATCTCCTCGTCGGTCATGTTCAGGTCGCGCAGCACGACGCGGCCGTCCTGAATGCGGGCGGCGGTCGCCTCGCGGATGGCATGGGGCTGCTCGTGGATCTCTTTGAGCATGAAGTGCGCGTAGCCGCCCTTTTCCGCAGCGTCGACGTCCCAGTCGACGTGGTATCGCTCCTTCTCCACGGGGTGCATCTGGCGGTCATAGACGCGGATGCCGTTTGCACTGAGGATGGCGAGCTCGCCATCGTCGAGGTAGGCGATGTCGCGCGTGTGGCGGATGATCGCCGTTACGTCGGAGGCGATGAAGTTCTCTCCCTCGCCGAAGCCGAGCAGCAGCGGCGCGTCCTTGCGCGCGCAAAGCAGCCGGTCGGGGAAGTCCGCGCAGATGATGCCGAGGGCATACGAGCCGTCCACGGCGTGGAGCATGCGCACCATCGCCTCGAAGATGTCGCCGCAGTCGGTATAGTAGTAGTCGAGCAGCTGGGCGACGACCTCGGTGTCCGTCTCGGAGCGGAAAGTGTAGCCCTTGTGCAGCAGCTGCTCCTTGAGCTCGATGTAGTTTTCAATGATGCCGTTGTGGACAACGGCGATTTTGCCGCTCTGGCTGACGTGGGGGTGGGCGTTGATATCGTTCGGCTCGCCGTGGGTGGCCCAGCGGGTGTGGCCGATGCCGACCGTGCCAGGCAGATCCGCGCCCTCGTGCGTCAGGTCGCTGAGCACCTGCAGCCGCCCGCGCGACTTCTCCACGCGGAGCGTACCCGCGCCGCAGACGGCGATGCCCGTCGAGTCATAGCCGCGGTATTCCAGACGCCGCAGACCGTCCAGCAGAATGGGAGCCGCCTGCTCCTTGCCCACATATCCAACAATTCCACACATATGAAAAGTTCCTCCTGATTGATGATTTGTAAGTCAATCGAAAGGACAAACTCGCAGAGGATTTGCCATTTCTTCCGGTCACAGCCCCTCTGTTTTGCGGTCGCCCGCATATTTGTCAGCTGTGTCACGCGCCCGGATGTCACGGGAGAGCTCCCGCCGAAAACTTCGATGCTCTCTCCTCCTCGTTGTCCCGCCGGAGCGGGCACTGGCGCTTGCTGCGGGGGAAAACCCCGAAAAACCTCCGTATTTTCTTCTGCGATGTATCAAAAACAGCGGATGGCCGTCTTTTACCTGTATAAAATTTCCCCACGCGGCAGATACTGCCAGCAAAGGGGGTATGTACCTGTGGTGACCGCACTGATCCGCACCGTGATCCTCTATCTCATCCTGATCGTGGGTCTGCGCCTGACGGGCAAGCGCCAGATCGGGGAGCTGGAGCCGATTGAGCTGGTGCTGACGATGCTTTTATCCGACCTTGCGTCCGTACCGATGCAGAACTTCGGCATCCCGCTGCTCAACGGCCTTGTGCCGATCGTGACGCTGCTGTCGCTGTCGATGCTTCTGAGCTGGTGCAGCCTGCACAGCGTGCGCTTTCGCAGCCTTGTCTGCGGGGAGCCCGCCGTCATCATCCGCGACGGGAAGCTCGAGCAGGCGGCCATGCGCCGCAACCGGCTCACGCTCGACGAGCTGCTCGAGGCGCTGCGCGCACAGGGCGTGACAAGTCTCGGCGACGTGAAATACGCCATTTTGGAGACGAGCGGACAGCTCTCCGTCCTCCTGCGCGCGGACTGTCAGCCCGCGACGCCGAGCCAGCTGGGGCTCTACGTGCGGGACGACGTGTTCCTGCCGGAGGTCATCATCAACGACGGCCGCCTGCTGCGCGGGAACCTCGAGCGCCTGCGCCTTGATGACGCATGGCTCAAAAAGCAGCTGCGCCGCTGCAGGGCACACTCGCCTGCGGACGTGTTCCTGCTCACCGTGGACGAGCGCGGGAGCGTCGTCTGCGTGCGAAAAGAGGAGGTGACGCCATGAGGGCGCTGCGGCTGCCGTGCATCGCGCTGGCGGCGCTTCTTGCGCTGGCGCTGGTGAACAGCCTGCTCCTCTCGCGCTGGTGCGCCCGCTGGGGAGATCTGCTCGATGCGGCGGACGCCTGCGTGCAGGCGGAGGACTGGGCGGGGGCAGACGCGGCGCTGGAGAACCTGCGCCGCGACTGGGACGCGCGCCAGACATGGCTGCACATCGTCATTGAGCACGGCGAGATCAACGAGGCTGAGTCACTGCTGCGGCGCTGCCTGGTGCTCTGCACGGCACAGGAGCGCACCGACCTGCGCGCGGACCTCGCGGCACTGCGCTCGCAGATGGTTCTGCTCAACGAGATGGAGCGCGTCAGCGTGAAGAATATCCTCTGAGCGGGGTTATTTCTCGCTCAGGAGCTTGCTCAGCTCGCTCATGAAGGTGTTGATGTCCTTGAACTGGCGGTAGACCGAGGCAAAGCGCACATAGGCGACCTCGTCGGCGGCCTTGAGCTTTTCCATGACCTTCTCGCCGATGACCTCGGTGCTGACCTCGCGCTCGAGGGAGTTCTGCAGCTCCTGCTCGATCTCGAGCGCCATGCGCTCCATGTCCGCGACGGGCACTGGGCGCTTCTCGCACGAGCGCTGGATGCCGCGCAGCACCTTATTGCGGTCAAAGCTCTGGCGCGAGCCGTCCTTCTTGATGACGACCATCGGCAGGCTCTCGACCGTCTCATAGGTCGTGAAGCGCCGCATGCACGACAGGCACTCGCGCCGGCGGCGGATGCTGCTGCCCTCGTCGGCGGGGCGTGAATCGACCACCTTGCTCTCGCGATAACCACAGTAGGGGCATCTCATCTCATCTTGACCTCCCTCTCGGCCACAGGGCCTATTTAAAATATTATATCATAAAGCGGCGGCAGATGGTAGACTAAATGTGAATTTTTTATTGCTTCGCGGAATCGCCGCGCAGGACGGGCCAGCCGGACGCGTCGAAGGCGAACACCACGCACCGCCGCCCGGCGACCGTTTCGATCCGCGCGAGACAGAATAGCTC
This sequence comes from uncultured Eubacteriales bacterium, assembly GCA_900552475.1. GTDB lineage: Bacteria > Bacillota > Clostridia > Oscillospirales > Oscillospiraceae > Vescimonas. Next base: position 10,131 of record USAC01000052.1, on the reverse strand, counting down.
CGTCAGCGGGAAGGGGGCATCCTCCGCGCAGGGAACCGCCGCGAGCCAGACCGAACCCGCCCGGCGCACGAGCGCGCCCTCCGGCAGCGCCGCCGCGGCGTGGAAGGACGGCACCTCCCGTGCCGGGCGCCACGCGTCCGCCCGCGCTGCGCCGACCTCCTCGGCAAGGCCGCGCACCACTGTCCCCACGGGCCGCACGAGCCGATCGGAAAAGCGCCGCCGCAGCGAGACGGGGCCGCCGCCCTCAAGCGTTCCCAGCAGCAGACGCCCCGCCGTCCCCTCGGCCCAGAGTCGCCACAGCCCCGGCCCGAGACGGCAGGAGAGGGAAAAACAGGTGTCGGCCCCGTCCGGTTCTGTGCGCAGCGTCCCCGCCGCGCGTCCGTCCGCGAAAATCTCCCGCTCCATGCACATGTCCTCCCATCAAAACAAATGGCCTGCACATAGTTTATGTGCAGGCCGCTTGTTTTAGGCTGTCAAAAAGGTCTTTCAGGATTGTTCTGTTGGGGTTCCCGTGTCGCAGAGGTCGCGCAGCGTGCAGCTTTCGCACTGCGGGGCGCGGGCCGTGCAGACGGCACGGCCGTGCAGCACCATCCGGTGGCAGAAATTGTTCGATTCCTCCGGCGGCAGACACCGGCGCAGCTGCTGCTCAACCTTCACGGGGTCCTTGCTGCCGTCCGTAATGCCGAGCCGCCCCGTGATGCGGATACAGTGCGTGTCGCAGACATAGCCCTCCTGTCCGTAGATGTCGCCGAGGATGAGGTTGGCGGTTTTTCGTCCGACACCCGGCAGGCTGAGAAGATCGTCCATGTTGTCAGGCACGCGACCGCCAAAGCGCGCGAGCAGCTGCTGCGCGCAGGCGACGATGTCGCGTGCCTTCGCCCGCCAGAAGCCGCACGAGCGGATGTATTCGCCGACTTCCTCGGGTGTGGCCACGGCGTAGTCCTCCAGCCGCGGGAAGCGCGCGAAGAGCGCGGGCGTCACGAGATTGACGCGCGCGTCCGTACACTGCGCCGCGAGCCGCACGGAGAACAGCAGCTCATAGTCCTTTTCATAATCCAGCGAACACATCGCGTCCGGATACAGCGCCTTCAGCCGTGAAATGATGGCGTTCATCTCCTGCTCAGTTTTCATTTTGTCATCACCTCACGGCCTATTGTAGCACATTTTGCACGATTGTCGAGAAAAACCTAAACGGGAGTTTTATATTGCCTTTTCGTATAGGCTTTGATATAATAATTGGTACTGTGAAAATATGGAAAAGCGGAAAGGGGAGGTACGGCCATGCGGATTCTGGGGATTGACCCCGGCGTCGCGACGATCGGCTTCGGCGTCGTGAACGCGGAGGGAACCCGCCTGCGCATGGAGAGCTACGGTACCATCACCACCCCGGCGGGTCTCCCGCTGGCGACGCGCCTGCTGCAGATCGAGACGGATATGGAGCAGCTCCTGCGGGACGTGAAGCCCGACGAGGTTTCGATCGAGGAGCTGTTTTTCAGCAAGAATATCACGACCGGCATCGCCGTGGCGCATGGCCGCGGCGTCATCCTCTGCACGATTGAGAAGATGCAGCTGCCGGTCTATGAATACACGCCCATGCAGGTCAAGCAGGCCGTCGTGGGGTACGGTCTGGCCGAAAAGCGTCAGGTGATGGACATGACGCGCCACCTGCTGCGGCTCAAGGCGGTGCCGCGCCCGGACGACGCGGCCGACGCGCTGGCCCTTGCCATCTGCCACGCGCGCAGCGCCACGAGCCTTTTGCGGCGCGCGGATCCGCAAGTGAAGGAGACGGTCTGAGATGTTTTATTATGTGAGCGGCACCGTGGCCGAGATCGGCCCGAACCTCGCCGTGATCGACTGCGGCGGCGTGGGATACGCCTGCGCGACGACGAACTATACGATTTCCCGGCTGAAAAAGGGCGAGCGGGCGAAGCTCTTCACCTATCTCCATGTGCGCGAGGAGATTTTCGAACTCTTCGGCTTTTCGAGTCAGCAGGAGCTCAGCAGCTTCAAGATGCTCATCGGCGTCTCCGGCGTCGGGCCGAAGGCCGCGCTCGCGATTCTCTCGTCCACGACGCCGAACAACCTCGCCCTCTCCATCGTGACGGGGGACGAGAAGGCGCTTACCGCCGCGCCGGGCATCGGCAAGAAGATTGCCCAGCGCATCATCCTCGAGCTGAAGGACAAGCTCGCCAAGGAGCAGACGTCGTTCTCCTCCGACGGACCCGTCCCGGTCATCGCCGCGGGCGGCGCGAACAAGGCGGGCGAGGCGTCGGCGGCGCTGGCCGTCCTCGGGTACGGTACGCCGGAGATCGCCGCGGCGCTCAAGGGCGTCGACATGGAGCAGCCGCTTGAGGAGATCATCCGGCAGGCACTGAAGAAAATGGTACGGTAAGGAGGGAGCAGCTTGAGCATTGATTACGGCAGCCATTTCTATGAGGAAGAGCCGCTCGTCTCCACGTCCCTCCTCCCGGAGGACAGCAACGAGAACTCCCTGCGCCCGCACACGCTGCGCGAGTATATCGGGCAGGAGAAGGCGAAGCAGAACCTCTCGATCTTCATTGAGGCGGCGCGCCGCCGCTCCGAGGCGCTCGACCACGTCCTGCTGCACGGCCCGCCCGGCCTCGGCAAGACGACGCTCGCGGGCATCATCGCTGCGGAGATGGGTGTGAACATCCGCATCACCTCCGGCCCCGCGATCGAAAAGCCCGGCGATCTCGCGGCGCTTCTGACGAACCTGAGCGAAAACGATATTCTCTTCGTCGATGAGATCCACCGGCTCAACCGCTCGGTGGAGGAGATCCTCTATCCCGCGATGGAGGACTATGCCATCGACATCATCATCGGTAAGGGCCCCTCGGCCAACTCCATCCGGCTCGATCTGCCGAAGTTCACGCTCATCGGCGCGACGACCCGCGCCGGGCAGCTCTCGGCTCCGCTGCGCGACCGCTTCGGCGTGACGCTGCGGCTCGAGCTCTACACCCCGGAGGAGCTGACGCGGATTGTCACGCGCAGCGCTGGAATTCTGGAGGTTCCGATTGAGGAGAGCGGCGCGCTCGAGATCGCCCGCCGCTCGCGCGGAACGCCGCGTATCGCGAACCGGATGCTCCGCCGCGTGCGCGACTTTGCGCAGGTTGTCGCCGACGGCACCATCACGCGCGAGGTGGCCGACCACGCGCTGCAGGCGCTGGAGATCGACCAGCTCGGGCTCGATCCCATCGACCGGCGGATGATGCGCGCAATCATCGAGAATTACGGCGGCGGCCCCGTGGGGCTGGAGACGCTCGCGGCGACGATTGGGGAAGAGGCGGTCACGCTCGAGGATGTCTATGAGCCGTATCTGATGCAGCTCGGCTTTCTGACGCGTACCCCGCGCGGGCGCTGCGTGACGCAGAAGGCGTACCGCCATCTGCACATGGAGATGCCGGGACAGCAACAGTTGGATTTGTAATCGCTGTAAAGAACAACGACTTTACAGATTGAAACGCAATTGAATTGGAAATTGGTATATATGAGGAGAGCTTTTTATGGGTAAACTGTTTGGAACGGACGGAATCCGCGGCGTCGTCGGCGAAAATCTGACGGTCGACCTCGCCTTTCAGGTTGGCCGCGCGCTGACGACGGTTCTGGCGGAGGAGAAAAAGCACAGACTGGCGATCGCCATCGGTAAGGACACGCGTATTTCCTCCGATATGCTCGAGGCGGCGCTGATGGCCGGTATCTGCGCCGCGGGCGGCGACGTGATGCCGTTCGGGACGATCCCGACCCCGGCCGTCGCGTATCTGACCGTTCTGGAAAAGGCGGACGCGGGCATCGTCATCTCGGCCTCGCACAATCCTTATGAGCACAACGGTATCAAAATTTTCGACAGCCGCGGCTATAAGCTGTCGGACGAGATGGAGGAGCGGATCGAGGAGTTGATTCTTTCTGGCGCGCCCATGGCCGACAAGACCCGCGGCGAGATCGGCCGCCGCTTCCACGGCATGCGCCAGATGAAGCAACTCTATGTTCAGCACCTGCTTTCGAGCGTGGACTGCGACCTCACGGGCATGCGCGCGCTCGTCGACTGCGCCAACGGCGCGGCCTCGGCCACGGCGCCGATGCTCTTTGACAGCCTGCACCTGCAGGCGGACTTCATCCACTGCGATCCGGACGGCGTGAACATCAACGAGCACTGCGGCTCGACGCATCTGGAGTCGCTGGCCGAGGGCGTCGTCAAGGGCGGCTACGATCTCGGCATCGCCTTCGACGGGGACGCGGACCGATGTCTCCTGATCGACGAGAAGGGCGGCGTGGTCGACGGCGACAAGGTCATGGCAGTCTGCGCCCTCGCCATGAAGCACGATGGCAAGCTCAGCGGCAACGCCATCGTCGCGACCGTCATGTCGAACCTCGGCCTGCATGAGTTCTGCCGCAACCACGGCATCGACCTCGTCTGTACCGACGTCGGCGACCGCCACGTGCTCGAGAAGATGATCGAGTGCGGCTACGCCATCGGCGGCGAGCAGTCGGGCCACACGATCTTCCGCGACTATGCCACGACCGGCGACGGCGAGCTGACGGCGCTGCAGTTCCTGCAGGCGCTGCATGTCTCGGGCCTGCCCGTCTCCGAGTTCGTCTCCTGCTGCAGACAGTATCCGCAGGAGCTTATCAACGTCGCCGTACCGCACTCCGGCGGCGTGAAGGAGCGCATCATGGCCGACGAGACCGTCTGGGCACAGGTGCGCGAGCGCGAGGCGGCGCTCGCGGGTGAGGGGCGGATTCTGCTCCGTCCGTCCGGCACCGAGGCGCTCATCCGCGTGATGGTGGAGGCCAAGACAGTCGAATTGGCTCATGAAGTGGCGACAGATTTGGCTGATTTCATAAAAAAGCTGGTATAAAAAGAACAGAACTTCCAAACTTTCGCGAATTGCTTGACAAGTTATTTATTGAAAAGGTATAATACATCATGGTGAATGACAAAGCGATGGGGTACACCCAACTGCAGTCCCGCTCCGATGAGGAGCTGTGTGCCTGCGCCGCTTCCGGCAGCCGCGCGGCCGAGGAGATCCTCGCCCACCGGTACTACCGCCTTGTGCGCAGCTGCGCGCGGCCGTATTTCCTCGCCGGGGGCGACAGTGAGGATCTGCTGCAGGAGGGGATGCTGGGTTTGCTCAAGGCGATCCGGGAGTATGACCCCGGGCGCGACGCGGCCTTCCGCACCTTTGCCGATACCTGCATCCGCAACCGGCTATGCACGGCGCTGCGCGCCGCCTCCGCCGGGAAGCATTCGCCGCTCAACCAATCCGTTCCCCTGCATCCTGCATTCTTTGACGCCAATACCGCTTTCGCACAGGTTGATCCCGAGGTCTTGCTGATTGACAGAGAAAAGACTGCCAATTTGCTGGACAGTGCCCACAAGTTGTTATCTGAGTTCGAGGTCAAAGTTTTAGGGTTCTATTTGGACGGCCTGACATGCCGTGAAATTTCAGAAACCGTGGGTAAGTCCCCCAAATCGGTAGACAACGCTGTACAGCGTATTCGCCGCAAAATCGCGCGGCAGCTATCATCCGGCGACATCAGCAAGAGCTGAACGCAATATATTTTTCTCAAAGAGAGGGTAAAATCATGTACGAAGATAAGACTTTGGTGTGCAAAGAGTGTGGCAAGGAGTTCGTGTTCACCGCCGGTGAGCAGGAGTTCTATGCTGAGCGCGGCTTCCAGAACGAGCCCCAGCGCTGCAAGTCCTGCCGCGATGCACGCAAGAACGCCGCCCGCGGTCCCCGTGAGTACTTCACGGCTGTCTGCGCTGCCTGCGGCGGCGAGGCGAAGGTGCCCTTCGAGCCGAAGAGCGACCGCCCCGTGTACTGCAGCGAGTGCTTCGCGAAGATGCGTGAGAACGGCTGAGTCTTTTGAATGATAAAAAGGTGCTGCGCCTGTGGCGCAGCACCTTTTTTATCCTCCCCCAAAAGGGCTCTTCCCTTTTGGGGGAGGGGGGCGCTTCGCTCCGCGCCTCGGCCAGCTTTGCTGGCCTGCGACACTCCGCTGCGCGCAAAGTGTTTTTTGCGGCGTACACGCCGCAAAAAACGGATTTCATTTTATTCGCGGCCCCGAGCCGCGCACTCTGTGAGACTTTTCACTGCCAACGCATATAGCAGCAAAGGCCTGCCCGGCCAAAGCGGGGCAGGCCTTTGCTGCTATACAGTTCAGTTCCGCGAGCACTTCTCCGCGTCGATGGCCAGCACGACCATCAGCGCGCCGAGCGCGTCGGCGCTGTCGTGAACGTCGATGACATAGGTGTCCGTCAGGTGGAAAATCTCCTTGCTGATGGCGGCGATCTCGCGGCCGCGGCCGTCCGTGATGCGGTAGTCCCACTCCATGAAACTGCCTTCCACCTGCCAGCCGAGCCCGTCGAGCACGAACGATGGGCGGAAGAGGGTGAACTCCTTGCGGATCTGGCCGATGCAGCGCTCACCGACATAGAGGTCGAACTTCGGCAGGAACGTCAGCACGCGCTGCTGGACGGTGGCAATGTGCCGCCCTTGCGGGTCGAGAATGTGCAGGCAGTGCCCCCACGCAAGCTGGCCCTCCACGGTGAAGGCGACGGAGCCGTCGGCGGCGTTGTAAATATCATAGCTGTCGAACCAGCTGAACAGGCGTTGCTTGAAGTAGAGCTGCATGAAAAATCCCCTCCTCTGTTGGTTCATTATATCCAACCGGGGAGGGGATTGTCAAGTCGGTTACTCAGCCGCGCTGTCGGTCTGGGCGGCGAGGTGCTTCTGCAGCCAGTCCTTACCGTCGACGAAGCGGGCGACGATGAAGGAGACGACATAGTCACCGGCGGAGTTGACCATGGTGGCGGGCGGGTCAATCAGGTTGCCGATAGCCAGCGCGATGGGGTACGCCACGGCCAGCTGGTCGGGGAAGAAGATCGTGCAGATGACGAGCTCACCCGTACCGCCGCCGCCGGGGATACCGGACATGGCCACGGAGGAGAACACCGCGACAATGATGGCGATGAGCGCCTTGCCGGTGGAGAAGTCCATGCCGAAGATGCCGAACAGGAACGCGACCTTCACGATGGCGGACATAGACGAGCCGTCCATGTGCATCGTCGCGCCGAGGGGGAGGACGATGTCCGTGACGTCCTTGTGGATGCCGGTCTCCTCAGCGACCTCCATGTTCGTGGGGATCGTCGCAACGGAGGAGCAGGTGCCGAACGACACCGCCGCCGGGCGGAAGAGTTTGGAGAACATGACCTTCGCCGCGCCCTTGCCTCCGCCGAAGCGGGCGTAGATCGGGAAGAAGATGAACATGTACGCGAAGCTCATCAGATAGTAGATGATGAGAGTGCGGCTGTAGTCGCCGATCAGCTCGGGACCGTACGTCGCGACGAGGTAGGCGAAGAAGCCGAAGAAACCGATGGGCGCATAGTAGGTGATGAGCTTGACGGTCTTCATGATGCAATTCGTCAGATCCTCGAGGATCTTGGCGGTCTTTGTCTCCGGGCCGCCGGCCATCTGGATGCCGAAGCCGAACAGCACGGCCGCCACAATCAGGGGCAGAATCGCGCGGCGGCTCAGCAGTTCCGTAAAGTCGGGCTTGGTGAAGAAGTTGACGATCATATCCTGCCAGCCGAGCGTGTCGCCGACCTCACCCTCGCTGACGGTGTACTGGCCGCTGACGAGCGGGAAGATGCGGCAGACGATGTACATCAGTACGCCCGAGATGGCGGCGGTGACAAGGAACGTCGCGATCGTGGTACCCATGATCTTACCGGCGCGCTTCATGTTCTTCATGTTGGCGATAGCGGAGCTAATGGAGCAGAACACCATCGGCACCACGACGCAGAACATCATATTGACAAAGAGGGTTCCGAGGAACTCAATTTTCAGGCCGAAAGCGGGCCAGATACCGCCCACGATGCAGCCAAGCACGATACCCGTCAGCATGCAGACGATAAACCAGTTGTTTTTCAGAAATTTCATGTGATCTCCTCTCTTCCGATGCACCTCTCCGGCGCAGGAACGATGATTGCCCGCCGTGCGGGAGTTTATGTGTCCTATTATATGGCATGATTTTCAGAAGTAAACCGCACTGGGTGCTCAACTTTTTGCAAAAAATGCTCTTAGCGCTGCGTATCTGCCGACGGGGCGCGGCCAAAGTGGTTTTTGTACGCGCGGGAGAAGGTGGAGTAGTCCTGATACCCCACATCGAAGCAGACCTGCGCGAGCGGCGCGCCGGTGCGCAGCAGCTGCTGGGCGAGCATGAGCCGCTTTTCCATCAGGTAGTGGTGGATGGTGTAGCCCGTCTCCTGGCGGAAGCGGCGCATCATGTGGTACTTGCTGAGATAGAACCGCCCGGCCAGCTCGTCGATGGTGATCGGCTCGGTCAGGTGGAGGTTCAGATACTGCAGAATGGCGACGATCTTGCTGTCGCCCGCGGCGGCGGGGATGGCGTGGCGCGCGAGCACCGTGCGGTTGAGCTGGACGAGCAGCTGCACCGCGACGGCCCGTTGCAGCAGCGCCGCGCCGAATTCCTCCGAGCGCCCGGCCTGCTCCAGCGCGGTGAGCAGGGGGCTGATCTCGTCGTCCGCGCCTGTGCGGTAGACGTACTGAAACCGGCTCTGCGCCTGCTGGAAGCACGCGGCGAGATCGCAGTCCGGCGTGCTGTTTTTCTCGAGAAATTCGGGCGAGATGTAGAGGATCATCCGCTCGTAGAAGTCGCCCTGCCGCAGCTCCGGGCGGTGGATGCTGCCGCGGCCGATCACGACGAGGTCACCCGGCGCGAGCTCGTACCGCTCGCCCTCGACGCAGTACCCCGCTCGCCCCGCGAGCAGGAGGATGATCTTGTGAAACGTGAGGTAGTGGTAGGCAATCTCCGGCCGATCGCTGTCGGCGAGGTGGAAGAGGCGGAAATCCTCCCGCAGATACCCCCGCTGTTCGTATTGCTGTGGCTCCATGAAAGCACCTCCTGCATAGTCGGTGGATCTATTATAGCATAAACTGCGCGGAGCGGGCAATAAAAAATGCTCCCGGGGAAAATGGACGGGCCGCATGAGACGGTAAACAGGCACAGCGAAATCATCCGCTGTGCCTGTTTTTGGTTCATTTGCTTAGATGAAATGCATACTTCCCAAGCATCCCTCGCCTCTCCCTCTGGGAGAGGTGGCCGAGCGCAGCGAGGTCGGAGAGGGGAAATGCTGCAAGTTCTCGAAAAGCTGCAAGACCCTCTCAGTCACCTGCGGTGACAGCTCTCCCGAAGGGAGAGCCAAGGCATGGCATATTGCTATGAATCGTTTTACGACCAACCCGGAAAAATCCGGGAGCATTTCCTGTTAATTCTGCTTGTTCCGGAAAATGAACCGCTTCTGGATTGCGTAGCTGCAGAAGAAGAGCAGCGTATCGACGATGAGCTTGTTGAGCGTGGGCGTGTGCGGCAGGAGGTGCGTCAGCAGGGAGACAAGCCCCGCCGAGCAGAGCATCTGCACGGCGGCGAGCGCGTACTACTTCATCCGCGCCGCGCCGGTGCCGCCGCGGCTGGCAAAGACGACCTTCTGATTCATCAGGAAATTGTAAATCGACGAGCAAACGCGGGCGATGGCCGTGGCGAGGAAGATGTGCGTCGTGTCGACGCCGAACACGTGGTGGATCAGCAGGTTAAACAGCAGCAGGTCGATGAGCGCCGAGCTGACCGATGAGAGCAGGAACTTCACAAACGTCCCGAAGAACAGCCGGTAGATCCGGTAGGAGTCCTTGATGGGGTTGAAGTGCGAGCTGGCGTTGTCGTTGAGGTAGATCGTCTCGATTGGCACCTCATAGGAATATGCTCCTCGGCGCAGAGAATGAGCATCTTCGTCTCGTATTCGTAGCGGCTGCCAGGGCAGCCGAGCAGCCGCTCGGTCATACAGTTCGGATAGCCGCGCAGTCCCGTCTGTGTGTCGGAGATAGTGACATGGTAGAAGATGCGGAAGATCGAGCGGGTCAGCTTATTGCCGAAACGGCTCTTGGCCGGGACATGGTCGAGCGAGAAATCCCGCACGCCGAGCCAGAGCCCCGTCTCGTCGCGCATGGCGCGGCAGAGTGCCGTCACATCGGCAACGCTGTGCTGCCCGTCGGCGTCGGCGGTGACGACACCGTTATACTCGCTGCGGTC